>DATCWU010000429.1:0-4212 GCA_036566165.1 Rhodanobacter sp. | reverse complement strand
GATCGCGCCTTCGACCTGCTGCGTTCGCTGGTGCACACGTTCGCGCGCGTCGACGTGGTGGAAACCATGGCTTACGTGCTGCTGTCGCTGGCCAGCGCGTTGGCCGGCAGCCTCGCGGCCGTGCTGCTGGTGCCGCTGGTGCAGCCGGGGCATGCGTTGACGTTTGCCGGCGGCGTGTTCGCCGTGCCCGGCGGCGTGGAAATGCAGGCAGCGATCTTCGCGGCGGCCACGTTCGCTTTTGCCGTGCTGCGCTGGTTGACCTCGCGACTGGGTGCCCGGCTGACCGCGCGTTACGGCATGATCCGGCGCCGCCAGGTGCATGCGCGCCTGCTCGACGCGCGGCTGGATGCGCTGGCGGATTCGACCTCGGCGGAGATCGCCAACGTGCTTACCTACAACGTCGAGATCATCACCCAGGGTTTCAGCGCGCTGCAGCAACTGCTGGTCGCCGGCGTCACGTCCGTCGTGAGCCTGGCGGCGGCGTTCTGGGTGTGCCCGCCGCTGATGTTGGCGACGCCGCTGTTTGCCGCGTTTGGCGTGATCGCCTCGCGCGCGTTCGGTCGCGAACAGTCGCGGGTTGGTCGCCAGTACGTCGCCGACATGACGCGGTTGTTCTGGCACAGCGAGGATTTTCCGCGACGCCTGCGCCACGTGCGCTCGTTCCAGCGTGAGGATGCCGAAAAGCAGAGTTACGGCGCCATTTCCGCGCAGCTTGGACACGGCTACCGGCGTCAGCTGGAACTCGTCGCCAACGGGCGATTGCTGCTGGAGCTGCTGGCGGCGATCGGGATCGCGGCGGTCTTCGTGCTGGCCTACCGCTGGCGCGGGGTCGACCAAGCCGCGCTGATCGCGGCCTGCCTGCTGCTCGGGCGCCTGTTGCCGTACCTGGTGTCGACCCGGCAGAGCTTCCAGCAGTTGCGTTCTGCCGCGCCGGCGTTTGAACTGTGGCAGCGCTACATGAGTCTGGCCACGGCGCGTGTACCGGCGCCAGCGCGGGTGCCAACGGGGCGGATCGCGCTGCACATCGAACGGCTGCAACTGGCGCCGCCGCTGGTCGACCTCGATGTCCGCCAGCTGAGCCTGGTGCCCGGCCAGTTGACCCTGATTTCCGGCGACTCCGGCATCGGCAAGAGCAGCTTGGTCGACGTGCTGGCGGGCATGAGCAGGCCGGAGATCTTCGCGGCGCGGGTCGAGGGCCACGCCATCGGTTTTGGCGAGTACTGCGAGCTCGTGCGGCAGGGCGCCTATGTCAGCCAGAGCGTGCGTCCCTGGCAGTACTCGGTGCGCGAGTGCCTGCATTGGGCCGCGCCCGAAGCGAGCGACGAGCTGCTGCAGACCGTGCTCCATGACGTCGGCCTCGACCGGCGATTGGCCGGCTCGGCGCACGGACTGGACACCGCGCTGCACAGCGCATCGAGCCGGCTGTCCGGCGGCGAGCTGCAGCGCTTGCTGCTGGCCCAGGTGATCCTGCGCCAACCGTTCCTGGCCGTGCTGGACGAAGCAACCAGCGCGCTCGACGCCGCGGCGGAAATCCACGTGCTGGCCGCCATGAAACGCCGGCTGCCGCGGACGATACTCATCGTGGTGTCGCACCGGAGCAGCGTGGCGGCAATCGCCGACCAATGCCTGACCATCAATCGCGACCTTGTGGCGACAGTGGCAACAAAAGCGGATCTGCGCTGCGCAGCGCCTTGAAAGCAACACGGTAGCGTGTGTTCGCGTGCTGGAACCAGCATGCTCAGTGTGCCGAATGGCTCAGCGCAAATGCGCGAACAACACGGCGATGTAGACGACAATGAGGGCCGCGCTGAACACTACCAGCGCCTGGTGGAAGCGCTCGCGTGCGGTGCATGCGCCGGCCAGCGAACTGGCAAGAAGAAGCAGCTGGAATCCCAGATCCAGCGGCGCGGGTAGGTTGCCATAGAGCACCAGCTGCTTGCCCATGCTGACCACCAGCAGCAAGGCCAGCAGGCTGAAGAACCAGCGATGATTTCCGTAGTAGTGGGTGCGCAGGTCGACCGCTCCCTCCGTGTCGATATCGGGCAACACCAGGCCGGCCAGCAGGTACAACGGCACGGTCTGCGCCAGCACGACGGCGAAGCCGAGGAAGCTCCAGTCCGGACGGAAGCGCAGTTCGTACATGGCCCACCACACCTGCACGTCGATCACCAGCAGCAGGATCGCCCATGCCACACTTGGCCAGTACGCCTGCACCCGGGAACGGGCCAGCATGAGGCCGCGGAAGCCCTGCAGCACCTGGGTGATCGCCAGCCCCAGGATGATCGACAGCAGGACGGAGAGGTAGCTGAAAGCGTCCATGGTTCAAGCCTGTGCGGGGCGCGATGTTCAGGGGCACGATGTCTGCATGGAAGATCGTGGGTAACGGTACCCCCGCGCAATTGGTCAGGCAAACGGTGGCGCGAGCGTGAAAGCGAGCGGTAAGTGGAGTCGACTGCTGCTCGCGTCCATGGACGAATATGCATGGACAACACGGCAGGCGACTCGGCAACGGGTCCCGTGGCTCGGTCGCAGCGACTTGCCTGGACCCAATGCCGTCAGCGTTTGCAGCAGCCGACCCGCGAGATGAGCGCGGTATGCTTGGACGCTTCGTCTTCACCATGCGAGGTGGCAACCGTGGCCCGTATCGCCATCACCCGCGCGGTGAGCCGTGCGCTGGAACGCTGTGAATTGACCCACCTGGAGCGGCACCAGATCGACCTCGAGCTGGCGCGCACGCAGCATGCCGCGTACGAGCAGGCATTGCGCGATGCCGGGTGTGACGTGCACCAGCTCCAGGAGCAGCCTGATCTGCCGGACTCGGTATTTGTCGAAGACAACGTGATCGTGCTGGACCGGGTGGCGGTGCTGACCCGGCCGGGCGCCGCATCGCGGCGTGGCGAAATCGCGTCCATGGCCACCGCCATGGCGCCCTGGCGCCAGGTGCTGCGCGTCGAGGCGCCGGGAACGCTGGATGGCGGTGACGTGTTGCGGTTGGACCGCGTGCTGTTTGTCGGCACCTCGGCGCGCAGCAACGCCGAGGGTATGGTGCAACTGACCCGGCTGGTCACGCCGTTCGCCTACCGCGTGCAAGCGGTACCCGTGACGGGGTGTCTACATTTGAAAAGCGCGATCACGCAGGTTGCACCGGGATTGTTGTTGTTCAATCCGGACTGGGTCGAGGCACGACATTTCCCGGGTTATCGCACCATTGCGATCGATCCGGCCGAGCCATTTGCGGCCAATGCGGTGTGGGTCGGCAACCGGTTGGTGTACTCGACGGCCTTTCCGCGAACGGCCGCTATCCTGCGTCGCGCTGGCGTCGACGTGCAGTTGGTGGCCATGTCGGAAACCGGGAAGGCCGAAGGTGGCGTGACCTGTTGCAGCGTGATCTTCGACGCTTGAGCAAACGCTTCCGCGGTACATGGTGACCGGGGAGCTGCCGCCGGCGGCCCTGTTGCCATACCGGTTGTCGGCAGGGAGGTTGCTGCGGCGTGTCGCTCGGCGGTGACAGCGGGCCGGCGTGTGCCGTTTGCTAGCGCTTCGCCCACTGATTGATATCGGCATTTTCGACGATTGCCGGCGGCCGGTCCGTGCGGGCCAGCGCGAGCATGGCGCGACCGACGTCGGCGGTACTGGTCACCTGGCTGGGCAGCACGCGCCGGGCCAGCCCCAGGACCGGACCGGCGAGACGATAGAACTGAGCCAGTCGCGGATGCGGCGAGCGCACGCCATCAACTGGCTGGATGCCGCCGGGACGCAGCATGACGGAGGTGATCGGCAACGCTGCCAGGGCTTGCTCGGTCTCGCCCTTGACCTTGAGCACCATCACGCGGCTGCGCGGGTTCGAGTGGGCGCCGGAGATGTACAGGAATTTCGCGCCGCTGTTGCGCTGCGCGAACGCCTCGGCCACGTGCAGGGTGAGCGTCAGGGTGACGTGGCGGTAGTCTGGCGCCGGTGTGCCGATGGGCAGCGCACCGGCGCAATAGAAGCAGGCGTCAAATGGTGCCAGACGTTCATGGACGGCTGAAAGATCGGCGAAGTCGGTGCAGATCAGTTCGTCCAGCCTGGGGTCGTGCACGCCCGTGGCATGTCGGCCGAGTATCGTCACTTGCTCCACGTCGGGAGCACGCAGGCATTCGCGCAGGACGCCCTGGCCTGCCAGTCCGGTGGCGCCGGTGATGAGGATGCGCATCGTCGATCTCCAGACACGGG
>DATCWU010000412.1:0-11115 GCA_036566165.1 Rhodanobacter sp. | reverse complement strand
AGGCCTGCAGTGCAGGTATACGGCCATCTAGCATGATTGCAGCTCTCCACGTGGCTGTCGGTCGCAGATTTGATGCAGCGCGCCAAATCAGGTTCCCGAGCGCCCACGGTCCCCGCTGAATGGGGAACCTGAAGTGCCGAGTTGCATCCCATGTGCGGGGGTGGGCAGCCGCAGATTCGATCGCCGGGGTTGGCTTGCTCCGTTCGTCATTTCTTTGAGGAGACACCGTTCATGAACAAGACCGTATTCGCCCTCGCCGTCGCCCTGAGCTTTGGCGCGGCTACCGTGGTGCAAGCCCAGACTGCTACCCCTGCTGCGCCGATGCAGCAGATGAACGCGTCAGCAATGAACTGGTTCGGTGGTCCGACCTACAACGGCGCGCCGGCGCTGGACGTGACCGCGGCGCTGGTCGCGGCCGGTGGTGGCGCGGCTGACTTCAGCTTCGCGAAGGCGCTGGTGTCGATGCTTGGCGAGAAGACCGTCAACGCTGAAGTCGCCAAACTCACCAAGCAGTACGGCGAGAAGAACGTGACGGACTTCATCAACGGTATGACCTTCGCGGTCAAAGCCGGCCTGAAACGCGCCACTGAAGCCGGCGTTACCCTGCCGGCCGCACCCGCCGAGCTGAAGGGTGCCAAGCTGGCCAGCACACTGGTCATCGCCGGCACGGTACCGAACGGCACGTGGTGGTCCGGCTACCTGTTCGACAAGGCGCTGTCGCACGACCTGCACGTCAAGGTGATGCAGGACATTGACGCAGCGGCAGGTCACGGTGCCGATGAAAATACGCACAAGATCCTCAACCAGGCGATGTACGACGTCGCCCAGGCGTTGAAGATGAAAGACGTCAAGCTCGCCACATTGCACTGAGCCCACACGCCTTCAACCGCCTGAGCCAGAGCGGTGCAACACCCGGGGCATACACCGCGCACGCGATGTATGCCCCGTTTCTTTGGTGACGACGCGATTCGGCCAGCAACGACTCGTCACTTGGTCGGTGTTACCGGCACCGGCTGCAGATAAGTGTTGAACAACTCGTCAATCCGCCGGTATTCGTCGTACCACGAGTCGGCATGCACGAAACCGTGGCGCTCCAGCGGATACAGCGACATCCAGAAGTTTGTTTTGCGTAGTTCGATGAAGCGCTGGTACAGCCGGATGGAATCCTCGGCAAGCACGTTGTCGTCGGTCAGGCCGTGCTCGATCAGCAGCGGATCGCGCAACTGGTCGGCATAGGTGATCGGCGAGCTGATCGCGTAGGCCTCGGGATCGAGTGTTGGATCATTGAGGATGTTGGACGTGTACTCGTGGTTGTACAGCAGCCAGTCGCTGACCGGCCGCAGGGCGGCACCGGCGGCAAACTCACCCGGCGCACGCAGCAGCGCCATCTCGGTCATGAAACCGCCGTAGCTGCCGCCATAGATGCCCACGCGCTGCGGGTCGACGCCGTGGTGCTTGACCAGCCACGCCTTGCCGTCGAGCACATCCTCCAGCTCCGGATGCCCCATCTGGCGATAAATCGCGGTACGCCACGCCCGGCCATAACCGGCGGACGCGCGGTAGTCCATGTCCAGCACCACGTAGCCCTGCTGCACCAGCAGGTTGTGGAACATCTGCTCGCGAAAGTAGTAGGTCCAGGACGAGGTGACGTCCTGCAGATAGCCGGCGCCATGCACGAAGATGACGGCAGGCCGGGCCGCGGTGGCTGCGGTCGACGCCGCCGCCGGCCCGTAGTATTTCGCCCAGATCGTGCCGGCGCCATGACTGGATGGCACCGGCACAATCTGCGGTGCAAGCCACGCGCGCGCGGTGAACGCAGGCTGCATGGTGTTGGTCAGTTCGCGTGGGGTGCCGCCGGCGGACGGCTGGACGGCCAACTGCGCAAGGACGTACGGCGCGGAATGCAGCACGGCCAGCTGCGTGCCATCTGGCGACAGCACAAAACCATCCATGCCCTGATAGTGCGTCACCCGGCTCAGCGTGCCGCCAGCCGATGGCACGCGGTAAACGTCGTAGCTGTAGGGCGCAACTTGATTGCTGCGCAGGTAGAACCAGCGGCCGTCTTCGCTCAATTCAGGATCACTGACCTCAAACTGCCCGGCGGTGAGCGCCTCGGCCTTGCCATCGAGCGGTTTGGTGTACAGCTGGGAGTAGCCACTCTGCTCGCTCAGGTACCACAGCGTGCGGCCATCGCGCAGCCAGCCGAAATCGTTGAAGCTCCAGTTGATCCACGCCGGATCGGTGAGGCGATGCTGATTGACCAGCGTGTGCGCGGTGAAATCCACGCTGGCAATCCAGCGATCCTTGTTGTCGATCGCGCGCAACTGGATCGCCAGCTGGCTACCGTCGTCGTTCCACACCATGCCGCCGCCACCACCGTCCTCGCCACCCGCGGCGATGCGTACCGCGCGCACCTTGGGCGCCTGCAGCGCCTTGGCCTCATCGGGCTTGTCTGCCTTGTGCAACACGGCGATGGCCTTCGCGCGCAAATCGTGCAGCGGATCGTCCTTGATGCCAGGCAACCCGTCCGTCGCCAGCGGATACGCGGCATGCCCAACCAGATCCAGCAGCAGCAGCGATTGCGGCGCAGGGTCGTTGCGCCCGACGTACACGCGTGCATCCTGTTGCTCGGCGTAGCCGGAGTCGGTGACGTAGTGCGTAACTTGCGGCGCCTTGCCCTCGGCATGCTCCTTGCGCGCGGTGACCAGTACCAGCCAGCGGCCATCCGGAGACAACCCGGCATCCAGCAGCTTGATCTTGTCGCCGAGCCAGAATGGCTGTGGCGCGCGGCCCGGATCAGCTGCCGCCAGGGTCTTGTCGTGATCCCGCAAGGCTTGCTTGTCGGCCTTGAGTTGACGCAGCGTGGAGAAAATCTCCAGTTGCTGCTCACCCAGCGCATCGGGTTTCTTTGCCTGCGGATCGTCCGCAAACTTGAGCACGGCCACCGGTGCGCTCACCGCGCCGGCAATGTCATAGCTGTACCAGTCGTTGCGGACGCGAAACTGCAGCGCCCGGCCGTCGGCGGAAAACTGCGGCGCCGACTCGGTCTGCGGCGTGCGCGTCACCTGCACGCGCCTGCCGCTGCCGACATCCTGCAGGAACACATCGCCGTGCAGGATGAAGGCCGCCTGCCGATGCGCGCGATCAAACACCGCCCGGCCTTCGGCCCGCGCCATCGCTGCCGCATCCAGCCGCGTGCTCTGGCCACTCGCCGGATCGACGCGATACAAGTCGCGCACCGGGCTGCCGTCGCGCTTGAGCGAGTAGTACAGATGCTGGCCGTCCACACTCCAGTACGGTTTTTCCACCGCCTGCCCGATCCAGTCAGGATTGGCCATGATGGTTGCCAGATCGAGCGGGCCCGCGGCTGACGGCGTGGCCGCAACCGCGACCACAGGAAAGACCAGAGCAACCAGCCCGGCAAGCAGCAATCGACGCATGGCGAATCCCCGGATAAAAGTCCGAGCATAGCGTGGCGCGTGCGCGCCGCGCCGCTACTATGTCGAAAGTCAGGGGTTCACGCACGCGTGTGCGACGCTGGGCAGCGGGCAGCGGGCCGTGCCCGCCCCACAAGAGGCAAAGCCAGCGTTCACGCACGCATACTGCGCATCACGCAACCGCACGTCGCCCGCAGCGTGTTGTGCAGTGGCGCCGCGTGAATCGCGCGCCCCGATCCTGTTAGGGTTGCCACAGCCTGCCAGCGCGGCGCGCTGGCGCAAGCGCCAAGCGGGCGCAAACGATCCGCGCGGCGCAGGGCCATCACATCACACAGGAGAACGGGGAGCCGATGCTTGCAGGTATTTCGAAGAAATCGCATGGACTGACGCGCGCGCTGCTGCTGGCGCCACTGTTGGCGCTCAGCCTTGCCGTCAGCGCGCAAACCCCGACTCCTGCGCAGTCAGCCGAGCAGGCGCGCTGGCAGCGCGAAGCGCAGGCGGTGACGATCACGCGCGACGACTGGGGCATTGCCCACGTGCATGGCAAGACCGACGCCGACGCCGTGTTCGGCATGGCGTATGCGCAGGCCGAGGACGACTTCAACCGCGTGGAAACGAATTACCTCAACGCGCTGGGCCGGCTGGCCGAGGCCGAGGGTCAAGCGGCCATCTGGCAAGACTTGCGCATGAAGTTGTTCATCGACCCGGTCGATCTGCAGGCGCAGTACGCGAAGAGTCCCGCATGGCTACGGGCGTTGATGAACAGCTGGGCGGACGGGCTCAACTATTACCTCGCCATGCATGCACAGGTGCAGCCGCGCGTCATCCGCCATTTCGAACCGTGGATGGCGCTGAGTTTTTCCGAAGGCAGCATCGGCGGCGACATTGAAAGCGTATCGCTGGCCCAGCTTGAGGCATTCTACGGGCATGCGCCACAAGCACTCGCCCGGGTCGAACCGCCAGCGAGCTGGCGCGAACCGACCGGTTCCAACGGCATCGCGATTGCGCCAAAACTCACCGCGGACGGCCACGCGTTGTTGCTGATCAATCCGCACACCTCGTTCTTCTTCCGCTCCGAACTGCAGATGACCAGCGACGCCGGACTCGACGCCTACGGCGCCGTCACCTGGGGCCAGTTCTTCATCTATCAGGGGTTCAACCACCACATCGGCTGGATGCACACCTCCACCGGCGCCGATGTCATCGACGAATTCGCCGAGACCATCGTGCACCAGGGCGATCGCCTGTTCTACCGCTACGGCAAGGCCCTGCGGCCAGTCACCACGCGCCAGATCAGCGTGCCGTACCGCGCTGCCGACGGCTCGCTGGCCACGCGCACGTTCACCACCTACGCCACGCACCACGGCCCAATCGTGCGCGCCGCCGATGGCAAGTGGATCGCGACGGCACTGATGAACAAACCGCTGGCGGCGCTGGAACAAAGCTGGCTGCGCACCAAGGCCAACGACTACGCGAGCTACATGCAGGTGGCTGAGCTCAAGGCCAACTCGTCCAACAACACGATCTTTGCCGACGACCAGGGCCAGATCGCCTATATGCATCCGCAGTTCATTCCGAAGCGCGATGATCGCTTCGACTACACCAAGCCGGTCGACGGCAGCAACCCGGCCACCGACTGGCAGGGACTACTGCCGCTGGACGCGGCGCCACATCTGCTCAACCCGCCGAATGGCTGGATCTTCAACACCAACAACTGGCCGTATTCCGCCGCCGGTGCCTACAGCCCGAAGCGGGCGGACTACCCGCGCTACATGGACACCTTCGGCGAAAACCCGCGTGGCCTGCACGCCACACGCCTGCTGACGGGCGCGCAGGATTTCACCGTGCCGGCGCTGATCACGGCCGCGTTCGACTCGTACCTGCCCGCGTTCGCCCGGCAGATCCCGATCCTGCTTGCCGACTACGACGCGCTGGCCACCAACGATCCGTTGCGTGCCAGGCTGGCCGGCCCGATCGCGTTGTTGCGCCACTGGGATTACCGCTGGGGCATTGCCTCCATGCCGACGTCATTGGCCGTGTTCTGGGGCGACACGCTGTGGGATGAGGTGAGCAAGGCCGACACCGCCGAGGGCTTGTCGATCTACGACGCCATGGCGGCAAAGGCCGGTGCGCAGGCGCGTCTGCACGCGCTGGTCGAAGCGTCCGATCGACTGCAACAGGACTTTGGCAGCTGGGGCGTGCCGTGGGGCGAGATCAACCGCTTCCAACGCATCAACGGCGATATCGTGCAGCCATTCGATGATGCAAAACCGAGCATTCCGGTACCGTTCGTCTCCTCGCGCTGGGGCTCGCTCGCCTCGTTCGGCGCGCACCGCTGGCCGGGCACGAAGCGTTATTACGGCACCGGCGGCAACAGCTTTGTCGCCGTGGTCGAGTTCGGGCCCAAAGTCAGTGCGCGCGCCATCACCGCCGGTGGCGAAAGTGGCCACCCGGATTCACCGCACTTCAACGACGAGGCCGAACGCTATACCACCGGCAATCTGCGTACGGTGTATTTCTGGCCCGAACAGCTCAAGGGACATACCGAACGCGTTTACCATCCGGGGCAGTAAATACGTGGCGGCGAAGCGACGCCGGCCTGCGCCGGAATAATGGGCAAGGTTTGTGTTAACCGGGTTCGCGCAGGCGTTCCCAGGCAGGTTCACCATCACTTCGATTCGAGTAGCCGATGACGCTCCCCACCGTTGAACACGAAACTGCCGCCAACCCCCGGCACAGCGTGATCTGGCTGCATGGCCTCGGCGCCGACGGCAACGACTTTGCGCCGATCGTGCCGACCTTGGTGGATCCGGCGTGGCCGGCATTGCGCTTCGTGTTTCCGCACGCGGCGGTGCGCCCGGTGACGATCAACGGCGGCATGCCGATGCGCGCGTGGTACGACATCGCTGCCGCCGATCTGGTGATGCGCCAGGACGAGGCCGGCATTCGCGCCTCCGTGGCCGAGGTGGAAGCGCTCATCGGGCGCGAACACGAACGCGGCGTGTCGAGCGAGCACATCCTGCTGGCCGGCTTCTCGCAAGGCGGTGCCATTGCGCTGGCGGCCGGGTTGCGGCATGCGCAGACGCTGGCCGGCATCATTGCGCTGTCCACGTACGTGCCGATGCTTTCCACGCTGGCGGCCGAACGCCACGCCGCCAATGCCGCCACGCCCATCTTCTGGGGCCACGGCAGCGCCGACCCGGTCGTGCCCATGCCACGCGGCAGCGAATCCCGTGACCTGCTGCTGGCCCTGGGCTACACCGTCGACTGGCACACCTACCCGATGGCGCACGCCGTCTGCCCGGAGGAAATCGCCGACCTGCGCAGCTGGCTGGGGTTGCGGTTGCGTTGAACTCGCGGCCTGGATTCATCGCGGGATAGTGCTGGCGGGCAGCGCCCACCCTCTGAAAGCACCCCGGCAGAGCCCAGCGCTGCAGCACCGGTATCCAGCTGCGTGTCGATCGACGCAACGCGCAACACGGGCCAACTGCTGCGGCATACTTGCCGCATGCCAGCCGTCACCCCATCCCCCAGTGCACGTGATCCGGCCGAACACAGCCCGCTGCCGAACTTCTGCGACCTGCCGGCGCTGTTTGCGCTGTTTGTCGTCGGTGCGCTGACGGTGACGGTGATGTGGCTGGCACGCACCACCGCGCGCAACTGGTCGGCGTACAGCGTCAGCATGTTGTTTGTGACGTGGCTGGCGCTGGTGGCCACGGTGGCGTTGTGCAAGTTGCGTCCGGCGTTGCAACGACTTCCCGGCCGGCTGCCGTATGTCGGGGTGTGGCTGCTGCTCGTGCTGATCGTGTTGCTGGCCAGCGCCCTGGCGGGCTGGCTCGACGGCGCGCTGCAGATGGGCTTGATCAGCACGAGTCTGGCCGTGTTCGTGCGCGACAACGTGGTGATCGCCGCGCTGCTGGGCGCGGCCATGCTGCGCTACTTTTACGTGCTGGCGCAGTGGCAGGCACGGCTGGCGGCGGTGACGCGGGCGGAGGTCGAAGCCTTGCAGGCGCGCATCCGGCCGCACTTCCTGTTCAACAGCATGAACACCGTGGCCGCCTTGATTCGCGTCGACCCGACCGCCGCCGAACGCACGGTGGAGGATTTGTGCGAGCTGTTTCGCGCGGCGCTCGGGCAGCACGACAAGGGCGACGGCACGCTGGGTGAAGAACTGGCGCTGGTCGAGCGTTATCTCGCCATCGAACAGCTGCGCCTCGGCGAGCGCCTGCGCGTCAAGCGCGAGCTGGATGATCTGCCGGCCACGTTTCCGCTGCCGCGCCTGCTGCTGCAACCGCTGGTGGAAAATGCCGTGCGCCACGGCATCCAACCGCTGCGCGGCGGCGGCGAGGTCACGCTGCGCGGCCAGCGCGAAGGCAGCGGCATCCGCATCGAGATCCGCAATCCGCTGCCGGACACGCCACCGATTGCCGGTAACGGTCACGGCCTGGACAGCGTGCGCCAGCGCATCGCCTATCGTTACGGCGCGCACGCCACGGCGGAAGCCGGCCCGCAAGGCGCACAGTTCGTGGTGGTGCTGCACCTGCCGGGGCAACGCGCATGATGCGCGTGCTGATTGTGGACGATGAACCGCTGGCGCGCGCGCGCCTCACGGCCTTGCTCGGCGCATGCGCCGACGTGGAAATCACTGGCGCGGTCGGCGACGGCGAAGCCGCACTCGGCGCCATCAGTGCCTTGCAGCCGGACGTCGTGCTGCTGGACATCAACATGCCCGGTACCGACGGCATGGCGCTGGCGCAGCGACTGCTCGGACGGGCGCGGCCGCAAGTGATTTTTTGCACCGCCTACGAAACGCACGCACTGGAAGCGTTCGAACTGGACGCGATCGACTACCTGCTCAAGCCGGTGCGCCTTGAGCGCCTGCGCGAAGCGCTGGCCCGCGCGCAACGGCGGTACGCCGACGCCAGCAACACGCCGCCGATTTACCTGCACGGACGACTGGGTGGCGAACAGGTGCGCATCGCGCTGGACGAGGTGATCTGTCTGCTCGCCGAGGAAAAATACGTCGTCGTGCGCCACCGCCATGGTGAACTGCTGATCGAGGATTCGCTGCGCCAGTTGGAAGAAGCCTACCCCGAGCAACTGACGCGCCTGCATCGCAACTGTCTGGTACCGCCGGCGCGCCTGCTCGGGTTGAAAACCCTGGCTGATGGCCGCGTGCTGGCGCGGCTGGACAGCACCGATTTCACGCCTGAAGTGAGTCGGCGCAATCTGGGCGCCGTACGCAAACTGCTGCGTTTGGGGTAAGCGCCAGACCTGGCGCAAACTGGTCATTCAAGGTGCGGGCGACCCGGCACCGGGCGCCAACCAGCAGGCCCACATGATGCGGGCACCTTTCCTGCACCTGGCTTGCACCGGCCACCTGCTTTGCTGCGGCGAATCATTCTTTGTGAGGAACCATCATGCGTCATGCATTCAAAGTGGGCGACCACGTGCGCTGGAACTCCGAAGCCGGATACGTCAGCGGCAAGATTATCAAGGTGCACACCAGCGACACCGACTACAAAGGCCACATGCACCGTTGCAGCGAGGCCGACCCGCAATACGAGATCAAGAGTGACAAGACCGACCACATCGCCCTGCACAAGGGCGCCGCGCTGCACAAGGTCGAGTGAACGGTGAGCGCTGATCCAATCACGCACGATGCCAACCACGGTGTGCGCAAGATCTGGACGATCGGGCACTCCACGCGCACGCTGGAGGAGTTGCTCGCCCTGCTCGACACGTACGCCATCGAAGCACTCGCCGACGTGCGGCGCTTTCCCGGCTCGCGCCGCTATCCGTATTTTCAGCGCGACGAGCTGGCCATCAGCGTGCCCGCGCACGGCATCGCCTACCAATGGTTGCCGAAGCTCGGCGGACGCCGGCGGGTGCTACGCGATTCGCCCAACAGCGCGTGGCACAACGCCTCGTTCCAGGGCTACGCGGACCACATGGCCAGCACCGAATTCGCCGAAGGCCTCGACGAGTTGCTCACCTTCGCCGCCGGCCGGCGCACGACATTGATGTGCGCCGAAGCCGTGTGGTGGCGCTGTCACCGCTCGATGATTTCCGACCTGCTGCGCGTGCGCGGCATCGAGGTCATCCACATCATTGACGCCAGGCACAGCAGCCCGCATCCCTACACCGCGCCGGCGCGGGTGCTGCACGGCCAATTGACCTATGTGGCGGATGCTGGCGAGCCCTTGCGGGCGGGCTGACGGCCGACGACCACCAACGTCAGGCCTGTCGCCAGCAATCCGGCCCACCGACTTGGCGCCTCCGTGCAGCAATCGCCGCCGCGCGCGTGAGCCACGATCATCCCAGCACCGTGACTCCCGATGACAACGCCTGCTGATGCGGCTGCTCACCCTGCTGCGCTATGCTCGATTGATCACTCCGGAGACACGGATGACCCCGCGACACGGATGCCCCTGCCGCCGTCGTTACCCGCCCGCTCTCCGGCGACAACCATCAGCGGGGTACCGTGGTGAACGACAACGCAAGGGACGATCTGGCGAATCTGGAGCTGTCACCGGCCACCATGCAGGCGATGGGTGAGGCCGTGGTGACCCGCGCCGTGGGGCATCTGGCGGCGCTGCCGGACATGCCCGCCCGCGGCGATTACACCGACATCGAAGCGCTGTGCCGGTCGCTGCGCGAAACCGCGCCCGAACACGGCACCGCGCTGAACGCATTGCTCGACCCGTTGTTTGATGAGTGGATCCCGCGCTCGTTCACCACGCCGGCGCCCGGCTACCTGGCCTATATTCCCGGTGGTGGGATCTACCCGGCGGCACTGGCCGACTTCATCGCCGATACGGCCAACCGCTACACCGGCATCTGGCAGGCGGCGCCGGCGCTGGTGCAACTGGAAGCGAACGCCTTGGACTGGCTGCGCGAGTGGATGCAGTTCCCGGCGACCGCCCGCGGGTTGTTCACCACCGGCGGCTCGATGGCGATTTTCAACGCCATCGCCTGCGCCCGCGAAAAGCTGCTGGGCGCTGACATCCGGCCCGGCACGCTATACGTGTCGTCGCAGGCGCACCACTGCATCACCAAGGCGGCGCGGTTGGCCGGCATCGCGCACGATCGTGTGCGTGTCATCGGCGTGGATGCCAGCTTCCGTTTGCGTGTCGACGAACTCGAACGCGCGATCGCCGCGGATCGCGCGGCCGGCCTGCAACCGTTCATGGTGTTCTCCACCGCCGGCACCACCAACACCGGTGCCGTCGATCCGCTCAACGCGGTGGCCGACCTCGCCGCGCGCGAGCGGATGTGGCATCACGTCGATGGCGCCTACGGCGGCTTCTTCCACATGGTGCCCGCGCTGCGCCCGTTGCTCAACGGCCTGCCGCGCGCCGACTCGCTCACGCTCGATCCACACAAGGGCCTGTTCATGCCCTACGGCACCGGTGCGTTGCTGGTGCGCGATGGCGAGGCGCTGCGCGCGCTGCACTCCTCGACCGCCGGCTACCTGCCGGACAACCAGAACGAGTTCTACGACCCGGCGCAATACGGCCCCGAGTTGTCGCGTGGTTTTCCCGGCTTGCGCATCTGGCTCACGCTGAAATTCTTCGGCACCGCACGCTACCGCGCCGCATTGGCCGAGAAGCGCGAATTGGCCGTCTGGGCGGCCGAACAGGTGGCGCGCATTCCCGGCATCGTGCTGGACGCCATG
>DATCWU010000411.1:0-2220 GCA_036566165.1 Rhodanobacter sp. | reverse complement strand
CGCTTCATCGTCGGCATCAAGCTGCACACCGGGCAGATGACGATGGATCAGGCCATTGCGTTCTTCGTCAGCGACGGCTACCAATCGCGTGCGGTCGGTGAGGTGGAGACCAAGCGCGGCACTGCCGATCCAACGTACCTGTACTACACGCTGGGCAAACTGCAAATTTTGAAATTGCGTGCTGACCTGCAGGCAAGGCAGGGCAAGCCTTTCAAACTGCTGCAGTTCCACGACCAGTTCATGCAGCAAGGTTTCGCCCCCATTGCCATCGTGCGCGCAGCGATGCTGCACGATCATTCGCCCACGTTGTAGACGGCACGCGCCCACGCCATGGCTACACGTCGCCTGGTGCTGCTGTTCGACGGAACCTGGAGCAAGCCGGAGTCGAACACCAACGTGGAACGCCTGCTCAAGCTGATCGCGCCGCGGGACGCGGCTGGCGTCGAGCAACTGGTCAACTACATTCCCGGCGTCGGCGTCACGCCGGGGCTCGTCCACCTGCTCGGCGGCGCATTCGGCTACGGCCTGGCCGGCAATGTACTGGATGGTTACCGCTGGCTGCGCGCCACCTGGCAGCCCGGCGACGAGTTGTACCTGTTCGGCTTCAGTCGCGGGGCATACACCGCGCGCAGCCTGGGCGGCATGCTCCGCAAATGCGGATTGCTCAAACCCGCTGACGGCGCGCGCGCGAGCAAGGCGGAAGTTTCCGCAGCCTACGATTTCTATCGCGATACCGAACACAAACCCGACGATCCGGTGGCTGTCGCGTATCGTGCCAGCCATTCGGTGGAAGTGGGCGTCCACTTCATCGGCGTGTGGGAAACGGTCGGCGCGCTGGGCATCCCGGACACGGCCGCGTGGTTCCCGTTTTCCCGCAAGCGCTATCAGTTTCACGACACCGAGCTGAGCAAGACCGTCAAATACGCCTATCAGGCGCTGGCCCTGGACGAACATCGTGCGGACTTTGCCCCGGCACTGTGGACCCGCAACCCGTACACCCTGCAACCCGGCGAAACGCCGGCTGCGAAAAAGCGCGAGCAGATTGAAATCGAGCAACGCTGGTTCATTGGCTCCCACTCGGACGTCGGCGGGGGCAACGATTGCGATGGCGCCGGGCGCAAGCCGGATCCGCTGCCCGACCTGCCGCTGGCATGGCTGCAATACAAGGCCATGGCGTGCGGGCTGGCAGGCAACGAGGCGTTTGTACCCGTCGCCGATGCCTGGACGGGAGTGCCCCGCAACTCCTACGCCGAATTCATGCACGGTCTGTACAAGCTGTTCAAGACGCCGGCCGATCGGGTGCTCGGCACCGCGATCAACGAGACCATCGATGCGTCGGTCTGGCAACGCTGGCGGGCCGATGCCAGTTATCGCTCGCCCGCACTGGTACGGGCACTGGCCGACGCGCGCGTGACCGTGCCGCCAGTCATTGCCGGTAGATGAAGCGCGCGGCTGGTTACCGCCACCGCCACGCGGACCGCGATACCGTCATCGGTGTCACAAGAGACCGCCGTCGCTACGTTGCCCGATCAGACTTTGCGCACGAGCAGCACGCCATCGCCCACGGTCAGCAACGCGGGCTCCACCCGCGTATCGGCGTACACCTTGGTGTTGAGCGCGCGCAGCGCGACAGTGTCAGGATCAGCCTGCGCCGGGTCGGCTACTGCCCCACCCCACAGCATGTTGTCCAGCGCCAGTACCCCGCCGGGACGCAGCAGTTGCAGACAGGCCTCGTAATAGCCGTCATAGCCCGTCTTGTCCGCGTCGATGAAGGCAAAGTCGAAGCTGCCAGCGTTGCCTTCGGCAAGCAATGTCGTCAGCGTCTCGGCAGCCGGCCCCAGGTGCAGGTCAATGCGTGTGTCCACGCCGGCCTCGCGCCAGTAACGTCCGGCGACGGCAGTCCACTCCGCACTGATGTCGCAACACACCAACCGGCCATCTGCCGGCAGCGCACTCGCCACCGCCAGCGAGCTGTAGCCAGTGAAGGTACCGATCTCCAGCGCACGGTGCACGCCGAGCGCACGCACCAGCAAGGCAAAAAAAGCCGCCTGATCGGGACCAATCTGCATCTGCCCCTGCGGCAACAGCGCCGTCTCCTCACGCAACCGCACCTGCAACGGGGTCTCGCGCGAATGCTGTCCCACGTACTCGGCGATCGCCGCCGAATTTGCCCAACGCATGCTCATCACTGCCTCCTGCGCATTACCTCGTCCACCTGTC
>DATCWU010000386.1:0-10126 GCA_036566165.1 Rhodanobacter sp. | reverse complement strand
GGGCTCGATGCCCAACATGCCGGCAGCCCACTTCATCTTGGTATCGCGCTCCGCTTTCGGCACACCGCGTGCCTTGAGCGGAAACACGATGTTTTCCGTGACCGTCATGTGGGGATACAGCGCGTAACTCTGGAACACCATGGACACGTTGCGCTCACGCGGCGGGAGGTGCGTGACCGGCTTGCCGCCGATCAGCACCTCCCCTGCGCTTGGCTGCTCCAGGCCAGCGATCATCCGCATGGTGGTGCTTTTCCCGCACCCGGATGGCCCAAGGATGGCCAGGAACTCACCTTCCCTGATGGCGATGTCAATGCCATCCACAGCGTAGATGCTGCCGTACTTCTTTTTCAGCCCGCGTAGCTCAAGCGTTGCCATGAATCATTTCCCGTCTTTCGCGATGTCTCAGTTGGCCGGACAGCCGATGTAACCCTTTGTCTTCCACTTGGCGACGATGTTGCCGATCTGCGCGGCGGTCGCCTTCACTGCTTCGGCCGGGGTTTTCTGGCCGCGCGCCGCCTGCGACATCATCGTGGACAGCAGATGCGTGTTGTAGACCTCGCTGACGGCTGGGTTGGCGTAACCCGGATAGCCCGGCCATGCGGTCCACTCGACGGCATTGCGCAACACTTCAAGCTTGTTGGGTGGCACCGAGCCGAACGGGTCGCGATCCAGCCAGCCGCCCTTGGCCCACAACTGCGGTACCGCCTTGCTGTAGGCGGGGAAGTCGTACAACTCGCTCTCGTAGGTACCCCAACTGGCATTGGCGGTGAGATCGAGCAGGAACTTCTTTGCCGCCAGCGTCTGCTGCTTGTCGGTCACGTATTTTGGCAAGGTGTAGATCAGCCACACGTGGGAAGTCTGATGCACCTGTCCGGTTGGGCCCTTGAGGCCGGGACTGAAGCCGGTGTCTTCGGTCACTTTCGGGTTGGTCCGCTGGGCGGTGCGGTAGAACGAAATGGAGTTCTGGATATACGACGCCTGGCCGGAGATGAAGGCCTGGTTGTTCGAGGCGGCGTTCCACGCAAACACTTCGGGCGTCAGCGCGTTCTTGAACAGCTTGGTCTGGTACTCGACGGCCTTGAGCACTGCCGGTGAATCCAGTGCCACTTCCCCGCACTTGTCGAACAGCGAGCCGCCGAAGGACCAGATCAGGGAGCGCGCGTAGAACTCGGAGTCGAGCTCCGGCGACATGCCGACACCCACCGGGATGCCGGTCTTCTGGAAGATCTTCGTGCCACCGGCGAGGAGGTCGTCATAGCTTTTCGGGCCGTTCGGATAGCCGGCGTCCTTCCACAGCGAAACGCGGTAGTCACCCGGATCCGGCACCCAGCCGTGGCAGTAGCCGTACCACATGTTCTTGATCGGCAGGAAGGCCTGGCTGGCGCAGACCGTTTCCTGCTTGCCAAAGGCCTCTTCTGCAGCCTTGTTCACGTCGGACAAATCCTGCAGGCCTTCGACGAACGAGGCCGGCGTCGATACCGTCTCGAACAACGTGGAACCCTTGCCGGCGGCGATGGATGCCGCCAGGGTTGAACCCAGATCGGCCAGGTTGATGTGCTGCACTGTCACCTTGACGTTGTTCGCCTTGCCCCAGTCCTGTGCGTACTGGTCGAACCACTTGTCATAGCGGGGCACGAAATGGCTCCACTGGGTAATGGTGAGCTTGGTGCCGGCGGGAAATGTCGTCGGGAACGTCATGCTGCCGAACTTGGACGGAAACTGCACCGGCGTGGGCTGCATGCCCGGCGTGGCCGCCGGTGCCTCTACTGCCATCGCTGCTGCGGACAATGCCAGCGCCAGGGCGCTGATCGCACATTTGGACAAATACCTGTTCATGACTGAACTCCTCGACTGAACGTGTAATCACACAACCCTGTCTTTCATTCGTTCCCGATGCAGCTGCTTGCGGAGCGTACGGGCCCCTACCGGAAAGCCTTGCGCGTTACGCAGCAATGTCCACCGCCGCGGACGTACCGCCAACCGGCGGCAAAGGCCAACAGGGCAAACACCAGAGAAAAATTGCTGGCCGATGCTGACCGCCGGGCTGGATGCGCGAATGATCTTCGCGTGGCCGTCGCGGCATGGGGGACCGTCATCGATTGCCGTTGTCGCCACGGTCGTGCCCCGTTCGGACTGGTGAACTGCGCGCTGCGGCTGTTACGCCGCAGCGTGCATACAGCATGGGCCACCCGGCGCGCCGGGTGGCCTGCGTCTTGCCTTAAAAGTGATACAGCGCGTTCAAGCTCACCTGATTGCCGCTGGTGGTCTTGCGGTCCACGCCGTCGCTGGTGGAGCGGAGTTTGTCGTGCATCACCTCCACACTGAGGTCGTAAGATCCGGCCGTGTACTGCAAGCTCAGCGCGGACTGGTTGTTGCGGAGCAGGCCGCTCGAGCCATGTCCCATCCAGGTGATCACGTCCTGCTTGTCCGGGCGGGCGGCGGAATAGAACGCATAAGCTGTCCAGTTGGGCGTGAAGCTGTAGCCAACCTGTACATAGCCCCCGGTCTCGCTGATGTCGCCAAACTGGGCCATGGCACCGAAGATTTCGCCCAGGCCCTTGCCGGTGTAGGCCAAGCCCTTGAACGTCCACGGACCGGGTTTCCACTGGCCACCGACTTCGAAGCCGGTACTCTTCACCTTGGATTGGATCGGCGTCGGCGCGTCACCGCCCACGCCACGCAGGTCAACTTCGCTGTAGTGCGCTGCGGCGTAGGCCAACCAGGTCTTGTCCTGCACGTGCAGGCGGGCCTCGACTTGCGGGCGGAAGCCGGCATTGCCAGCGGTCAGGAAGTTGACGTTGTTGCCCGGGCCACTCCAGCTGCCCTCGAACGCGCCGACATCGAGCCGCCATTGTGGGCCGGTCGTGCCGTGGTTGAGGTCCTGCATCACGACGATGCCGGGGAAGCGCCAGCCGATCATGCCGACCCCGAAGCCCAGCGGAAACGCGATGTGCGACAGGGACGAACTGGAGTTGTCGATCGGAAACATCAGATCCCACTGCTGACCGATGCGGACCTTGGTGCCGGTGTTGGCGTTGGTCAGATCCATGTAGGCCTGGCGCAGTCGCGGCGTGGCCTGCTGCTGACTGAAGGCGCCGGTGCCGTTGAATCCGCCGAAGAAGTCCATTTCGATGCGGCCACCACCCGTCCAGTCGCCCGTAAACTTGGCACCGCTGAAATCAAGCCAGAAGCGCGTGTTGCGTACGTCCGCGCCGCTCAGCGTCCCGTCACTGCCAGGTACTGGCCATTCCGCGTTCTGCCCGTTGCCAAAGGCAAACGTCTTGTTCTGGCTGAACGCCGTAGCGCTGACGAAACCATGCAGTGCCACCGCTACGCCTGGTGCGCTGCTGAATACCGGTTTCGCCGCCGGCGCGGCCGCCACGGTCTGTGGCGTTGCACTCGGTGCTGGCGCCGGCGCGGCGGCCTGCTCCTGCACCATCTGTTTCAATTCAAGCAGCTGTTGTTCCAGTTGCGCCACGCGGGTTTCAAGCTGCTGCTCCCGCGTACTGCTGCTGCTTTGGGCTTGCGCCACGAGCGGCAGCGCGAGTGCGCACGCCAGACCCAACGCCAGTGCCTTGTGACCGTGGAGAAGTTGACCGCTCATGCAGGTACCCCCAGAAAGGACGACGTGGCGAGCATGGCCATGTTGCGCTGCGGACGACCATTCGACGTTAGTCGAGGTTCGACCAAGGTCGACAATGCGTGCCGCCGCCGGCTGCAACGATCGGGCTACACTCAAAATCATTCGCCGGCCCCCACTGTGGCCGCCGGGCGAGAAGTCCGTTGTCACTATTTTGTGTTGAGCCCGCAGGAGGCAGTCATGTCCAAGGTTTACCCGGTTGATCCCCATTTCGCCGCCGCTGCACGCGTGCGCAAGGACGATTACTCACGTCTGTACGCCGAATCGATCAGCGACCCGGAAAAGTTCTGGGGCCGCGTCGGCCAACGCCTGGACTGGATCAAGCAGCCCACCCGGATCAAGGACGTTTCCTTTGACGCCAAGGACCTGCATATCCGCTGGTATGACGATGGCACGCTCAATGCTTCGGCCAACTGTCTCGATCGGCACCTGGCCAAGCGTGGCGACAAGGTCGCGATCATCTATGAGGGTGACGATCCGGCCACCTCGCGCAACATCACCTATCGCGAACTGCATACCGAAGTGTGCAAGTTCGCCAATACGCTGAAACACCTGGGTATCGTCAAGGGTGATCGCGTGGTGATTTACATGCCGATGATCCCCGAGGCGGCGATTGCCATGCTCGCCTGCGCCCGACTGGGCGCGATCCATTCGGTGGTATTTGGCGGTTTTTCGCCGGATTCGGTGGCCGGGCGCATTGCCGATTCGCAAGCCAAGCTGGTGATCACCGCCGACGAAGGCTTGCGCGCCGGCAAACACATCCCGCTCAAGATCAATGTGGACGAGGCCCTGCAACGCCCGGGTACCAACAGCGTGGAGACCGTCGTCGTGGTGCGCCACACCGGCGGCGCGATCAACATGCAATCGCCGCGCGATCGCTGGTATCACGTGCTGATGGAAGGCCAGTCGGCGGAATGCCCGCCCACGCCGGTCGAGGCCGAGCATCCGTTGTTCGTGCTGTACACCTCCGGGTCCACCGGCAAGCCCAAGGGCGCGGTGCACACCACCGGCGGCTACATGGTCTATACCAGCTACACGCACGAGATAGTGTTCGACCTGCACGAGGACGACGTGTACTGGTGCACTGCCGACGTCGGCTGGGTCACTGGCCACAGTTACGTGGTGTATGGCCCGCTGGCGAACGGCGCCACCACGGTCATGTTCGAAGGCGTGCCGAACTATCCGGACTACCGCCGCTTCTGGCAGGTCGTGGACAAGTACAAGGTCACCATTTTCTACACCGCGCCCACCGCCATCCGCGCGTTGATGCGCGAAGGCGACGGCCCGGTGAAAGCCACCTCGCGCGCCTCGCTGCGCGTGCTCGGCTCGGTGGGCGAGCCAATCAATCCGGAAGCGTGGGAGTGGTATTACCACGTGGTTGGCGAAGACCGCTGCCCGATCGTGGACACGTGGTGGCAGACGGAAACCGGTGGCGTCATGATTTCCGCGCTGCCTGGCGCGATTGCCACCAAGCCCGGTTCCGCCACGTTGCCGTTCTTCGGCATCGCCCCGGCCATCGCCGACAATGATGGCGAAGTGCACGATGGCGTCACCGAAGGCAAGCTGCTGATTGGCGCCTCCTGGCCCGGTCAGGTGCGCACGATTTACGGTGACAACCAGCGCTTCATCGAAACCTATTTCACCGCGTATCCCGGTTACTATTACAGCGGTGACGGCGCGCGCCGCGACGAGGACGGCTATTACTGGATCACCGGCCGCGTCGATGACGTGATCAACGTGTCCGGCCATCGCCTGGGCACCGCCGAAGTGGAAAGCGCGCTGGTGGCACACCCGAAAGTTGCCGAGGCCGCCGTGGTCGGTTGCCCGCACGACATCAAGGGTCAGGGCATCTACGCGTATGTCGCGCTGGTCGCCGGCGAAACCGGCACCGATGCGTTGCGCAAGGAACTGATCACCTGGGTGCGCAAGGAAATCGGTGCGTTCGCGGCGCCGGACTACATCCAGTGGGCGGCGGATCTGCCCAAGACGCGGTCGGGCAAGATCATGCGCCGCATCCTGCGCAAGATCGGCGAGAACAAGCCCGGTGAACTTGGCGACATCACCACGCTGGCCGACCCCAAGGTAGTGCAGAAACTGGTGGATGAACGGTTGATCAAATGACGAAACCGGGAGCAGGGAACGAACAGCAGGACGTGCCGGCGCGGCATTGCGCGGCGCATGCCCGGCCCTGCGGTTTGGTTCCCTGTTCGCCCTGCCTTGTTTCCCGCACCTCGCACTTGAGCCATGCCTGACATCCTCATCGCCGACGACCACCCACTGTTCCGCGATGCGCTGGAACGTGCGGTGCTGGTCGCGTTGCCGCAGGCGCGTGTGCACAGTGCCGACAGCGTGCACGATCTGCTCAGCCTGATCGAGGCGCTACCCGACGCCGAGCTGCTGCTGCTGGATCTGCACATGCCCGGCGCGCGTGGTTACTCCGCGCTCGCGCATATCCGCGGGCAATATCCCGGGCTACCCACCATCGTGGTTTCTGGCCACGAGGAAGCCGTGGTGGCGCAACGCGCACTGGCCCACGGTGCGGCCGCATACATTCCCAAATCGACGCCCGCAGCCGACATCGTGACGGCCATCCACAGCGTGCTGGACGGCGATGTGTGGTTGCCACATACCTTGCTGGGCAACGATGTCGCACTCAAGGCCGAAGAGGCAGACGCTGCCACCCGCATCGCCACCCTCACGCCGCAACAGTTCCGGGTGATGACCATGCTGGCCGATGGCCAACTCAACAAGCAGATCGCGTGGGAGCTTGGCGTCTCGGAGGCCACGGTCAAGGCGCACATGACCGCGATCATGCGCAAGCTTGGCGTCAACAATCGTACCCAGGTCGCGCTGGTCGCCAGCCAGCTTGCCGTCGATCAGCAAGTCATGCCGGCCATGCCGGATGAGGGCCACTGACCCGGTCGGCATCGCGTCGTGGCCATGGGCTGGATGCACCCAGTGCGAGGTCTACCGGCGCACCAGGGCACTGAGCAGCGCCCGCAGCGCGGCCGGGCGCAGTGGTTTGTGCAGTAGCGGGTAGCCGAGCACGCGGGCGCGTTGCTTCAACTCGCTGCTGCCATCGGCAGTGATCACCACCACCGGCGGCGGCGTGGTCACCAGGGTGCGCAGATATTCCGCCGCTTGCAGCCCATCCATCGCGTCGGTCAGGTGGTAGTCGGCGAGAATCACGTCAACGCCACCGTGCTGCATTTCGCGCCGCGCCTGCACCACATCCGGCGCCACGCGGCAGTCCACGCCCCAGCGACTCAGCAAGGCGCGCATGCCATCGAGGATGGTCGTGTCGTTGTCCAGGCACAACACGGTCAGCGGCAACTGCTCGCCGCTGCCGCTGCGCTGCACCTTGTATTGGCGTACGGGAACGGACGCGTTGCGCGGTACGCGGATGACGAAACAACTGCCATGGCCCTGGACTGTGTGCAGGTCGAGTCGATGACCGAGGATGTTGGCCAGGCGATCGCAGATCGACAGGCCGAGGCCCAGACCCTTTTCACCCCATGGCGATGGCTGGTCCAGCCGCTGAAATTCATCAAAGATACGCGACCGTTGCGCGGCGGGGATGCCCGGGCCGGTGTCCCAGACCTCGATGCGCACATCGTCACCGTCACGCCGCGCGCCGACCAGCACCCCGCCGTGGCTGGTGTAGCGCAGCGCGTTGGAAATCAGGTTCTGCACAATCCGGCGCAACAAATGCGGATCACTGCGCACGGCCAGCCCGGTGGTCACCACGCGCAAGCGCAAGTCACGCTGCGCGGCGATGACGGCAAACTGGGCCTTCAGCGACTCGAACATGTCGGCCAGGGCGAAGCCACCCACGTCGGGGTGATAGCTGCCGGCGTCCAGCCGCGAGGTGTCGAGCAACGCATCCAGCAACCCCTCCGCGGCCCGGAACGACGCGTCGATGCGCTCGGCCAGCTTGCTCGCTTCGGCATCCAGACCTGGCTGCTGGCGCAAAGCCGAGGTGAACAGGCGCGCGGCGTTCAGTGGCTGCAACAAGTCGTGACTGGCCGCGGCCAGAAAGCGCGTTTTGGAAATGTTCGCGGTCTCCGCGGCCTGGCGCGCCTGCGCCGTGGCGGCGAGTGCCTCGGACAATTCTGCCGTACGCAGCTCCACGCGCTGTTCCAGCGTTTCGTTGGCGTCCAGCAGTGCCTGCTCGGCACGCTTGTAGGCGGTGACGTCGCTGTAGGTGGTGACATAACCGCCACCGGGCAGCGCGCGCCCGAGCATCTCGATGACGGTGCCATCCGGACGGACCCGGCGAAACAGGTGCGCCGAGCCGGCCCGCATGTAGTCAATGCGCTTGGCCACGTGCGCGTCCACTTCGCCGGGGCCGCATTCACCGAGCTCGGCATTCCAGCGGATCAGGTTTTCCACCGGGACGCCGACGTGCACCATGCCCTCGGGGTAATCAAACAGCTCCAGATAACGCCGATTCCAGGCCACCAGCATCATCTGCGCGTCGACCACGCTGATGCCTTGGGAAACGTTTTCCAGCGTGGTGGACAGCAGCTCGCGATTGAAGCGCAGCTCCTGCGAGGTCTCGTCCATCAAGGCCATGGCTTCGGCCAGATCCAGCCCGCTGCCGGACAGCGCGCCAATCAGGATGCGCCGCGCATTGGCCGCGCCCACCGCCGAAGCCAGCAGGCGCTCGGTGTACTGGATCAACGGCCGATCCGCCGCCTCGCCGGCAAGCAGCACGCGGCCACGCCGCTGGCTGTATTCGTCGAACGCCCGCGTGGCGGCGCGTTCGCCGACGATGCGCTCGGCAATCGTGCGCAAATCGGCGGCTGCCACGCGGCCGCGCCAGTCACCCGCGCCGGGGCGGCTGGCCGGGTTGGCGTCAATGAACGCCGCCGCGCGCAAGCGTTCGGCCAGGCTGGGATGAAAGCGCAGCGAGATGAACACCAGGCAGCCGACATTGACCAGCAACGACCAGAACGTGCCGTGCACCACCGGATCCCAGCCGGACAGGCCAAACAGGCTGTGCGGGCGCAGCCACCCCCAGTCGAGCGGACCGTCCTGCACCCAGTGTTGCGTGCGCGACAAGGTCGGCAACAACAGCGTATACGCCCACAGCGCAAACCCGCCAAGCAAGCCGATTGCCACGCCGCGGCGGCTGGCGCCGCGCCAGTACAAGGCAGCGATCAATGCCGGCACGAATTGCGCGACCGCCACAAATGCCAGCAGTCCGGTAGCCGCCAGAAATTCCTGTCGCGCCGCCACGCGGTAATAGACATACGCCATGATCGCCAGCCCGACGATCGCCACCCGGCGCACGCGCAACACCAGGCGCGACAGGTCGCTGCGTTGCTCCAGCCGCAACCGCCGGATGCGCAACAGTGCCGGCATCACCAGGTCATTGCTGATCATCGTGGACAACGCGATCGAGCTGACGATCACCATGCCGGTCGCCGCCGCGAAACCGCCGACAAAGGCCAGCAGCGCCACGCCGCGATCGCCATGCACCATCGGCAACGTGAGTACCCAGGCATCGGCAATGCCGTTGCGCAATTCCGGCAACGCCGCGCCCGCCGCCACGATCGGCAACACCGCCAGGCTGATGATCACCATGTACAGCGGCACCAGCCAGCGCGCCCGCTGGAGGTCGTTGGCGTCTTCGCATTCGACCACGCCAATCTGGAACTGGCGCGGCAGGCAGAACATCGCGCACAACGCGAGCATGGTCTGGACCACGAAACCGGACGGCAGGCCACTGTCATGCAACTGCGCCACCGGCATCTGCACGCTCTGCAGCAGGCCCGGACCGCGCCACATCGCGTAGATGGCCAGCGCGATGAACGCCAGCAACTTGATCAGCGACTCCAGCGCAATGGCCAGCACCATGCCGTGATGATGCTCAGTGGCATCGATTGTGCGCGCGCCAAACAGGATGGCAAACACCGCCAGCAGCACCGCGCACCACAACGCGCTGTCGATGCCGCCTACCGTAATCGCCCCGTGCTGACCGCCGCCCAGTACGCCAAAGGACATGGCCACCGCCTGAAACTGCAGCGCGATGTAGGGCACCACGGCGGTCACCGCGATTACCGCGACCAATGCCCCCAGGCCGTGGGATTTGCCGAAGCGCGAGCCGATGAAGTCGGCGATCGAGGTGATATTGCGCTGCCCGGCAATGCGCACCATCCGCCGCAGCACGTCAAAGCCGAACACGAACAGCAGGATCGGCCCCAGGTAAATTGGCAGATACGCCAGCCCGCCGCGCGCCGCCGTACCCACCGCGCCGTAGAACGTCCACGACGAGCAGTACACGGCCAGCGCCAGGCTGTACACCACCGGCCGCAATTTCGGCCGCAGCGGGTAGAGCGCGCGCCGATCGCCGAGGTACGCCACGGCAAACAACAGCCCGACGTACAGCAGCGACACCAGCAGCAGGAACCAACCGTCAATCACGCATGTGCCTCCCCATCAAGCGCGTGGCCATGCGCCGCTGTCGCCCGCTCCGTGCAC
>DATCWU010000364.1:0-10248 GCA_036566165.1 Rhodanobacter sp. | reverse complement strand
GCCGGTCGATTACCAGTCCATTCAATAGTTGACGATGCCGGATGCCGAGCGTAGCTTCCGCGTTGCTGCATATCCATGCAGCTTTGTCAAGGAGATGAACTGTGAAACGCATCACGATACTAATCATGTCGTTGTTGATGTTTGCGGTTACCGCCTCGGTATTTGCGCAGGAGGCCAAGCCCTACAAGGAGGGTGGGGTTACTGAAGTCAGCTTCATCAAGGTCAAGCCAGGGCAGTTCAACAACTACCTGAAATTCCTGGACGGGGCCTACAAGGCGAACATGGAAGCGATGAAGAAGGCGGGCCTGATCACCGGCTATGCCGTCTATAGTTCGCAAGCGCGTTCGCCGAGCGATGCCGATCTGATTCTGACCGTCACCTACCCGAACATGGCTGCACTCGATCGATCCGATGAGGCCGATGCCATCTCAGTCAAGGTGCTGGGTTCCTTGGACAGCCAGGCCAAGGCCAGCGCGGATCGGGAGTCGATGCGTGAATTGCTGGGTAGTCAGCTTACGCGGGAGTTGATCCTGAAATAGCGATTGATGCAGGATACGCGTGATATGCGTTCGGCCTGTCTTGTCTCATTTGATTGGATTGCGTGTCGGCTCATGGCAGCGCATCGATCGCGCTGCTTTATTTGGTTCCTTGAGTGGCTGAAGGTTTGCAGGGTTTCGCAAAAACCATGCATGCCACCAAAGGGGACGGAGGTAATTAAACAGAATTAATTGCCTCCGCGCCAAATTCTCGCACACCGTAGGGATGATCGACGACGACGCACTTCGTGATTTTTGTTGTTCTAGATGATTTCGGTCGACGCGCCGATCACGGACACGGAACTGCCCACAGGTTCGGCGTAGCGCACGAGGATGCGCGAGGGACGGCCCATGTCGAAGCCCTGCAAGATGGTCAGCTCACCGGTGGTCAGGAATCCTCGATCCCGCAGCATCCCCACCAATGCCGCCGCTGCCGCACCCGTGGCCGGATCTTCGATCACGCCGCCGGAGGCAAAAGCGTTGCGCGCGTGGAACAGCGCGTCGGACTCACGCCACACAAAGGCGACGGTCACGAAGCCATGACGAAGCATGAAGGAGCGACCTTCATCCAGATCGTAGTGCATCGCGCGCAGCAGCTCGCGGCTTTTCAGCGCAATGAACAGATGATCGTTGCCAGCATTCATCCTTATCGGCGGCAGGCGCTCGTCCATATCTTCGCGGGTATAGCCGAACAGCGCGAGCGCTTCATCGACCAGCGCGCTTGAGACGGGCGCATTGCGCGTCGGCGGCGAACGCAGGGCAACGTGTCCGGCTCCGTTCACCAGGCGAGCGTCGAGGTCGATTTCGCCGTTGGACAGTGAGAGCCGATATTGGCCTTCCCCTTTTTGCTTTGCCAATACCGATCCGAGCGCGATGGTGGCGTGTCCGCAGAAAGGCACTTCGGATTCCGGCGAGAAATAGCGGGTTTTCCAATGGTCGCCGTCAAGCGCTGCGAATACGGTTTCCGAGTAGCCGACCCCGGCGGCAATCTCCTGCATGGTCTTGTTGTCCGGCAACGTCTCGCAAAGCACGACGCCTGCCGGATTTCCGCCCGCGGTATTCTCGGTGAATGCCGCGATTCTCTGGATATTCATGGCTGCAATTCCTTGTTCGTGGAGCGTCATTTCCTGGCGGCTCCTTTCCATGAAATTCTACGCATTGGGCTGCAGCCCGTCCCATCCGTTTGTTAGGCTAAAAGTGGTTTTAACTTGTATTCGTAAGATGCCTCCACCAAGATGCCTAACATGAATACGCGCACGCTTGATGACGCCGACAGGGCGATCCTTGATCTGCTTCTCGATGATTCGCGGATTAGCCTGCGGACGATCGGCGCTCAGATCGGCCTCACTGCGCCTGCGGTGCGTGAGCGCATTCTTCGAATGGAAGATGCGGGCGTGATAGAAGGCTTCACCGTGCGCTTGAATTCACGCGCATTGGGTTTCCAGCTCGAGGCTGTTTTGCGGGTGGAGCCGTTGCCCGGCGAGATGCGCTCGGTCGAACAAATCCTTCAAGCCATGCCCGAGGTCGTGGATTGTTGCGTCGTCACCGGCGAGGATTGCTTCGTGGCGCGGTTGGTGCTGCGCGACATATCCGATCTGGACCGGGTGCTCGGACCACTGCACGAAAAAGCGCGCACCAAGACGAGCATCATCCATCGCCAGCCCGTTCCGCCACGCCGTCCGCCCATCTAGCATCATCGGCTTGATGCCTACCGGCGGGTGGCCCTGCTGGGACTGGCGATGTTGGCGGCCGCGACCACCACCAATTACGTGCTGGACTACATGACCACCTATGCCAGCGCTACGCTGGGCATGCCTTTTCAGTTGTCCAGGACGCCGACGGGCCATGGCAGGAGCGATGGCGCCCGAGCGCTCTACCACTGTGTTGGCTGATGATGAGGGAAGATTCCGTCCGACCACCGTTGGACCTATCAAGGATCAAGTTTGCCCGTTGGCGCGCAAAGGGGCGGATTCCTCGATGCGCGCGCCAAATGAAGCTGCTTCTTGTCGCCAAAGACGCGGGTTGCAGTGTCGAAACACGGCCAATTACGACGCAAATCTGTACTCATGCAGGACATCCCCATGCCGCTGACTGGTCATCTTTTCACCAGTCGCAATTGCACACTGCGCGCACGCTCCTTGTAACGCTGGGCTTGCAGGTCTTCGAGCACGACATCCCACGCGCCCACACTGAGCCAAGAAGGCCTGAGCCCTTCCAACATGTCGATGTGTCCTTGGTCGCGTTGCTGCCTCAGACGAGCCAAATGGCTCAACACGTGTTCAATTTGTTCGGCGTCGATACGCATGTCCATGACAACCTCCACTCTGTTGCTTGCAAGTGCTTACAGAGTGGGAAGCAAACCTCATGCCGAAACCGATCGCTGGGCAAGCTTGTGCGCAACGCGTAGCCCCGGCCTTTTTGTTGGGACGCTTGTTCATTTACGGCAACAGCGAAGATTCCGCGGGCGCGATCAGCAGGGTGATGGGCTCGATGGCGGATCTCCACGCGCAGGGTTGCACCACTGCGCCGCCCGGTGTGACGCTGATCAAACCGCTGCGCGCCCTGATGGCAGGGACGTTTGGGGTGTGCTGGCCTTGCCAGATGATTGGGATGCACTGCAATCACCGGGGAGGCCGCTCATCCCACGTTGCTGCTGGCCGATTTCGCGCACCTGCCGTTCGCGCGCAAGGCTTTCGGTCATGGCGCGATGCAGGCTTCCCCTTTCGCCGACGCGATGGTTTCTCCTGGCTTGAGCGGGGCGAGCCAGCCATCGTGCAGGCCTTTTGTCCACCACTGCCAATGCTCGCCCACATAACGCGCGCCATCGGCAGATATGGCGATGTGCAACGACCGCGTTTGGCCGTCCAAAGTCAGCACGGCGGTTTCCGTGTCGGGGTAAGCGGCTTGTACGGTGCGGCCGCTGTCGCAGGCGTACGTCCGCGTTTTCGCCGCGACGGCAGTGGATGCTGCGCCAGACTGGAATGGCGCCACCGTCACGCTGGGCGGCTGGCCACCCGGACCACACACATGGCCGATGAAGTCGATGGTCAGTGCGTGCCCGGCGATGGCCAGGGCGATGAACGCCGGTGATGCACAATGGCCGCGGTCGTAAACATCGCCGGAAACCCAGCGCAGGTCGCTGCTGATCGTGGCGCCCGGTGCCAGGGTGATGGTGGGCGTCGATGCCGGCTGGGCGCCCGGTGTGGGTTGCGTCGTGATGTTCAGCGCCTGGCGGCTGGTATCGGTGAAAGTCAGCAGCGGCTGCGTGGGGAGGCGGCAGGCGAGCGTGCCAATATTGCGCAACCTCAGCGCCGTGCCGCTGTGCGACATGCCGTTGAACCGGCCGTCGCTGGCGTCGAGCTGGACAGCGAGCTGGGCTGGCGTGCATGCCGCCGGCGACCTGTGTGCTGCGCTGGCATCGGGTGCGGCGGAGGGCCTCGTGTCGGTGCGGGCTGGCGACGGCGCGCATGCCGTGAGAGACAGCAGCAGGCCGCCGAGCAAGGCCGTGCCCAAGCGCGCGCGAGGTGATGGGGCAACGCGTGGATGAGCGCTTGCGTCTGCCGCTGCCGTTCCCGGTTGTCTGGTCATGTCTGCCACCTGCAAGCAAGCGATGATGAAGTTGGCACGATGGTGTATGGCGCCAGGGCAGTTGGCGTCAGCCACGAAACTGACCCGGGTACGGCGGGCGTGCGCGGCTATGATGACCGAAGGCCTTTCACCGAGGGTTGCGACCATGGCGATGGATACCGAGAGCCGCTGGCCCGCGCTGCCGTATGCCGCATGGCACGACACCTACGCCACGCTGCATCTGTGGACGCAGGTGGTCGGCAAGATCGCGCTGGCGCAGGCGCCGCCGCTCAATCATTGCTGGGCCGTGGCGTTGCGCGTCACGCCGCGCGGCTTGACCACGCGGACGCTGCCGCACGGCGAGCGCACTTTCACCATCGAGTTTGATTTCATCGAGCACCGCCTGGTTGTCAACGCGTCCGATGGCGAGACGCGTGCCCTGGCGTTGCGACCATGCAGCGTCGCCGACTTCCATCGCGAATTGCTGGCGACGCTGGCGGCCATGCGTCTGCCGGTGCAGATCCATCCCGTGTCCACGGAATTGCCGCAACCGATCCGGCTGGACCGCGACACGCAACATCACAGCTACGATCCCGAATATGTGAATCGCCTGTGGCGCATTCTGGTGCAGGTGGATCGTGTATTTGCCGAGTCGCGGTGCGCGTTCGTTGGCAAGAGCAGCCCGGTGAATTTTTTCTGGGGCAGCTTCGATCTGGCGGTGACGCTCTTTTCCGGTCGACGGGCGCCGCCGCGCGAGGGCCCGGCGTTCGAGCGCGAGGCGTATTCGCACGAAGTCATCAGCCATGGCTTCTGGCCCGGCAGTGGCCCGCTGCCGCAACCGGCGTTCTATGCGTATGCCGTGCCGGAGCCGGCAGGGCTGAAGGACGTATGTGTGCGTCCGGATGCGGCGTATTACCATCGCGAGCTCAGCGAATTCATCCTGCCGTACGACGCGGTGCGCGCGGCGGATGCGCCGGAGGCGATGCTCCATGCGTTCATCAACAGCACTTACGAGCGCGCCGCCGACCTGGCCCGCTGGGATCGGGGCGCGCTGGAACGGCAGGCCACGTGAGCGCGGTGTCCCGTCGGCGCGTACCGTGCCGGCTCCTCGTGCATTTGCCTGCCTGAGGGCGCGGTTGAATCCGCGAGGAGGGACGCCGCGACCAGGGCAACGGTCGCGGCGTCAGCGCGACGCCTCAATCGCGTGACTTGGCCACCACGCTGCCATCGTCCGGATCGACCAGCAGGTCGACGTCGCCGCCGCCCGACATCTCGGCCTCCGCGCTCCACAAGCCGTGCTCGAATTCCACGTCGTGCACGTCCTGATAACCGGCGGTGGCCAATTTGGCCTTGATCTCGTCTTCATTGAGTTTGGACGGCGCGTTGGTCACGTAGACCTTGCCGTTGACTGGTCCGACCGCCAGCTTGACCCACTGCTTGTTGCCGCCGCGGGCCTCGGTGCGCCACACCCCATCCTTGAACTTCAGATCCTTGACCTCCTGGTAACCGGCGTTGGCCACCGCGGCCTTGATGGCGTCTTCGCTCAACGCGCCGGCCGGCGGTTGCGTCAACCAGGTGGTCGACGTGGTGGTAGTGGTGGTCGTCGTCGATTGCGCGGTGGCAGGCATATCCTGCGCAAACGCGGCACCGCAAATCGTCAGTCCAATCAACACGGGAAGCAGGCGTTTGCTCATGGTGGACTCCTTGGGTCGCGACATGGTGTGGCCAGCTTGTGCGGGCACGGTTCAAACCGGCGTGAAGTTGCGGCCCGCATTCAGCGCCGACTCATGCAGCAGACGCATCCTGTCAGTGATGACGAGATCACGGAGCCGTGCCACCAAGTGAAACTTTGGTGAGCCACGACTTCGCCCGGCCGCGCAGCACTACCACTGCGGCTTGGGGCTTTGCTCCGCTCAGGGCGCTGAGGGTCGGGAACCGGGCTTGACTGGCCACGGCGCGTGTTTCCAGCAGCTGTGGTAGAACGCGTCGAGCGCGCGGTCGATACCGGCAAGGTTGAACGCGAAGCCGTAGCGCAGGGTGCTGTTGCGCTGGTTGATCCAGGCCCCGACCGACTTTGCATAGAGCAGGCCGCCCAGTTGGTCGGGTGGGTAGGCGCGGTCGATGACCAGCGTATCGCGCTCGACGCTGGCATTGCCGGCTGGCTGCGACAGCAGCTCCCGCTGGTCGACCTCAAGATACGAGCGCGCCGCGTGACTGACGATCTGCCGTGCGCGATTGGCGCCAACTTCGTTGTACGCAGTGAGCGAGACGCTGCCGGGTTTGCATTGCAACGTGAGGCGTTGCGCACCGCGCCGGCCAACCCGATTGAGTTCGAGCCGAGGGGTGCCGGCGATCAACCGATAGCTGGCGACCAGTGGCTGGTGTCCATTGTTGGCGAGCCCCGCCTGGATCATCTGGTCCGCCGTGGGCCACAGCACCTGTTCGTGCGCCTGGGTTTGCATGGCGGCAAATGCGGCGGAGTCGATACCCATGTCCTTGAGATATGCGGCGCTGCGCTCGGCCTCCGGCGCGGCATCGGCGTGCGACGGATCCACGGTGCGCGTGGCGACGATGCCGAAGCGGTCGTGACCGGCAGGTGCCCAACGGTAGACCCCACCCAGGTAGGCATACACGCAGGCGCCAGTGCATATCGATGACTTGTCCCCGGCTTTGGTTCGCCGGCCCCGTGTCGGTTGGCCCAGGTGGGTCGACATCGCACCCTTGCGCAACAACCTGCCCAGAGCCATGCCGGCGTCCAGGTCGTCACCCGTGGCATTCAAATAGACGTCCGAGCCGGCCGGGACTTTCCACGACTGCACCAGCTCGGCCAGGCGCCGCGGCGCATCGGCGTCGATCACCCCGGAGAGATAAACCTGCGGCGCCCCGGCGACGGCAACCGTCATCCGGTCGTCATAGACCTTGATCGCCAGCGGGCGCGTCTTCGGTGCGGCCGATTTCGCGCCGCTTGCGGGCGGCGTGATGCCTTGTGCTTGCGCCTCGAGCAGCGGGAGCAGGCATGCCAGCAGTAGTCCGCGGACGCGCCAGCGGTTGTCGTGGTGGCGCGGGGCATCAGGCAAAAAAAGTTTCAATGACAATTCCTGGAAGTGGTACTCAGGCGCGATGCGATGCTGCCGGGGCAGGGTTGGTCCCATGCGGAATCGGCGCAAAGGCAGCGCGGGCGGCGCTGGACGAGGGTGGTCAAGTCTTGTGCGACCGGCTTTTGCCTGCAGGATGGACGAGGTTGCCTGCACCGTCCCTGACCTTGTCGGCACACGGCGTCTTGTCCGCGCCTCGCATGATACTTCGCCGCGGTATTCGGCCCGGTGGCCATTGGCCATGATATCCACCAGGCGATCAGGCTCGATGGCAGCGCACGTGGCGATATTCGTCGCGCCCACCGCCAATCACCGGGCTGCGCACGCCGCCACGCGTTGCAGGAGTTGAGCTGCCTGGGCGCACACGGGCGTGTCGGCCATGCCGTGCTGCGCAGCGATGTCGAGCAACCCGGCGGTGCCGGACAGATCGTGGCGGCTGATTTTTGCCTGCAGGGCGAGGTGCAGCAGGGCTGGTGCCAGCGCCTGCTGTTCCATCGGCTGCAGGTTCCGGAAGGTGATCTGCCACGGGGTGTCGGTTACCGGCAGCAGGCCCAACAACGATTCGATCAAGCTGGCCGGTGCCAGCGGACCCGCAATGGCAGGTGGCGGGCAGCGCCCCGGGCTGACCGCCAGCGCACACAGCATGCCCATGACGTAGGCGGTGTGGTACGCGGCAGCCAGCGCGTATCTGGTGCGTTCGGCACCGGCCAGGTGGTGGAACTTTTCGGGGACACCGTTGCCGGCAGGCAGATAACCCGCCCGGTCCTCAAGTTCTGCCAGCACGCGAAAACCGAAAGCGGCTGCCGGCGTCCAGTCCGCGGCCAGCAGCGGCCAGGTCATGAGCACTTCCGCGGCAAGATCGAAGTCTTCCATGAGCAGGCTGCGCAGCAACAACCCGGTCGATTCGGCAACCAGTTCGGCACGGGCGCGCGGCAATTGACGAGGATGGCGCCCGAAATCCGTGAAGTACATGCAGGTATGGGTGTACGCGTACGCGTCATCGCGGCTGCCCCAAAGCAGATCGAGCGGATGGCCGAGCACAGAGTGGGCCGCCGCGCGAGCGAACTCCGGACCCGGCGGCGTCGCGCTCCACAGCGAGCGCAGCCAGCAACTCTCGAGCGTGCGATGGGGCAGGAACTCCCTGCCGCGACTGGCCATCGATCCCGCGCTGAGCGCCAACCCGCGATCGAAGTGGGGGTCCTCGAGCCCGAGCCGGGTCAACAGGATGTGCGGCATCGCCAGCTGGAAGCAGATGGTTGGATGCAGTGCGATCGCCAGGGCCGTGCACGGCGACCTGGCGAGTGGCGCCAGCGCAAGGCAGAGTTCGCCATGGCGGAGTTCCTTGCGCGTCGGTGCGTCGATGGTGTCGACGACATACAGCAGCATTGCTGTTTCAGCGAGCGGTTTGTCCGGGCCGAAGCTGTCCTCGGTGGGGACCGCTTCGCGATAGCCTTCCAGCCCCAGGGTTTCAATTGTGCGCCTGGCAATGTTGAGCGCCGACGCCACCCGGCGCAACAAGTCCTGCTGCGGCCACGACGCTTGCGTCAGTGCCGCCATCCGACTGCCCGAATGTCTGCCTTCAGCGCCGGTGTCAGTGACCGTTGACGGCTTCGCGCGCACCCGTCACTTCGGCGGCCATTTCGGAGCGTCGGGCAAACTGGTCCAGGCGCACATCGATGGGGCCAATGTTGAAGCATGCCAGGATGTTGTAATGGCCGAAGCGTACCCCGTAGTCGCCGATACCGGAGGCGGCGATGCCCGGGCCGTTCTCGGCAACGAACTTGCCCAGCGCATTGAAGTCAATGGCCTTCGACTGGAGGAACCTTTCCACGATTTCTTGATGTCTGATGGCTTGCATGTTGACACTCCTCTCGGGCGGGAAACATCTTGCAAGGGGCAGGGGAAACCTCGTGCTGGAACGCAATGCACTTACGGTTGCCAGTGCAGCGAGGTCAGGCCGTCCTGGCCAAACCGGCAGTTTTTTTGTTGGTTATCACAGCGAAAACAGGACTGTCAAATTGCGGGAAATTCGCATGAGATCCGCATGAAATCGACCTGAAAACCGCACACTACCAGCAAGCAACTGCGACCAACCAGTGGCAGGAAAGTTGACCGGCGTTGGGTATTTGCCAGTGTTCCCGCGTAGCGGGCGACTCACTTTTCGCCCATTCCCGCGGCTGGTTCCTCGGCGCTTCCGGTGCGTACCTTGTCTTCGATCTGCCGGCCGATCTTCGCGTCCACGTTTTTCCAGTACGCGAAGGCGCGCTCGAGCACCGGGTTGCGCACGCCGCCAAGCAAACTGCCGGCGACCTGTTCGACAAACTGTGCGCGCTGGGCGTCGTTCCACACTTCGCGCACCAGGGTGCCGGCCTGGCCAAAGTCGTCATCCTCGGCGTGCAACGTATAGGCGCTGCGTACCATCTCGCCATCGGCCTCCCAGCCATCGGCGACCGGACCGGTGGCATCCGACCAGCTGCGGCCGCCGCTGTTGGGGACATATACGGGCGCGTTGCCGCTGTGCTGGTAAGCCATCTGGCCATCGAACAGGTACGTGTTCACCGGCACCTTGGGCTGGTTCACCGGCAGCTGATGGAAGTTGGTGCCGATGCGGTTGCGCTGCGCATCGGCATAGGCGAACGCGCGGCCGAGCAGCATCTTGTCCGGTGACAGGCCGATACCCGCCACCGTGTTGCCTGGCGAGAACGCGGCCTGCTCGATCTGCGTGAAAAAATTCTCCGGGTTGCGGTTCAAGGTCATCGTGCCGATCTTGAGCAGCGGGTAGTCCCGGTGTGACCAGGTTTTTGTCAGGTCAAACGGATTGAAGCGGTAGTGTTTCGCCTCGGCATACGGCATCACCTGCACCGACAGATCCCACACCGGAAACTCGCCGCGCTGGATGGCAGCGAACAGATCCCGGCGATGGAAGTCGGCGTCCTTGCCGGCCATGGCGGCGGCTTCGGCGTTGTTGAAGAAGGCCATGCCCTGGCGGGTGTGGAAGTGGTACTTCACCCAGAACTTTTCGCCGGCAGCGTTGATCCACATGTAGGTGT
>DATCWU010000305.1:0-10052 GCA_036566165.1 Rhodanobacter sp. | reverse complement strand
GGTGACAACGCGTCGGTATCCATCGTTTCGATGCCGGCGTGGTGGCCAGCGTCACCGTTGTGGATGCGAAAGGCACGCAAGGTAGTCATCTTGATCTCCCGCGCCGTCGTTCAGGCGTGCACGCTGCGTTTGTCGATCCATTTGGGGATGTAACTACCTTTGTAGCTTTGCATCCATTCGAACAAGGCGACGATGTTGTCGCCGAACCAGATGTTCTCGCGCTGTTCGGCACGCACGAAGGATTCGTCGACCATGTGCGTCATCATCGTGTGCAAGTCACGATAGTAGTCGCGTACGTTGAGAAAGGCACAAGGGTAGCGGTGCAGGCCAAGCTGGGCCCAGGTCAGCATCTCGAACATTTCGTCCATGGTACCGAAGCCGCCGGGCAGGGCGACGAACGCATCGGACAACTCGTACATGCGCGTCTTGCGCTGGTGCATGGTTTCCACCACCACCATCTGGGTGAGCCGGGGATGGGCCACCTCGAGTTCCAGCAGTTGGCGTGGAATCACGCCGGTGACCTTGCCGCCGCCGGCGAGCACGGCATCGGCCACTTCACCCATCAGTCCCACGTTGCCGCCACCATAGACGAGGGCAATGCCGCGCTGGGCCATTTCGGCGCCGAAGGCGCGCGCCTGCTCGGCGTACTCGGGGTGCCTGCCGCTGCTGGAGCCGCAGTACACGCAGATGGCGGTAGGGAGTGACATCGGAGAGCCTTGTCAGTAACAGAGAAGATGTGCGAAATGCGCAAGCAGTCGCTTGCCGGGTTCCAAAAACAAGCGGCTCGCCCATGTCGCCACAAGCGGGCCGTCGTGATAGCCGAGGCTCCGGATCCTGGACCGGCGCATATCCGTGTGTCGTCCGCGATGAGGCCGCCCCGGCCTCAGTTCCCCTTGTGGATTGCCCGCTTGTCCACCGACAGGGCGGCCTCGTGCACTGTCTCGGACAGCGTCGGATGAGCGTGAACGATCCGCGCCAGGTCCTCCGCCGAACCCTTGAACTCCATGGCGACGACGCATTCGGCAATCAGCTCGGACACGCCCGGGCCAATCATGTGCACGCCGAGGATACGATCGGTTTCGGCATGGGCGATCACCTTGACCTGACCCACTGCCTCGTTCATGGCGACGGCGCGGCCATTGGCAGCGAACGGGAAGCTGCCGGTCTTGTAGGGCACACCTTCCTCGGTCAGTTGTTTCTCGGTCTTGCCCGCCCACGCCAGTTCGGGCTCGGTGTAGATCACATACGGGATGGTATCGAAGTTGACGTGGCCGGCCTTGCCGGCAATCCACTCGGCAACTGCGATGCCCTCTTCCGAGCCCTTGTGGGCAAGCATCGGGCCGCGCACGGCATCGCCGATCGCCCATACCCCGTCGACGCCGGTGTGGTTGTGTTCGTCAACCACGATGCGATGACGTTCGTCCAGCTGCACGCCGGTGTCGGCGGCCAGCAAGCCGTCGGTGTAAGCGCGCCGGCCAACCGCCACCAGCAATTTGTCGACGACAAGTTTCTGCTCGCCATCCTTGTCGGTGTAAACCAGATGCACGCCGTCCTTTTTCACCTCGGCCTTGGCGAGTTTGGCACCGAGTTTGATGTCCAGCCCCTGTTTCTTGAACTCGCGCTGCGCCACCTTGGCGATGTCCGCATCGGCCGAGCCAAGGAAGTCCGGCAGTGCCTCGATGATGATGACCTCGGCACCCAGCCGCTTCCACACACTGCCCAGCTCCAGGCCGATCACGCCGGCGCCAATGATGGCCAGGCGCTTGGGTACGGCAGCAAAGTCCAGCGCGCCGGCATTGTCGACAATGGTCTTGCCGTCGAATTTGGCAAATGGCAACTCGATGGGCACGGAGCCGGAGGCGAGGATGACGTTCGCCGCACTGATCGTCTGCTTTGAACCATCGGCAGCGGTGACTTCCACCTGATTGCCTTTCAGCAATTTGCCCTTGCCGAAGAACGGCGTGACCTTGTTGGCCTTGAACAGTTGCGCGACACCGCCGGTGAATTGCTTGACGATCTTGTCCTTGCGCGCAACGAATGTGGGGATATCGATTTTCGCGTTGTCGGCGCTGATGCCGTGCGCATCGAAGTTGTGCGTGAGGTTGTAGAACTGACGCGAGGAATCGAGCAGCGCCTTGGACGGAATGCAGCCGACGTTGAGGCAGGTGCCGCCAAGTGCCTGCTTGCCGTCCTTGCCGGCGAAGGCATCAATGCAGGCGACCTTCAGGCCAAGCTGCGCGGCGCGGATCGCGGCCACATACCCAGCCGGGCCGGCACCGATGACGATGACATCAAATTTGTCACTCATGAACATTCCTTGATACGGCGAGCCTGTGCTCGTAGATGGAACTGAAGCGGGCAGTGGTGCTGGAAAAAATGCAATGCGTGATCAATGGTTCCACGGATCACCCAGCACCAGAGCTGCGTTGCCTATGACTGATTGCGCGGGGCCACCATCAGCTCAGAGCCCAAGCAGCATCCGCTGCGGATTCTCCAGCTGGTTCTTGATGTCGACCAGGAACAACACCGCGTCTTTGCCGTCGATGATGCGATGGTCGTAGGAGATCGCGATGTACATCATCGGCGCGGCGATGACCTGGCCGTTTTCGACGATGGCGCGTTCCTTGATCGTGTGCATGCCGAGGATCGCGCTTTGTGGCGGGTTGACGATGGGCGTGGACAGCAACGAACCAAACGTGCCGCCATTGGTGATGGTGAACGTGCCGCCTTGCAAGTCATCCAGCGACAACTTGTTCGCGCGCGCCTTGGTGGCGTATTCGGCAATGCCTTTTTCGACATCGGCAAAGTTCATGTCCTGCACGTCGCGCAGCACCGGCGTGACCAAGCCCTTGTCGGTGGACACCGCAATGGAGATGTCCTGGTAGCCGTGATAGATCACGTCATTGCCATCAACCGACGCATTGACGTAGGGGTAGCGCTTGAGCGCTTCGGCGGCAGCCTTGACGAAGAAGCTCATGAAACCCAGCTTGATGCCGTACTGCTTCTGGAATGCTTCGCCGAGCGACTTGCGCATCTTGACCACTTCGCTCAGGTTCACTTCGTTGAACGAGGTGAGCATGGCGATGGAGTTCTTCGACTGCATCAGGCGTTCGGCGATACGCGCACGCATGCGCGTCATGGGTACGCGTTCTTCCGGGCGCGAGCCGGGTGTTGGCTTGGCGGCCGGTGCACTGACCGGCGCAGCGGCAGGTGCGGTGCCGCCCTTGCTGTAGTTGACCAGGTCTTCCTTGGTGACGCGACCGTCGCGGCCGGTACCGGCAACTTTGGCGGCATCGATGTGCTCTTCAGTGGCGACACGCAGGCCAGCCGGGGAAAGGTCTGCGCTGCCCTTGGCTGCGGCCTGCGGTGCGCTGGGCGCAGCTGCTGGCGCAGCCTTTGGTGCGGCGGCGGCTGGTGCCGAGGCAGCGGCCACGGCGCCGGCTTCAATGATCGCAATGACTTGCTCGCTGTTGACCACATCGCCAACCTCGTGCTTGATTTCCTTCAGCACGCCATCCACCGGCGACGGTACTTCGAGTACCACTTTGTCGGTTTCGAGATCGACCAGATTCTCGTCACGTTTTACCGCGTCACCGACCTTCTTGTGCCAGCTGGCGATGGTGGCGTCGGAGACGGATTCGGGCAGGACGGGAACTTTGACTTCGGTGGACATGCTGGTCTTACTCCGCGGATGAGTCGGTGCCGATCGGCGCAACCAACGCCTGTTCGACGAGTGCAGCCTGTTCGGCGGCGTGGGTTTTCAGGTGACCGGTGGCTGGCGCCGGAGAACGCGCGCGGCCGGCGTAGTGGAGGCTGTGCCTGCTGCTGACACATGCTTGCAGGTGGTGGCGAATCTGGAACCAGGCGCCCTGGTTCATCGGCTCTTCCTGGCACCAGATCACTTCTTTCGCGGCAGCGTACTTGTCCAGCTCGGCACTGACTTCGGCACGCGGGAACGGGTACAACTGTTCCACGCGAATGATGGCAACGTCGCCCAGTTCCTGCTTCGTGGCCTTCTCCAGCAAGTCGTAATAAACCTTGCCCGAACACAGCACGACACGCTTGACCTTCTTTGCCGCAAGCTTGCGCGACTCGCCAATCACCAACTGGAAGCTGCCGTTGGCCAGTTCGTCCAACGCCGACACGGCCAGCTTGTGCCGCAGCAGCGACTTCGGGGTCATCACGATCAATGGCTTGCGTGCCGGGCGCAGCATCTGCCGGCGAATCATGTGGAAGTACTGTGCCGGTGTGGTGGGCTGGCACACGGACACGTTGTCCATTGCGCACATTTGCAGGTAGCGCTCCAGGCGCGCCGAAGAATGCTCCGGGCCCTGGCCTTCGTAGCCATGCGGCAACAGCAGCACCAGGCCGCACAGGCGATTCCATTTCGCTTCGCCGGAAGTGATGAATTGATCGATCACCACTTGTGCGCCGTTGGCAAAATCGCCGAACTGCGCTTCCCAGATGTTCAGCGTGTCCGGGTCGGTGGTGGAGTGACCGTATTCAAAGGCCATCACCGCGTTCTCGCTGAGCAGCGAATCGATCACCTCGACGTCGGCGCCGGCGCGGATGGTGGCCAGTGGCAGGAACGTGTGGCCGTCGTTCTGGTCATGCAGCGTGGCGTGGCGGTGAAAGAAGGTGCCGCGGCTGGTGTCTTGTCCCACCAGACGCATGTCGTGCCCACCGTCTATCAGCGTGGCGTAGGCCAGGTTTTCGGCAAAGCCCCAGTCGGCGGGGTGCTCGCCGGCCAGCATCTTGCGGCGGTCTTCGTAAATCTTGGCCACGCGCGGATGCAAGGTCATGTCCGCGGGAATGGTGAGAAGCTGGGCCGCCAGTTTGTGCAACTTCTCTTGCGGCACGCGGGTGTCGGTCGGCGTCGACAGTTTCCCGGCGATGAACCGTGCCCAGTCGACCCGGCCGGCGCGGTTTGGTGCCGGGTCGATATCGGTCATCGCCTTGCCTGCTTCCAGCCGGGCGCGATAGGCCTCGAACTGCTTTTGCGCCTCGCCTTCGGCGAGGACACCCTGCTTGACCAGTTGTTGCTGATAGAGATCGCGCGTCGTCGGACGGGCGCGGATGATCTTGTACATCACCGGCTGGGTGGCCGCCGGTTCGTCCGCCTCGTTGTGACCAAGGCGGCGGTAGCACACCAGATCGACCACCACGTCACGCTGGAACTGTTCACGGAACGCGTACGCGAGGCGGGTGACCTCGATCACTGCTTCCGGGTCGTCGCCATTGACGTGCAGCACGGGCGCATTGACCATTTTGGCCAGGTCGGTGCAATACATCGTGGAGCGGGCGTCCTGCGGATTGGAGGTGGTGAAACCGACCTGGTTGTTGACCACGATGTGCAGGGCACCGCCGATCCTGAAGCCGCGGGCCTGCGACATGTTGAGCAGCTCCATGTTGACGCCCTGGCCAGCAAACGACGCGTCGCCATGAATCAGCACCGCCATGGATAGCCGGTGATCACTGTCGCGCCGGCGGGTTTGCCGTGCATGTACCGAACCGGCGACGACGGCGTTGACGATTTCCAGGTGGGACGGGTTGAACGCGAGCGCTACGTGCACGCCACCCTTGGGCGTCTTGACGTCGGTGGAAAAGCCCAGATGGTATTTCACGTCGCCGGTGTGCGCCGGATCATCGGGCTGCTCAAACTTGCCCTCGAACTCGTCGAACAGCGTCTTTGGCGGCTTGCCGAGGATGTTCACCAGCACGTTGAGGCGGCCACGATGGGCCATGCCGATGACTACCTCCTTGGTGCCGTTGTCACCGGCTGCGCGCACGATATCGTCAAGCATCGGGATCAGGCTGTCGCCACCTTCCAGCGAGAACCGCTTCTGGCCGACGTACTTGGTATGCAGATAACGTTCCAGACCTTCGGCCGCCGTGAGTCCGTCAAGCACGCGCTGCTTGCCGGCATTGTCCAGGCCACTGTCGCCAGCAGCTTGCTCCAGACGGGTGTAGATCCAGTTGCGCTGCTCGTGATTGCTGATGTGCATGAACTCGGCGCCAATCGTGCTGGCGTAGGTCTTTTGCAGGCGGGCAAGCAGGTCACGCAACTTCATGCGCTGGCCGACGCCGGCGTAGTTGCCGGTATCAAACTCGGTATCCAGATCTGCATCGCTCAGGCCATGAAAGGCCAGCCCCAGATCCGGTGCCGGCATTCTCCCGGCCAGACCCAGCGGGTCGAGATTCGCGGCAAGGTGGCCGCGCGAACGGTAGGCAGTAAGCAAGCGCAGCACGCCGGCCTGCTTGCGCGCGTGTTCGTCGCTGACTGGTACGGTGACTTGCCGCGAGCCGCGCTGTTGCTGCGCGGCTTCGATGCGGGCAATGGCTGGCGCAGGTGAAACATCACCAGCCTCGCGACCCTTGAAGCCATCGAAGTAGCGACTCCACTGTGGCGATACGGCTGCCGGGTCGGCCAGCCAGGCGTTGTATAGCGCCTCAACATAATCGGCGCTGCCGCCAGACAGGGCGGATGATTCGGAAAACTCGTGGATTGAATGTGTACTCACGTCACCACCGGCAGGGAAAGGAGGCTTGCGGCCATCCAGCTGACCTTGAAGTCGCAGTTTCACATCGGCATGGGAGTGCCGACATGGTTTCAGGCGGATGGCTGGAGTCGATGCGCAATTATAGCCTTCGCCTGCTGCGATGCGACAACCCGGTCGACAGGTTGTGGCCCCATTGCCGCGCATATGTCGCGGCGTTGAGCACGCTGGCGTGCGGCGTTGCGCGGGCATTGGGCAAAAGTCCGCGACATCAACTGGTGGCGGCCTACAGATCGAGTGTGTTCAGGATTGTGGCCCGTTCGGCGCGCTCCCATACCTCATTGAAGTACTGGCGCAACGGCACCTGCGCGGCACGGTGATCGCGCGCAGCGCGACCTGCCGGGCGACTGGCGTTCGGCAGGAACAGGTAGCCACCGGCGTCGTTGAGCAGGTACGCACTGGCGTACGTCAAATCCACCGGTTCCAGTGGGGTGCGAATCTGGAACGCTGTGGGCAACCGCTGGGCGAGCGGGATCAATGGGTGGTCGTCGCGCACCGCAGCGGCTGGGTCGTGCAGCAGGATCCTGATACTTGCCGCGCGTCCGGAAATGGCAATGCGGCGCAACTCGGCCAGTTCGTCCGCGCTGGCATACATGTCGGCGTCCAGTACTGGTACATGGATCAGCAATTGATGCCGCGTGTCGATCAGCAGTTGGCGTCGCGCGCTGGCGATGTCGCCACGGCTGCTGGCAGCGAGTACACCGGTATCACGCAAGGCCGGCGACGGGACGGGTGGTGCAATGATCGGCAGACGCATCATGCGATGGGCCATGCCGGCATCTTCGAACTCCGCACCATACGCCAAGAACCCGGCGCGTTGATAAAATCCGAGGGCGGTAACTTGCGCGGCGAGCACGACTTCAGCCTGGCCCTGCGTGCGGGCGCGGGTGATCAGTTCGCGCAGCAGGGCCGCGCCCACGCCGCGGCCGCGCCAGGGTTCGCGCACGGCCATGCGCTCGATCTTGTGTTCTGCGTTGAGCCGCGCACAACCGAGCGGCTGTCCCGCGGCGTCGCGCGCCAGCACGTGCCAGCAGACGGGATCGAGCCCGTCCTGTTCGCGTGCCTCGGGCACGTTTTGCCCGAGCACGAAGACTTCATGCCGCAGCTCGCGCAAGGCGGCCTGCTGCTCGGCGTTGGCCCAGTCGGCGACCTCGACGTGGAAGTCCTGCAGTTTCATCGACGGCGGGGTTGGTGCAGGCGCAGATGGCCATCGTTGACCAGCGCCAGCAGCAAGGCGCGATCGACGTCATCCGGCGGGTTGTCGAGGGGCAGCACGCGTTGCGCGCAGAGCGCCTGCGCCAGCGCGGGTGTGGCCGGGTAAGCCTCGCCGTTTGCGTACAGCGTGCAGGTGGCGCGGTCGCGACTCCAGGCCAGACGCGTCCACGGGTGGCGCAGCAGCTGCACGCCCGGTGTGAGTTTTCTGGCCAGCGCGGCCGCCGACAGCGGCTTGCCACTTGGCGCTGCCACCTGCGCGTTGCGGTAGCGGGTGATGAAGCGACCAAACCAGTCAACCAGCATGGCGTCGCCCAGCGCGGCGGCGAAGGGCAGGGCGCGGCGCAGGCGGCCGACGGTGGCGCGGTCGATCTCGCCGATATGCGTGACCGGTTGCAGGTCCGGGTCGGTGTAGCGCAGATCGTCCGGCAGCCGCTCGGCGATATGGTCCGCCAAGTCGCCCGTCAGCTCAGCTTGCGACGGTGCGCGCATGCCAACGGAAAAAGTCATGCACGGGCCGGCAAATGCCACGCCGTCATGGGGCACGCCCGGCGGCAGGTACAGCATGTCACCGGGTTCCAGCAGCCACTCATGGGTGGGGGTGAACTCGACCAGCTGTTTCAGCTCCACGTCGGGCCGAAACGCCTTGGGCGCGGCGGGGTCGTCGCTGATGGCCCAGTGGCGCTGACCCAGTCCCTGCAGCAGGAAGACATCGTACTGGTCGACATGCGCGCCCACGCCACCGCCATCCTCGGCGTAGGAAACCATGACGTCATCCACGCGCCAGCTGGGCAGGAAGGCAAACGGTTCCAGCAGCGCGGCGACATCCGCATCCCACTTGTCGACATCCTGTACCAGCAGCGTCCAGTTGCGGTTTGGCGTCCCGGTAAAGTCCGCTTCACCCAATGGACCAGAGTTGACGTGCCAGCGGTCGCGCTTTTCGTCGTACACGATCAAGCGTGCCAACGCCCCTTCCTCGCAGGCCAGGCCGGCGAGATCGTCCGGCTGCAACGGCGGCTGGAAGTCGGGAAAGGCGTGGCGGATCAGCACCGGTCGTTTCTGCCAGTAGTCGCGCAAGAAACGGGCAGGGGACATGCCGAGCGGATGCTGCGCGGAACCATGGACTTCAAGGGGAACGACGGCGGGTTTGCTCATGCGGGCATTGTAGCGGTGGCCGGTTGGGCGAAGCGATGTCGGTGGCGGGGTGCGGCGGGCGACGTTGCGTCCCCGGCGTGCAGGGCGCTCAACCTTGACACGCTTCGCCGTGACTGACTCAAAACCTTCACGCGGGGCCGGGCATGCTCCCGCCTCCGGGATCGGCCAACCGGCTGGCTGGAGCAACCCATGATTCACGACAGCATCCTCGACACCATCGGCAACACGCCGATCATCAAACTCCACCGGCTGGCGCCGGGACACGTCGAGATGTACGTGAAGGTGGAGGCGTTCAATCCGGCCGGCTCGGTGAAGGATCGCCTCGCCCTGGCGATCATCCTCGACGCCGAGCAGCGCGGGTTGCTCAAGCCTGGCCAGACCGTGATCGAGGCCACTTCCGGTAACACCGGCGTGGCCCTGGCCGCGATCTGTGCCGCGCGCGGCTATCCGTTTGTGGCGGTGATGACCGAAACCTTCTCGATCGAGCGGCGCAAGCTGATCCGCGCCTATGGCGGCAAGGTGCTGCTGACGCCGGCCGCCGCGCGCGGCAGCGGCATGGTGGCGAAAGCCGTGGAACTGGCGCAGAAAAATGGCTGGTTCTTCACCAACCAGTTCGAGAATCCCGCCAACCCGGCGTACCACCGACAAACCACCGCCGCGGAAATCCTGCGCGATTTTGCCGGCCGTCGACTGGACTATTTCGTCACCGGCTGGGGCACTGGCGGCACGTTGACCGGGGTTGGCGAGGTGCTGAAAGTGGCGCGCCCGGCAGTGCAGATCATCGCCACCGAACCGGAAGGTGCGGCACTCCTGTCCGGCAACCAGTGGCAGCCACACAAGATCCAGGGCTGGACCCCGGACTTCGTGCCAGCCGTGCTCAACCCCAAGGTGGCCGACCGCATCGTGCTGGTGGATGATGTGCTTGCGCGCGATACGTCACGTGCGCTGGCCCAACGCGAAGGCATCTTCACCGGCATCTCCTCCGGTGCCACGTTGGCCGCTGCCCTGAAAGTAGCCGAGAACGCGCCCGCTGGCTCGGTGCTGCTGGCCATGCTGCCGGATACCGGCGAACGCTATCTGTCGACCTTTTTGTTCGAAGGCGTCAACGAGGACTCGGACGAGGTGTGA
>DATCWU010000267.1:0-3692 GCA_036566165.1 Rhodanobacter sp. | reverse complement strand
CCGCGCTGACCAGCACGTGGCCGCGCGCGACCATCGCCTGCACAGCGCGCGCGAGTACCGGGTTGTCCGGGCCGACCAGACTGATGTTGATCACGGCCACGTGTTCGCGTGCCATCCACGCCAGTGCATCGACGAGGTTGGACGTGGCGCCGCCGACCGTGTCGCCGCACCACAGGTCGGCCGCGTATACCGTGTCCGCGTCGCCGGCGACAAGCCGCGCCGCCACGGCCGTGCCGTGCCGCGACGCGACCGCCGTCGTGCAGCCATGCTGCTCGATGTGCGCACGCGCCAGCGCCGGGTCCGCTGGATCCACGCCACCGTCGATCAGACCCACGTGTCGTGGCGCGGCGCTGGGCGATGCGGTGGTAGACGCCTCGTCGCGAGCGCCGTCGCCCGCCGGCAGATAAATGTGCTGGTAGGTAAAAGTGGCATCGGGTGCCGCCTGACGCAGCGCGCGTATGGCACTGGACGTGCTCCGCCCGCGTGTGTCGTGCAGGGTCACCACGGCCAGTCCCAGCGTTGCGGCTGCCGACGTCTCGTTGGTCACCACGAAACCCAGCGCGCGCAAGGCGTCCCGTTGAGCGTCCGCCAGGCCCATCGCCAGAAACTCGCCGCGCAGAATCGGAGCGCCGTGGGGATCGACATCGACGCGCCGGGGTTCCGCGCGCAGAAGGGTGTCGATCTGCAGCTGCCGGGTCACCGCCAGTGACCGGTGCAGCAAGGTGTCGACCCGCCGCAGTGGCGGTGCGCCAGGGAGTTGCGGCAGGCCCACGCCGGGAACCTGCACGCTCGGCAAACCCTGCACCGGCCCGAGCACCTGCGCCCACGCAGGCACGGCGAAACCAACGCCGAGCGCAATGGCCAGCGTCGGTAAAAGCATGGAAAACAAACGGCGCATCGATATCGCAGGCAGGGTCGGGGACGAGTGGTTCGGATGCTAGCATGGGTGTCCTTTACGCCTCCGAACCCAACTTTGTGGGCGATGGAAGGATTCGACCTCGTCAGACGTAATGGAAGGTAATGCGTGGATCCGAGTCAGACCGTGCGCGAAGGATTGATTCCGTTGCTGCCACGCTTGCGCCGACTGGCGCGGGCACTGGCGGGACAGACTGCCGATGCCGACGATCTGGTGCAGGTGGTGCTGGAACGCGCGCTGTCCCGCGCCGCGCAGTGGCGGCCGGATGCTGCGCTGGACAAGTGGGTGTTCGCGATCGCGCGTAACGTCTGGCGTGACGAATGGCGTGCACGCAACCGGTCGCAGCAGCTGTTCGCGCCCGAGGAAGTTGGCGCCACGGTATCTGACGCCAGCAATACACGGCTGGCGCAACGGTTGGAGCTGGCAGAGGCCATGGCGACACTGCCGCCGGACCAGCGCGAAGTCGTGGCGCTGGTGCTGGTCGAGGGCATGTCCTACGGCGAAGCCGCGGAGCTGCTGGAGGTGCCGGTGGGCACCGTCACCAGTCGTCTGGCACGCGCCCGTGCCGCCTTGCAGACCCATCTTGGGAAGGACACATGAACCCGATCGACGACGACACCTTGCAGGCTTACGTGGATGGCGAGCTGGATGCAGCAGGCGTTGCGCGGGTCGATGCCGCGCTGGCGCACGACGCTGTGCTTGCCCGGCGCGTGCGCCAGGCACGCGTGCTGCGCGAGCAGGTGCGGGCCGCGTTCGATCCGATACTGGACGAGCCGATACCGGAGCACCTGTCGGCACTGTTGCAGCCGGGTGCGCCACCCGTGGCGACCGTTGCCATACCTCGTGCCGTCCCTGCAGACCGGCGCACATCTGGTCCTACCCGGCGCCGCACAACACGACGCTGGTTTGTGCCGTCGGCCGCACTGGCTGCATCCGTCGCGATGCTGGCCATCGGTCTGTGGTGGCACGCCGGCAATGATCTGGTGCGCGTGCAAGGCGGCCAGTCATTTGCAGCCGGTGACCTGTCCACCGCGCTCGACCAGGCGCTGGCCAGCGAGCCGCGTCCCGGCAGCACCGTAGTCATCGGCCTGAGCTTTCGGGCCGCGGACGGACACGTTTGCCGTACGTTCGTCCACCACCCCAAGCCGACCTTCGCCGGGTTGGCGTGTCACGACGCCGACGGCTGGTTGCTGCCCGTGCTCAGCACAGCCGTCGAACCTGCTGGCGGGGAACTGCGGCAGGCCGCAAGCGCCTTGCCGCCCGAGGTGCAAGCCGCGGTCGACGCACGCCTGCGCGGCGCTGTTTTTGATGCACAACAGGAACGCGCAGCGCGCGATGCCGGCTGGCGTTAGTCGACACAAGACAGAAACCGGGATCGCCACATCGCGTACCAGGCGGGGTGCCGCGTGCCCTCGGGCTGCCGCACTGCAAACTGATGCCACCGTGCCTCGCTTGCCCTTGATGCCACTGCCTCACGAGCCACGTGATGACAACGCCCGCACATTACCCGAGCGGCACGCGCGGACGTCCGGAGGACGGCGCCGAAGTAGCGGTGGTTTGCGCGGTGGTTGATGTCGCGTTGCGAAAGGGCGAAGGCAGTCCACTCCGACTCCGTCTCGGCCGCGCGGTTCAACACCGGGTCGCCAGCACGCCGTCCAGCGCCAGCTGCACCTTGAACCCGGCTTGCTCCAATCGCTTGGCGACCTCGCGTGGGACATTCCGGCCGCTGGTGAGCTGGTTCGGGCTGCCGGTGTAGTGGAACAGGCGACCGCCGCGGCGGAGCACGCGCGCCAGTTGCCCGTAGAACGCCTGCGAGTACAGCTCGCCGGCAATGCCGAAGCGCGGCGGGTCGTGCAGCAGGGCGTCCACCGCAGCGTCGGCCATCTGCACGATCGCCTGCGCCACGTCGGCCTGGGTGAGCTGCAGACGACCGTCGCTGGCCGGCGCCTCGGGATCGGGCGACCACGGGTTGAGCGTGCGCAGCCACAGCACGTCGGAATTTTTCTCAAACGAATGGATGCGCGCCGCACCTGCATCCAGACAGCAAGCCGCGAAATAGCCCAGGCCACCGCAGGTATCCAGCACCACCTTTCCATGCGGTTCGACCAGGGCCACCTTGCGGCGCGCATCCGCGAACGGCGATTCCTTCGCCGTGGGCAGCATCTTGATGCCATCGATCTCGAACGTGGGCGCACCCCATGCGGTGGGCACCAGTTTGATCAGTGAGTCGGTGAAGCGTGCTGCCGGCGCGAATTCGTCGCCGTCCCGGTAATAGATGGTGCGGTCTTTCAGCTTGGGCGGGTAGGGGTAACGCTGCCCGCGCCACTGCCAAGTGTCCGTTTGCAGCTGCGCGGTGTCGGTCGAACGTCCCAGATCCAGCGAGCCGTTCCATGCATTGGCGCCGGCATCGCGTGCTGCCAGCAGGGCCTCGGCGATAGGGCGCGTGAGCAGGGGACCGGCATAGTGCGACACAGCGGAATCTCCGGAAAGGTGTTGCCGCGCGCGATGCGGCGAAGAAGTGCCAGCGTAATTCGTTGCTGTCCGGGATGCCCCCGGCTTTTTCTGACGTCGATGCCGTGCGAAGTGCGGCTAGCCGACCGCCAGGCCGCGCAAGTCGACCGCGTCGGGCGTGACGCGCAGGACCGAGCCATGTTCGTACCAGTCGCCAAGCACGATACGTTGGGCGGCGCGGCCATCGAGCGTGAGCGCGTGTATCGCCGGCCGATGCGTATGGCCGTGGATCAGCCGGGTCACGTTGGCGGTACGCATGGCTGCC
>DATCWU010000362.1:0-2857 GCA_036566165.1 Rhodanobacter sp. | reverse complement strand
ACAACGGGCTGTTCGACGAACCGATCAGCCCCGCCATGTAGCCACACACTGCCGACACCAGAAAGCCCATGATCACGACGAAAATCAAACCGCCGATCACCAGCGGCCACAGATGCGCGCCCAAGCCGGTTTCCAGGCTGAAGCTGCCCAGCAGCCAGCCGATGGGGAACAGACACAGCAGGCTGATCAAACTGACGATACCCATCGGCATGTCCAGTTCGGTACGCGGCAACAATGCGCCCTGCCCGGCCTTGCGTGCGCGGGATGAAGCCAGCGCCGAAGTCAGGCCGTCGATCACCGGCCTGACCAGCTTGGCCAGTGTCCAGATCGCGGCTACACCAATGGTGCCAGCGCCGATGAAGCGCACCTTCTCGTTCCAGGCCGTTTGCGCAAGATCCGCCGCGGCGCCGGCACCCGCCGCCAGCATCGTGTAGTGCGGTACGGCCCACCCCCACGCGATCACCGCACCCAGCAGCATCGCGATGCCGACCCACAGTCCCACCAGATGGCCGACCGCGAGCAGCGCAAACGACAAGCTGAAGTCGTACCCGGTCGCCGCCCCACGATCGCCCACGTGAAAGTATTGCGCGACGTTACTGCCAAATACCTTGGTGGCCACCACGATCGCGAACACCGCTGACACCACGGTGCCGCCGGCCACCGCCAGCAGGCCAGCCTTGCCGCCTTCGGTCGAACCAGCCGCTGCGTCATCGCCACCGCCAACTTTCAACACTTCGGCACAAGCCACGCCTTCCGGATACGGCAAGTCCGAATCGCTCACCAGCGCGCGGCGCAGCGGGATCGTGTACATCACGCCGAGAATGCCGCCAGTGGCACAGATGCCAAATGTCACCCAGAACGGAAACCCGGTCCACCAGCCGACCATCACCAGGCCGGGCAACACGAATATGATGGCGGAGAGCGTGCCGGCCGAAGACGCCACCGTCTGCACGATGTTGTTTTCCTGCATGGTGGAATGCTTGAAGCCACGCAGGATCGCCATGGAGATCACCGCCGCGGGGATCGAAGTGGCAAACGTCAGGCCGGCTTTCAACCCGAAGAACACGTTGGCAGCGGTGAACACCAGCGTGATCAGGATGCCGATGATCAAGCCGCGTAGCGTCAATTCAGTGCGCGGTATCGCGCCGGATAGCTGATGTGCTGTCACGAATAGTGTCCCCAAACGGATATTGCTGCGCACGATAGCGCGTCAACGGTACTGAGCGGTATCCGCTGGCGGCAATGTCGCCTGTCGCTCGATCGCACCCGATCACCTGCCACGTTGGTGCCGCAGCACCAACCGGCTCTCGAATTGGCGCGGCACACCGACCACTGGATCAACAAAAGACAGGCGCTGGGCCAGCAACTGCAAGGGATGATCATGGTCATCCGCCGCTTGCGGCAGCAGCCGCGGATACCAGGGATCATTGGCAATCGGCGCACCCAGCGCCGCCATGTGCAGCCGCAACTGATGCTTGCGTCCGGTGGCCGGATGCAGCGCATAGCACCACTCGTCCGCACCGCGTTCCACCACGTCGATACGCGTTGTGCTGTTGGGCGCGCCAGCCACTTCGCGCATGCGGAAGAACGGTTCACCCGCGACGACCCGCGAGGCATACACCAGCGGAAACCCCAGTGCCGGCACCCCTGGCGCCCAGGCCAGATAGCGTTTGTCGATCTGGCGCGTGCGAAACAATGCCTGATACGCCGCACGGCTGGCCGGGTTTGTCGAAAACAGGACCAGACCGGCGGTAAGCCGGTCGATGCGGTGCAGTGGTACGAGGTCCGGATTGCCGGTGCGGCGGATCAAACGGCGCAACAAGGTCTGCTCGACAAACGCGCCGGCCGGCAGCACCGGCAGGAAGTGTGGCTTGTCCGCCACCAGAATATGTTCGTCCACATGCAGTACGGATTCGACACACGGGATCGGCGCCTCGTCCGCCACTTCGCGGTAGTAGTGAATGCACAAGCCGACGCGATACGGCGCGTCGAGCGTGACCGCGACGCCATGTGCATCCAGCACCCGGCCACGCGTGATGCGCTCCACCCATTGCGCGCGGCCGATGTGCCTGAAGCGCGCGCACAATGCATCCAGCACGGTCGCCCACGTGCCCGGCGGCAGGTGCACGGTATTGGCGCGGGCCTCATGCCCGGGGCAAGTGATGGGTGGGTGCATGGGGTCCGAGTCTAGTGCCCGAAGCGCACCCGTTGAACGCCGCGTCGCGCTCAATGCGTGTAACCCGCGAGGCCAACCACCGCGCCCCGCGGCAGTGCGCCGACGGTCAGGCGCCACACCGCGTAGAATCGCGCCCTCGGTCCCAGGCGCCCCCATGGCACTCAACTCCACCATCTACAAAGTCGAACTGCAGATCAGCGACATGGATCGGCATTACTACGCAACGCACGCGCTGACCATGGCGCGTCACCCGTCGGAAACCGAAGAACGGTTGATGACCCGTCTGCTCGCGTTTGCGTTGTATGCCGATGATCGGCTGGAGTTTGGCAAGGGCATCAGCGACGAGGACGAACCCGCGCTGTGGCGCAAGGCGTACAGCGGCGAGATCGAGTTGTGGGTCGAGGTTGGCCAGCCCGACGAGACGCGCATCCGCAAGGCCTGCGGGCGGGCGCGCCAGGTCGTGGTCATCAACTACAGTGGCAACGGCGCAGAGATCTGGTGGCACAAAATCGGCGCAGTGCTCGGCCGTCACAAGAACCTTGCGGTACTCGACATCCCCGCCACGGGCATTGCCGGGCTGGTCTCGCTGCTGCAGCGTGGCATGCGCCTGCAATGCCTGATCCAGGACGGTCAGCTGCAGCTGATGGACGATGCGCGATCGGTCACCATCGATGCGGTGCA
>DATCWU010000361.1:0-1297 GCA_036566165.1 Rhodanobacter sp. | reverse complement strand
AGGCCGCAGCCGGGCAACGCCAAGCCGCGCCTGTTTCGCCTGCCGCAGCACGAAGCGATCATCAATCGCATGGGTTTCAACAATGCCGGCGTCGACGCACTGTTGAGCAACGTGCGCAAATCGACCTACCACGGCGTCCTTGGCATCAACATTGGCAAAAACAAGGACACGCCCAACGAGAAGGCAGTCAACGACTACCTGTTCTGTCTGGGGCGGGTGTACGAACACGCCAGTTACATCACCATCAATATCTCGTCACCGAACACGAAAGGTTTGCGCGATCTGCAGCAAGAGTCCACGTTGCGCCGGTTTGTAGCGATCTTGCGCGAGGCGCAGGAGCGACTTGGTTCGCAACACGGCCGGCGCAAACCCATGCTGCTGAAGATTGCGCCGGATCTTGCCGAAGCCGAGCTGGACGCGATCGCCGAGGTGCTGCTGCGCACGGGTATGGATGGCGTGATCTGCACCAATACCACGGTTGATCACACGGCAGTGAGTGCTGACCCGCGCGGTGCTGAAGTGGGTGGACTGTCCGGCAAGCCGCTGTTTGCGCGTTCCACGGCGGTGCTCAGCGGTATGCACACACGCCTGCAGGGGCGCATCCCGCTGATAGGTATCGGCGGCATACTGGATGGCAGCGATGCTGCCGAGAAGCTCGCTGCAGGCGCGTCGCTGGTGCAGCTTTACTCCGGCCTGATCTATCGCGGCCCGCAGCTGGTCAATGAATGCGTCGATGAAATTCGCCGGCAGCGGGCGGATGCCATGGAGGAGAGCCCATATGCCGAATGAGCTGGACGGCCTGCCCACGGCGCGCGCCGTGATACCGGCGGCGCGCACCGATATGGGCGGCTATACGCTGATCGAGCAGGCGTCGCTGGCGACCCGCAACACGTTGCGCGTCGCCGCGCATGCAACGCTGCTGGCGGAAGTTCGCGATGCCACCAAATTGCCCGAGTTGCTCGATTTCCCTGCAGTGCGCAAGGGCCCGGTACTGGTGCTGGGCGAAGGCAGCAACGTCCTGTTCACCGAGGATTTCGCGGGCACCGTGCTGGTCATGGCCACGCGTGGTGTACACGTTGAAAGCGACGGCGACGGCGAGCGTATCGACGTGGCTGCCGGCGAGCGCTGGGACGATTTCGTGCGTTGGTCACTCGGCCAGGGCTATGCCGGGTTGGAAAACCTGATCATGATTCCGGGTACCGTGGGCGCGGCCCCCATCCAGAACATTGGCGCGTACGGCTGCGAAGTGGCGGAATTTGTCGCCGCGGTCGAAGCGTGGGATGTGCACCACCAGCGC
>DATCWU010000238.1:0-1959 GCA_036566165.1 Rhodanobacter sp. | reverse complement strand
GGGCCATAGGCCTTGCCGGAAAAGTTGAACTGGATGTTCGGGTCGAACGAGCGCAGTACGGAGTAGTCCGGCAACCGGCGATAGTTGTCGAGCACGTCGTAGACCTGCCGCATGTCCTTGCCGATGACCAGCTGGCGTTCCACATGACCGCTGCCGGGCATGACCACAGCCGCCAGGACACCGATGACCGCAACGATGACCAGGGCAACAAGAAATTCAAAGACACGCATCATTCCAGAGTTCTCCGAAGCGTCTTTACGCCATACCTAGATAGTGTTGCCCCAGCCGTCCGCGCGGGCCCGCCCGGGGTTCGCTCCGAAGGCCATGGCAGGGGGTCGGCAAACGCCGAAGCAACGGATGTTACTTGCTCACGGGCTGGAACGCTATCGCCGGCATTGCCCCATCCGGATGGCCAAAAGCAGGCTGCAGCGGGGCTCTGCGACGACGATGCCGGGCCAGCGCCCTGCCTGTTTCAGACGATGCCCATTTCCAGCGCTTTCAGCACGGCACGGGTGCGGTCGCGCACGCCGAGCTTGGACAGGATGTTGGAAACGTGGTTTTTCACCGTGCCCTCGGCCACCTTCAGCGAGTTGGCGATTTCCTTGTTGCTGTAGCCGCCGGACAGCAGCCGCAGGATCTCGGTCTCGCGCTCGGTCAGCGGGTCGGGCTGCTCCAGGCTGGTGAAATTGTTCTGCATCCGCGCCACGCCGGCCATCAGGCGCTGGGTGACCATCGGCGCCACCAGCGAGCCACCGCCGGCCACGGTGCGCACGGCCTCGACCAGTTGCTCCAGCGAGACGTCCTTCAGCAGGTAGCCGCGCGCGCCGGCCTTGAGCCCCTGCAGCACCAGCTGGTCGTCGTCGAAGGTGGTCAGGATGATGGTCGGCGGCAGCTCGTTGCGGGCGGACAACGCCTGCAGTACTTCCAGCCCGCTCATGTTCGGCATGCGCAGGTCCAGCAGCACCACGTCCGGCTTGATCCGCGGAATGTCCTGCACGGCCTGGGCGCCGTCGGCGCACTCGGCCACCACGCGGATATCTTCAGCCAGGTCCAGCAGCGAGCGAACGCCCTGGCGCACCAGATTCTGGTCGTCGACGAGACAAACGGAAATCATCGCGGATCCTCGGGCAAACATGTCTTTAGGAACTGATACTGACAGCTGGCGGGCTGGGCCACTGCCAACACCGGCGCACTTCGCGCCCCAGCGCGGGCCGCCAAGATTACGACACATTCAGCGCCGGCGGCTCAAACCGCGTCGGCGCGTGCGCCAGCGCGGTGTGCTCGCCCAGCGGCAGCCGCACGGTCAGTGCAAAACCCTGGCTCAGCCCGGTTTCCAGCGTCACGCTGCCGCCGAATTCAGCCAGTCGCTCGCGCATGCCGGCCAGGCCATTGCCCGGCGCGACATTCTCGGCGCCGCGACCATCGTCGCGCGCATGCAGGCCGAGCAGGTTTTCCCCGGCATAGGCGAAGTTCAGCCACAGGTTGCGCGCACCGGCGTGCTTGGCGGTATTGGTGATGATTTCCTGGGCACAGCGCAGCAGCACCTGGGCGCGGCGCGGGTCCTCCACGCTGAAGCGCGGCGGCATGACCACGTGCACGTTCAGACCGGGCACGCCCTCGGTGAGGCTGCGCAACGCCTGGGTCAGGTCAATCGCATCGTCCTGGCGCAACTCGCTGACCACCTCGCGCACGTCGGCCAGCAGCAGCTTGGCCGTACTCTGCGCCTTGCGCACGTGCGCGCCCGCGGACTCGTTGGTGAGGTGGCTGGCCACCTCCAGGTTCAGGCTCAGCGCAGTCAGATGATGGCCGATCAGATCGTGCAGGTCGCGCGCGATGCGCATGCGCTCGGCGATCCGGCTGGACTCGGCCAGCAAGGCGCGGGTGGCGCGCAGTTCGGAGTTGAGTCGGCGCTGCACCTCGCGCTGTTCGGCCTGCTGGCTGGCGACCGTCGAGGTCACG
>DATCWU010000202.1:0-1044 GCA_036566165.1 Rhodanobacter sp. | reverse complement strand
CATGGTGGCGAAGTAGTAGCGCAGAAACTCCGGGTGAATACCCGCATCCAGATACGTGCGCGCCTGGATGAACGTACCACGCGACTTGGACATCTTCGCCCCGTTCACCGTCAGGTAGCCGTTGACGTGCAGCGCAGTGGGTGTGCGAAAACCCGCACCATGCAGCATCGCCGGCCAGAACAAGCCGTGGAAGTTGATGATGTCCTTGCCGATGAAGTGATGCATTTCGGCGGTACTGTCGGCGCCGAGGAAATCGTCGAACTTCAGCCCGGTCTTGTCGCACAGCGCCTTGAAGCTGGCGAGATAGCCGATTGGCGCATCGAGCCAGACGTAGAAGAACTTGCCCGGTGCGTCGGGAATGGGGAAACCGAAATACGGTGCGTCGCGGGAGATGTCCCAATCCTTCAGGCCACCGTCGAGCCATTCTTTCAACTTCGCGGCGACACTGACGTTCATCACCGCCTTGCCACCGGTGAGCTTGCCCGCAAACCAATCACGCAGCAGCGCCTCGAACTTGCCCAGCTCGAAGAAGTAGTGCTCCGAATCGCGCAGCACTGGGGTGGCGCCAGACATTACCGAGCGTGGGTTGAGCAAATCGGTGGGCGCATAGGTGGCACCGCAGTTTTCGCAGTTGTCGCCGTACTGGTCCGGCGTGCCGCATTTCGGGCAGGTGCCCTTGATGTAGCGGTCGGGCAGGAACATCTGCTTTTCCGGATCAAACAGCTGCTGGATGCGGCGCTTGGCGATGTAGCCGCCGTCGCGCAGACGCGTGTAGATCAGAGCCGCGAGCTCGCGGTTCTCTTTCGAGTGCGTGGTGTGGTACTGGTCGAAGCTGAAGTTGAACGCGGTGAAGTCGGCCTCGTGGCCCGCCCGGATGTCGGCGATGAACGCCTCGGGCGTCATGCCGGCCTTCTCCGCTGCCAGCATGATGGGGGTGCCGTGGGCATCGTCCGCCGCAACGAAATGCACCTCGTTGCCCATCATGCGCTGCGCACGCGCCCAGATGTCGGTCTGGATATAACCCAGCATGTGGCCCAGGTGCAG
>DATCWU010000173.1:0-44438 GCA_036566165.1 Rhodanobacter sp. | reverse complement strand
GAGGCAGGCATACGCGCGCCTGCTGGGTCAGGGCTGGACTGATTCGTTGCGACAGGTGTGGGGAGAGGAGCGGATTTATACGTTTTGGGACTACTTCCGGCAGCATGCCGAAAGAGATCGCGGACTGCGGATCGATCATCTCCTGCTCAATCGCGCCTTGGCGAAAAACCTCACCAAGGCGGGTGTGGACCGCTGGGTACGGCTGCAAGAGAAAGCCAGCGATCACGCGCCCACCTGGATCCAGGTGACCACTTCTTGATCGTCGTCTACAGGCGGTGACGATGGCGCAAGGTCATCCTTTCCACCCGGCGGGTCATGCGAGGTACCCGGTTTGGCCTTCCCTCAGGTCTTGTCACGCTGTGGTAAGACCTAATAGAAGTGTCAACGGGCCGCGCAGTTGCGCGACCCAGGTCAATGAAAGTGCCTTAGCTAACGCCGAATAAATTCCAACAAGCCCGGTGCGCGCGGCAAATTGGAGTCGAGCCGGATAATAAAGATTCCAACAACGTATAGCCTCGAGAGGTGAGAACTCTAGACGTCCGTCGGAGAAAAGCTTGTCCGCCCTCTCTCGAAAGATCTTCCGGCACACGTTCCGGGCGCTCACCTAGACGGTGATTCCATGCCAAGTGCTTGGTTGGACAACAGCACCTTCTCCAGCCTGCTTCTGTTCGCGGCACGGAGCTGTTGTAGCCCCAAAATACGGGCCATGGCGTATAGCGCCTCTTCACCGTATTTTCCGCTGGCTTCCACTTCGCGAGCCAACGAAGTGAGCTCCTGAATACAGATCTCGTCGACCGGACGCACGTTGTCCTCATCCGCTGGGCGGCGGAACAGCATTCCCGTAGCGGCATCACGGTCATTTGGCCAAAAGAAGGTTCCAACGTCCTCGTTCGAACTCCGGTGATCCTGGATCGCGACTTGGGTGACACGCTGGCGAATGCGGGACCCCGTACGGAGCCAGCCATGCGCCCGGGCGATACGGCGAGCCAGGGCGCCGTCGAGAATGGGACCGTCATGGTTGACGACGTGCGTGATCATTCGGGTCAACGTGGGGGTGTAGGACTCGGCGAAGAACTGCTCGGCATCCACTTGATCCACGGCCTCGCTCGGGTCAGCCTCGACGTATACGTTACTTGCCTGTGGCGATGAGTCGTGCGGCTCGGTAGGCGCCGGCTTCGCATAGACCGCTTCGACTGTGGGTGTTCGGGGCGTTTCGCCTGCAGACGGGCTGGCGCCAGGCGCCACGGCGGGATCGGCCACTGTGGCCGCGGTTTGACGCTCCGCGGCTTCGCGGGCCTGTTCAAGCACGGCTTCAGTTGCCAAGCGCGCAGCTTCCTCGCGGGCCTCCTGTGCAGCCTTGATCCGCTCGGCTTCTTCGGTGCGGCGCACGCGTGCGAGATCGAGCAGGTCGCGCAGGCGACTGTCGATGTGTGAGACGACATGGGCCGGGTCAATCCACCAGTCGGTAGACCAGATCCGCAGGATGTCCCAACCAAGACCGCGTAGGACCTGCTCGCGCAGTTTGTCGCGGTCGCGAGCGGTCGCGCTGCGATGGTAGGTGGCGCCATCGCACTCAATGCCCGCGAGATAGTGGCCGGGTGCGTCGGGATCGACGACGCCCAGGTCAATTCGAAACTGCGAGGCCCCGATTTGTGTGTGAAGGTTCCAGCCGCGATCAGCCAACTTGGTGGCGACGGCTTGCTCAAAGGGACTGTCGTATCCGCCGCGACTTCCCTGCGGGGCTTCGACAAGGGCGCGCGGGCCCCGCGCGGCGAACTCGAGGAACTGCTTGAGATCGCGCACTCCCATGGCGTTGGTGCGCGCCAGATCCATCTGTTCGGGATGCAGGCTGGCGAATACGCGGAGTTCTTGGCGCGCCCGGGTGATCGCAACATTCAGACGTCGCTCGCCGCCCTGGCGGTTGAGCGGCCCGAAATTCATCGACAACAGTCCCGCACGGTCCGGGCCGTAGGTGATTGAGAAGTACATGATGTCACGTTCGTCACCCTGCACGCTTTCGAGGTTCTTAACAAATACGGGTTCCAGTTCCGCCTCGTCGAAATGCGCTTCGAGTGAAGGGTCCTGTCGCCGCGCTTCGTCGAGCAGGTCCTCGATCAGGCGCTGTTGTTCCGCGTTGAACGTGACCACGCCGATGGTCAGCCGGCTTTCCCGGAAACCCGGCGAGCTCAAACGCGCGACGAGATCGGCCACTAGAGCCCTCGCCTCGACGGGGTTGGTGCGTGACGCGCCCTTCTCGTAGATGCCCGGCACGGGATGCAGGCTTACGGCCCGATCATCGGTGACGGGAGATGGGAAGGTAATCAGTTTGCTGTCGTAGTAGCGCTGGTTGGAGAACGCAATGAGACTTTCGTGACGGCTACGATAGTGCCAGTTGAGATTACGCACGGGCAGGTTGGCGCCAATGCATTCATCCAGGATGCTTTCGAGGTCGCCTTCATCGTCCTCTTCCAGATCGGTCTCCGCCCCCACCCGGTCGAAGAATGAGGTAGGCGGCAACTGCTTGGGATCACCGACCATGACTACCTGTTTGCCGCGCGCGATCGCACCGATGGCATCCCAGACCGGGATTTGCGACGCTTCGTCGAAAACGACCAGATCGAACGCGCTGGCATCTGGCGGAAGATACTGCGCGATCGACAGCGGACTCATCAACAGGCAAGGCGTGAGCTTAGTTAGCGCCGTAGGCGTGCGCGATATCAGTTCACGTAATGGTAAATGGCGAGATTTCTTGTTGATCTCGTGGCGCAGGGTGCCCCATTCCGAGGCCCGCTCGACGCTTTCCGGGTCGGGCAATTCGGCGCATAGGCGGGCGCGAAGCCAGTCACGGGTCAGGGTGGTGAAGCGTTCGACGAGCTCGCGGAAATCACGGATGCGCTTCTCGTGTTCCGCACTGACGAAGTCCCGGATCACAGGCTCGTTATCCACCACGGCATTGAGCCACCAGCGGCAGTAGTTGGTTTCAAAACTCCGGCGCGCGTCGGAGGGAACTAAGACTCCGTCTTCCACGGCACGAACGAGCGGTGCAAGGCCAAGACTGCTTGCTTCGGCGCAGGTGCGCCGCCAGGCGCACCACGCTTGCAGGCGGGGCGCCGACCGGATAATGCCTTCGCACAGCGGGAGCACATCGGCAAGTGGAATGTCGTTCAGCCGGGTGCGACCGCTTTCGGTGAAACAGCCGACGGTCGCCAAGTTAGTGAGCGTCAGCGACAGTTGTCCTGCCGCATCCACCAGCGCGTGCGCCTCGGTAGCGATCACACCACCCAGCTCCAGCAGACCGTTGGCCTCGCCGAGCAAGTGCGTAAGCGCTTCATTGATCGGAGCAAGTTGCTCAGCCGTCGTGGCAAGGCCTGCGACGACGGCGGTGACGCGCGTGTGAAAATCCGCCGCGTCCGCCACATCCCCCGGCTTGGTATGCCGTCCGTTCCAGAGTCCGGCCGTCACGTCACGAAGATCGTCGAGTTCGCGCAGCGATTTTTCAACCTGCGAGCGTTCGTTTAGCACTCTCCAGTCGGCGGCCATGGCGGCGCCACCTTCCCCACGCCCGATGGTGTCGTGAGCGTGGCCCAGCCTACCTTCGTCGCGCAAGTTACGCAGTTCGTCCTGGAACGTCAGCGCCGCGCGAAGCTTGTCTCCGGCGGTGGCGAGCCCTGACCACAGCGATGCCGTGGCAGCCTCCAGTGGCGCGAGCTTGCCGATCTCCCTTTCCAGCAGGCGCAGTGCGCGCATGCGTGCCAGCTCGCCACGCCAACGTTGACCGCAGTGGCCGTCGGCAACGGTCTCGAAACCGCGGTCTTCCCACGCCATTTGCTGACGGGCAGCAGCCAGCGCGGGCTGCAGACGCAGGGCGCTGCGAATGTATTGCGGCTTGCTGTCCAGACCCTTCCAGACGTCAGTTGTTTCGGTACCTGGGTTGAGTTCGGTGATCCTGACACGCAGTTGGCGGATATCGACCCAAGTGGCAAGGTCCTTGGCGACATCGGGTTTCCCGCTGCCGGTGGTGGTGGCGGACAGGTGGGCCGTGATACGACGCTTGATCAGCCATGATTTCGGCCAGACCGACTGTTCGGCACGCGCCCACTCTTCCCGCAGGGCGGGGATATCAAGTCGATCGACATCATCGGTATAGCCGACGGACAGGTTTTCCCCGCATTGGTCGAGCCGGGCGAGTAAAGCAAGACCCTTGTTCAAGGCTGCCATGGTTGCCTGTGGCCAAGGTTCGGCCAGTGGGCCCAACAGTTGGCGATGCTTTTCCAAGTACTGCAGTCCGCGTCCGCAGGCATCAATGACGTCGCTTGGCCAGGACGGGTGCAGGCTCAAGTTCAGATCGTAGTGGCGACGGGCCAGCTCGACACCTTCCTGCAGGCGCGCCACGATCGCGCGTGCGTCCGCGCGCAACACGAAACGCCAGTCGTGACCGGCGGCCATTGGCAGGATTTGGGCGAGTTGTTCCATGGCTTGCATGGCTCGGCGGTCGGGGACGAAACAAGGCAACCCTATTGCCTGTGCAAACCGTTCCACGGCTTGCAGTACTGTGCGTACGGCAGGAAGCACCTGCCCCGCGGCATCAATGGCGTGTTGCTGCCAGGTTGGCGACCATTCGGTTTGGCCTACGGCGCCCAATGCGTTGAGCTTGAGCGATTCATGGCCCACAGATTGGGCGTTCACTTCCAGCCGATCCGCCACGTCTCGCATACGTGCCATCGTGGCCGAATCATGTACCGCGAACGATGGCCAGGAGAGATCGAGTCTGGCCATGTTTACTCCGCCACTGAGTTGACCAATGGCGTCATAGATCGACCACCCATTGTCGTATCGACGGTGCAGGCACTCGACGTAGCGATTCAATGCGTTACGCAGTTCAGCCAGATGGTTTGCTTGCGCCCTCCAGACGCTGGCGTCGGCTTGCCCGCGTGCTTCCCAAGCCGAGCTCAATTGGGCGAGGACGTCGGCTTTTCGGGCCTTGCTCGAATGGAGTTCAAGACAAAATTCACCAAGCTTCACTTCGCGCAGGCGGCGGTACACCACATCGAGTGCAGCGATTTTCTGCGAGACGAACAACACGCGTTTGCCCTCCGCGACGGACTGGGCAACGAGGTTGGCGATGGTCTGGCTTTTGCCGGTTCCCGGCGGCCCGATCAGCACGAAGTCCTTCCCACGTGCGGCAGCCATAACGGCGGACAATTGGGATGAATCAGTTGGCAACGGACAGAACACCTGGCTAGGTGTGAACTCGCTGTCGAGATGAAAACTATCCGGGAACGGGATACTCGAGTCAAAGCGGTCGCGTGGTGTGTCTAGCAGGTGGCGGACGACCGAGTTCCCCCGCAACTGGTCCGCGCGCTCTGCTAGGTCCTTCCACATCAGGTATTTCGCGAAAGAGAACGTGGACAGCACCACTTCCCGGCTGACTTCCCAACCCTTGATGTCCTTGATCGCGAGTTCGACGCTCTTCCATATCCTGTCGACATCGAGTCCGGCATTGTCCCGGGGCAGTTCGCCTTCGGCCACACCCAGTCCGAGCTGGAAATCCTGGCGCAGCATTTCGATCAATGTCGGATTGAAGCGCGGCTCATCATCGTGCAACACAAGCGTGAAACCAGAACGCGCGCTGCGCCGTTGTAGGGCCACCGGAAGCAGGATGAGCGGAGCGCGGTAGCGCCGGTCGGCGCGATCGTCGCGAGTCCATGACAAGAAGCCTAGGGCGACATACAAAGTATTGGCACCGCCTTCCTGCAGCGAGGTGCGGGCGGCGCGGAACAGTTCGATCAGTCGGACTTCGAGATCCTGTGAAGGCAGGCTAACGAACACCTCGCGGCGTCGCAGTGCATCCAACGCATGCTGGCGACGCACGTCTTCGCGTTCGCGCTCCTCGTACAGCGCCTGGTTGCGCGGATCGGCGCCGTTCATGAGGTCAGGCTGCGCTAATAACTTCAGCGTCTCGTTGGTGGCGAGAAGATCTTCAAATGCTGCGGGATCAGGTACGTCGAGGCGGAGCGCGCGCTTGCCCTCCTTGAAGTTGAGCAGGTTATTTCGCAGAGACAAATCCAACAGCTTGCGCTGCCAGCGGGCGAGACGGTCCTTCGGGTTGAGCGCGGCGGGCTCCACTTCGACTGTTGTCACGGATTCGTCAGGCAGGTCAGGAGCCTCTTCGATGTCCAGTTCGACCGGGGGTGCGTCGGCGAGTGCGGCTTGTGCGTGCTGCATCAGCGTTTCAGCGCTGGCCAGCGGCTTGATGCGCTGCATGCGCGCGCGGCGAATGTCCACCGCAAGCTCGAAGTTTTCGTCGTTGCTCTCGGCAAGTTGCTGGTCAGCGCGCTCGACCGCGTACGAGAACGGCGGCACCGGGTGCTGGGCAACCAGCGTGGTTTCGAACAATACGAGTTCCTTGAGTCGTACTCGCTTGCGCAGCGCGGTCACATCGTCGACAACGGTGGTCGCGAATTCTTCCTGTTTCAGCCAGGCCCCGGCATAGGCGTGGCCGCGTGTGAACACAAGCAACGGATTGAGGCCCGCCTGTTCCAGGGCAGAACAAAACAGCAGGGACGAATCCATGCAGGTAGCCAGCCCAGATTCGGCAATGCGTTCGGGACTACGAATCTTCTGCCCTGAATGTTCGAAACTTGCTGGCGGTAGCGCGTAATCCAACCCCATCGAGGCCACGGCACTCCAGATGGCCGAAATCAGTTCCCAGGCGTGCCGGGCGCCGCCCGCATAGCCGTCGATAGCCGATTTTTTGCCGTTTTTGCGCAGTACTTCGGACGCCTGTTTGAGCAGGCGCTCTACGGCCGGTTCGTTGGGTTGGACAAAGGCCGCCACAAGATCCGGCAAGTTCGACAGGCCGCCCCACTGGTTCCGCGGCAATAGCTCCAGCTTCACATCGCACCTGGCAATGGCGTCAGCTTCGGTACCCGTTCCTCGCAGCACGAATGAAACCGTCGCCGTCTCAGCCTCGGTCAAGCGACTGAGCAGACTGCCATCCAGCGTGATGTCGGGAAGCGGAACCTGGTAACGAGCACGTGGCCCCAGTTCATCGATCCGCCAGGTTTTTGGCTGGAAGAAGGTGGGCTCGGACCTTACGCCAAGTTCGAGATTGCTCAGGGAGGTGTCGGCATCATTGACGACCGCGAGGCCAGTGATCACCGGGACCGCGTTCTGAAAAGCCGCGAGGTTCAATTTGGTGGCAAGCGTCGCCTCAATACGGATCGGCTCCACCCGAGGCTCGAGCTCATCTTCCTGTCCTTGCATCATCCTTGCCCCTAATGACCTGAATTCACGCAAATTGGCTATATCGTGCCACAGAGTAGCCAAGCCACTGGTGGTGACATTAAACGGCCTGATGTCAGGCGGCGACAACCAAACCGTAAATAAACCATCCCGGTTCCGATTAGCTACCTCACTCAACCAAGAAAATTGTCCACGGCTCGCACTCTCGGCTGGCCAAGATTTGCGCAGCATCATGGCGTGCCCAGTCGCGGGAGCACCTCGGCGAGGCGAAACGGAGCAGTACCAACCCATAATTACGTGCACGCTTGCGCCTTGGCACGCTACGGACGGTGCAAAGTCGACCCCGGGGCAATCTATCCACTCTGAATCCGTTTTCCCAGTAGGACGCCGTACCGGAGGTCTGCGTCAGGCATCTGGGGGATGAGCTCACTCGGAAGTATCTGATGCGCTATCGGGGTACAACTCGATCGATTTCACGGATCAAGTTCGTTCTTGCCATCGCGAGGCACACTGACATGAGCGAATATCGCGTACCGCGCACACACGATCCGCAACTCCAGCTGGTCAGAGCGAATCGTGTGTCGGCTCCGGCACTCAGCCGCGATCCCAACCATCAACCTCTGTTGCGGAACGATGGATCTCTTGGAAACTCTATTAGGGCTGATGAGCCGAAATCAGCCCCGAGTTGGCTACGATATCTTGAGTTGGCACTTCTACTAGGTCTTGCCAGACCGTGCCGGGTTGGCACTTCGAGCAGGTCTTACCACATGAAAAAACGGCGCTGCGCCATCATTCCACGGTGACCGATTTGGCCAGGTTGCGCGGCTGATCGACATCGGTCCCGCGCTGCACGGCGACGTGGTAAGCCAGCAATTGCAGCGGCACGGTGAACACCGCCGGGGCAATGAACGCGCCGCCGGAACCTACCCGCAGCATCGCGCCGTGGTTGGCCATTTCATCCATGCTGGCCGCGCCATCGGCGAACACGATCAGGCGGCCACCGCGTGCGCGCACTTCCTGCAGATTCGATTTGAGCTTGTCCAGCAGCCAGCCATTGGGCGCCACGGCCACCACCGGCATGTTCTCGTCCACCAGCGCCAGCGGGCCGTGCTTGAGCTCACCAGCCGGGTACGCCTCGGCATGGATGTAGGAAATTTCCTTGAGCTTGAGTGCGCCCTCCAGCGCCACCGGATAATGCACACCACGGCCGAGGAACAGCGCGTGTTGGCGGGTGATGAACTCGCCCGCCAGCTCGATGATTGCCGGCTCCAGCTTGAGGGCCTCCGCGATCGCCCGCGGCAGGCGTTGCAACTCGGCGCACAGCTCGGTATAGCGCTGCGGATCGATACCGTTGCGCTGGGCCAGTTCCAGCGCCAGCAGCGCGAGTGCGGCAAGCTGGGTAGTGAACGCCTTGGTCGAGGCCACACCAATTTCCGGACCGGCGCGCGTCATCAATTGCAGGTCAGCCTCGCGCACCAGCGAAGACTCCGGTGAATTGCAGATCACCAGCGTGCCGATGTAACCGCGTTGCCGCGACTCGCGCATGGCAGCCAGCGTGTCGGCGGTTTCGCCGGACTGCGAGATGGCGACGAACAAGGTGTCGGCCGGAACCACGGCCTGGCGATAGCGGTATTCGCTGGCCACTTCCACACTGACCGGCAGCTTGGCGAACGCTTCGATCCAGTATTTCGCCACCAGCCCGGCGTTGTAGCTGGTACCGCAAGCGACGATGTGCAGCCCACGCGTGCGCGCCAACAGCGCATCGCTGTCGATGCCGAAAATATTGGGCAACACGCCATGCGGGCCGATCCGCGATTCCAGCGTGTCGGCCACCGCGCGCGGTTGCTCGAAGATTTCCTTCTGCATGTAATGCCGGTATTGGCCGCGCTCCACCGCATCCGTGGACAGTTCACTTTCATGTATCTCGCGCTCTACCGGCGTGCCGTCCAGCGCAAATACCTGCACCGCGTCACGGGTGATTTCCACCACGTCACCTTCATCCAGGTACAGCATCCGGTTGGTTACCTGGATCAAGGCCTGTGCGTCCGAGCCAAGAAAGTTCTCGCCAATGCCGAGGCCCACCAGCAACGGCGCGCCGCGGCGCGCACCAACCACGCGATCGGGTTCATCGCGGCTGATCACGGCAATGGCATACGCGCCGTCGAGACCGCGTACCGTGGTCAATACCGCTTCGCGCAGGGTCATCCCCGCGCTGATGTGCTCGTCAATCAGCACCGCCATCACTTCGGTATCAGTTTCCGAGGTGAACACGTGGCCACGCGCCTGCAACTCCGTGCGCAGCGCCACGTGGTTTTCGATGATGCCGTTGTGCACGATCGCGACCCGGCCGGCGACGTGCGGATGCGCATTGGCCTTGTTCGGTACGCCATGCGTGGCCCAACGCGTATGCGCGATACCGGTGCTGCCGGGAAACGGATCGGCCAGGTACAACGCTTCCATTTCGCGCACCTTGCCCTTGGCGCGCACGCGACGCAGTTCACCCGCGTGCAACACGGCAAGGCCGGCGGAGTCGTAACCGCGGTACTCGAGCGCCTTGAGGCCGACGATCAGCAAGGGTGCCACATTGCGTTGGGCTACCGCAGCAACAATTCCACACATGAGATCAAGCTCCACGTTGGTGACGATCGAGTGCACGTCTTCGCACCCGGGCCATGCTGACGCACTGCATTACCACAGGTTTCGCCGAACCAGTCCACACTTGCAATCAGATGGCACGCCGGGGGTTGCCGGGAGCCGGTCAACCAAATCCCGACAGACACCGGGCCGCAGCCACCACTCAGTTCACCCGGCGCCGCAAATAGTTCAGCAGATCAATGCGCGTGATCAAGCCGAGAAAACGTTCACCGTCCATCACGATCGCTACGTGTCCGCGTTCAAACACTGGCAGCAACGCCTCGATCGTCTCGGTCACCTGGAGCTTGTGCAACTCGCCAATCATTGCCGTCGACACTTTGTCGTTGAAACGCGTTTCGTCGACATGCACATGCATCAACACATCTGACTCGTCAACGATGCCAACCAGGTGTTCGCCGTCGACCACCGGCAACTGCGACACGTCATAAAGTTTCATGCGTGTATAGGCGGTGATCAGCAGTTCATTGGGACCCACCACCACGGTGTCGCGCTGTGCGAACGGTCGCAGCAGCAGATCGCGCAAGTCGCCGTGCTGCTCGTGCTCGATGAAACCGTTGTCGAGCATCCAGTAGTCGTTGTACAGCTTGGACAGGTATTTGTTGCCGGTGTCGCACACCAGTGTCACCACGCGTTTGGGCGTGGTTTGCTCGCGGCAGTACTTCAGCGCGGCGGCCACCAGCGTGCCGGTGGACGAACCGCCCAGTACGCCTTCCTTGGCCAACAGCTCGCGGGCGGTGAGAAAACTCTCCTTGTCGGAGATGGTGTACGCCTTTTTCACTCGAGTGAAGTCGCTGATCGGTGGCAGAAAATCCTCACCAATGCCTTCGACCATCCAGCTCGCCGACTTGGTCGACAGCGTCCCCTGGTTGATGTACTGCGCGAGAATCGAGCCGGCCGGGTCGGCCAGGACGATCTCCGTCGCCGGCGACTGCTCGGCAAAAAACTGCGACAACCCGGTCAGCGTACCGGACGAGCCGCAGCCGACGACGATCGCATCAACCTTGCCGTCCATCTGCTCGAGAATTTCCGGGCCGGTAGTGGCAATGTGCGCGGCCGGGTTGTCCGGATTGCCAAACTGGTTGATGAAGTACGCGCCGGGTGTTTCCCGGGCAATCCGCGCGGCCATGTCCTGGTAATACTCGGGATGGCCCTTGGCTACGTCCGAGCGCGTCAGCACCACTTCGGCACCCATCGCCTTGAGGTTGAAGATTTTCTCGCGACTCATCTTGTCGGGCACCACCAGAATCAGGCGGTAGCCTTTTTGCTGCGCTACCAGCGCCAGGCCGATGCCTGTATTGCCGGCCGTGCCTTCCACCAGCGTGTCGCCGGGCTTGATTTTGCCTGCCCGCTCCGCGCCCTCGATCATCGAGATGCCAATGCGATCCTTGATCGACCCGCCAGGGTTTGCGCTCTCCAACTTCAGAAACAATGCACACGGCCCGGTATCGAGGCGCTGCGCGCGCACCATGGGGGTGTGGCCGATAAGTTCGAGAACGCTTTGGTGAACCGTCATAGGGGCTCCGTGGCAAGGCCGTCCGCGCGACGTGACGCGACGCGCTGGCAAGATTGTCATGATAGCTGACGCGCCGTTTGCCGCACACGGCCGCGCTCTATCCGGAAACCCAAAATGCGTATTGCCAGCGGGGTGCAATCCGCTCGCGAACCGGCACCATCAGCAGCCACGCCGTGCAGGTGAGGGAAAACAACGGATGATGGGCACTGTGCCCACAACACTGAAACTCGCCGGGGCATAGCCACGGCGAGTCAGTCTGGCCAGGCGGGCAGTGTCCGCCACCCTCGACCGGCCACAGCACCGGGATCAAACTTTAGCGCGGCGCCAATGCGATCGGCGCCTCCAATCAGCGTCTATCCGGCAGTCAGTTGACCCGATGCAAACGATTGGCCCACATCCGTTCGAGATGAGCCTTGGCCACCAGCTTTTCCTTTTTCATGCCGGCCAGCGTCACGCTGTCGATGGGCAGTACGCCGGTGTCGGCATCGTGCACCTTGCTGTCCAGCTCCCGGTGGTGTTGATACAACCGGCGAAATTCGGCATCGCTCTTCAGCAAGGCTTCGACATCCTCACGCTGATGGTTTTCGAACATGGTTCCGACCTCCTCGCAAGTGGGTCTGCGCACGCCGCCGCAACAGCGTATGCAGACGAATGAACACACGCGCACACCCACGACCCACGCCGGATTTCCGGGACGCAGACCAACATGTAAACGGGGGCAAGGCGCATAGTTCAGGTCAGTAGCCTGCCAGGCAGAAATGCCTGCAGGTGACTTGACCCTACTCCGCATTTTCGACCGTCGCAAGCCGGCAAATGGTCGATTCGTGGCGGGCAAAAAGCGCGCCAAACCATTATTTTACATACATTTAACTGATAACCCGGAAAACCGCGTCAGCGCGCCCGGCTGCACTGACGTACACGTCCGTGCAATGCATCACGAGCGCCGGGAAACCAGTTTCGTTCAGTGCCCGTCGCCATGCTTTGGCGTGGATTTTTTCGGGGCAACGGGCGCCGGTGCGTTCGCGTCATCACCTTGCAACTGCGAACGCATGGCCTTGGCCGCTTGCGCGGCCAACGCGGCTTCACGCCGCGCGGATTTGGCCACCCGGCTTTGCGCTGCGGCAAGTTTTTTTGCCTGATCTGCTTCCGCCCGCGCCTGCTCGGCTGCCGCGGAATAGGCCTGGCCCTGCTCCTGCAACCGCGCCGTCTCTTCCTGCGACAACTGATATTGCAAGCGCTGGCGCTCCAGTTCGCGACGGGCGTTTTCGACGTCGCGACGACTGTTGTCGAGCAGGATCTGGTCGTGCTCGCGATCCAGCTGGGTCAGCTTGATTTGCGCGTCCTGCAATTGCGCGGCGGCTTTGGCCAGATCGACACGGCGTTCAGCCAGATACAACGCATGTGGCTGGTCGCGCGACTTGGCCTGCGCCAGCCGATTGATCGCATCCCGCGCGCGCGCCTGCTCGGCCTGCGCGTAGCCGCCCATGCCCGGATCATTGGCGAGTTGATCAAGGCTGGAATTCAGCCGCGCCACGTCAATGGTGTCTTGCCTGGCTTGCACAGTGGCACTTGCGGCGAGCCCCAGCACGAGTGTGGCAAGGACGGCGGTAACGTGTTTCATGACTGCCCTCCGTCGGATTGAGCTGAGGCCGGATGTCCATTATCGGTCGGTGGCGCCTGTGCGGGTACTGGCTGGAAGCCGCCAGCGGCAGGTGGCGTCGGTTCGGGAACGCTCTGGAAACCATCATCAGCAGCAGGTGGCGCGGACAATTGGGACGCTGCCGGTGCTGGCATATCCGGCGGCTGCTCGGGCGACACACTCTGGTCACCATCCGCGGTCGGTAGTGGCGCCGCTGGCGGCAACGAGTCGGGGGATGGCGGCTGTTCACCGTGCTGCCGCAAGCGGGTGTTCTCCGCCAGCTTGCCTTGTATTTGCGCGCGCGCCGCGGCCAGCCGCGCCTTGGCGCGCGCCAGCTCGGCGTCCGCACGCGACTCTTCGGCCCATTTGGCTGCATCGGCGTAGTGCCGCTGCGCCATCGCCGCCTGCGCCTGTTGGAACTTGTCCTGCGCGAACCCGAGGTCAACCGGGGCATAATCAGCCGCTTGGGCATCGCGCGCGGCCTGCAACTGGCTCTGTGCCTGGTTCATTGCATTGTCTGGCGGAGGCACCGAGGCACAGCCACCAATGGCCAGCGCCGTGGCCATGACCAAACCTGAAGCCATGCGACCGACCAGCGGTTCATACCCGGCGAGCGGGGAAAAGATGTGCACCGTCACATTCCTCATAGAGACTTGCAGCGTATTGTGAGCAGGCATAATCCATCATTGCAATGTGCAATAGAAACAGGGAGTCAAAGTGGACATCGGTTACTTCCTCAAGCTCATGGTAGACAAGGGCGCGTCGGACATGTTCCTGACCACCGGCGCCCCTGTGAACATCAAGGTGGAGGGCAAGCTGTATCCGCTGGGCAACACCGGGCTGCCGGGGGGCATGGTCAAGAAGATCGCCTACTCGCTGATGGACGAGGGGCAGGTGCCGCAGTTTGAGCGGGCGCTTGAGCTGAACATGGCGCTGGCGGTGAAGGAAGCCGGCCGCTTTCGTATCAACGTGTTCAAGCAGCGCGGCGAAGTGGGCATGGTCATCCGTGCCATCAAGAGCGAGATCCCGAGCATCGAGCAATTGCAGCTGCCCAGTATTTTCAGCAAGTTGATCATGGAGCCGCGGGGCCTGATTCTGGTGGTCGGTGCCACCGGTTCGGGCAAGTCAACCACCCTGGCGGCCATGATCGACCAGCGCAACCAGCAGTCGCCGGGCCACATCCTTACCATTGAAGACCCGATTGAATACCTGCACCGGCACAAACGCTCCATCGTCAACCAGCGTGAGGTGGGACTGGACACCCACAGCTACAGCGAGGCGCTGAAGAACGCCATGCGTGAAGCGCCGGATGTCATCATGATCGGCGAAATCCGCGACACCGACACCATGGAGGCGGCAATCTCGTTCTCCGAAACCGGACATCTGTGCCTGGCCACGCTGCATTCCAACAATGCGGACCAGACGTTGGAGCGCATCCTCAATTTCTTCCCCGAATCAGCGCACAAGAACGTGCTGATGAACCTCGCGCTGAACCTGCGCGCGGTGATCAGCCAGCGCTTGGTCATGGGCAAGGACGGTCGTCGCGTACCGGCGGCCGAGGTCCTGCTGAACACGCCGCTGATCCGCGACATGATCCGCCGCGGACAAATCCACGAGATCAAGGAAGCGATGGATCACAGCCTGCAGGAAGGCATGCAGACCTTCGATCAATCCCTGTACCGGTTGTACAAGGATGGCCGTGTGGAACTGGAAGAAGCGCTGAGCAAGTCTGATTCACGCGACGGCCTGGCACTGAAAATCCGCCTGGCCGAGGGTGGCAGCGACAACGAAACCTTGGTCAGCAACGATCCGTACGGGATGGGGTTTTAACCGCGCAACACCGTAACCAAACCCGGCACCGGGCCTGGGACGGGCGCTGTCGCCCTGGGCTACTCGCCCCCTCAGCCGTTGCCCGTCCCGGTCATGCAGCCCCTGCCTGTGCCTCCGGGGCCGCGCGTCGAAACGCGTCCAGCTCGACACAGGCCGCATGGATGCGGCACAGCGTCGGGTAACGTTCTACCGGCACCTGCCAGCGCAATGCGTTGTAGAACTGCGGTACCAGGCATACATCGGCCAGGGTTGGCGAGTCGCCATGGCAGTAGCGACCCATGGTCACGTTGTCGGCCAACTGCTCTTCCAGCGCGTCAAACCCCACGGTGATCCAGTGGCGCGACCACTCGACCTTCTGCGCCTCGCTGAGGCCCAACTGTGATTGCAGATACTGCAGCACGCGCAGGTTGCCCAGGGGGTGCACGTCGCACGCCACGGCCATGGCCAGCGACCGCACGCGGGCCCGGCCACGCGGATCAACGGGCAACAGCGGCACGTCCGGGTAAATCTCGTCGAGGTACTCGATGATCGCCAACGATTGGGGAATGGCGCGCTCACCATCCAGCAGACACGGCACCAATTGCTGCGGATTGAGTGCGCGATAGCCAATGGCGTGCTGCTGCCCGCCATCGCGCAGCAGATGCACGGCGTGCGTTTCGTAGGCCAATCCTTTCAGATTGAGCGCAATCCGTACGCGATAGGAGGCGCTGGAGCGCCAGTAGTCATACAGCAACAAACCACTGGTCATGAATATCTCCTTGCGTGCAATGCGCGGATTTGAGCGCCGCGCCCCAGTCACCAACGGCCGCAGCCGCCGCCTGCGCAACTGCGCCATGCCCGCCCGCGCACGGACTGCAGTTTGCGTCAATCCGCGCCGCCCCGGACAATAGCCGGTTCACGCGCCGTCTGATCATCTTTCCAACATATTACTGGAGTTACGCCGTGGCAATCATCCGCATGAGCGACCTCGATTTACGCGGCAAACGCGTGCTGATTCGCGAGGATCTGAACGTGCCCATCGACGATCAGGGGCGCATCAGCTCCACGCAACGCCTCACCAGCGCGCTGCCGACCATGCGCGCAGCGCGCGATGCCGGCGCGCGAGTGATGGTGTTGTCGCATCTTGGCCGGCCCAAGGAGGGCCAGTTCGACGCCACCGCCTCGCTGGCCCCGGTGGCGGCGTGGCTGAGTACCCAGTTGGGAGCGCCAGTACCGCTCGTCGCCGACTACCTCGATGGTGTGAACGTGGCTGCCGGTACGGTGGTGCTGCTGGAAAATTGCCGCATGAATGTCGGCGAGAGCAAAGATGACGAAACGCTGGCAAAGCGTTACGCGGCGTTGTGCGACATCTTCGTGATGGACGCGTTCGGCACCGCGCACCGCGCCCAGGCCTCCACCCACGGTGTCATCCACTTTGCCCCGATCGCCGCGGCGGGTCCGCTGCTGTGTGCCGAGCTCGACGCGTTGGGCCGCGCCCTGGACCACCCGGCGCATCCGCTGCTGGCCATCGTTGCCGGTTCCAAGGTATCCACCAAACTGACCCTGCTCGACAACCTGATCGGCAAGATCGACCAGCTGATTGTCGGCGGTGGGATCGCCAACACGTTCCTTGCCGCGGCTGGCCACGCGATTGGCACGTCACTGCTGGAACCGGATTTGATCGATACCGCAAAGAAAATCATGGCGGACGCGCAACGTCGCGGCGCCGCCATACCCTTGCCCACTGACGTGGTAGTGGCCACCGCGTTCTCTGCCAACGCGACCGCAACAGTAAAACCCGTCGATCAGGTGCGCGAAGACGAGATGATTCTCGACATCGGACCGGACACCGCGCGGCACTACGCCGAACTGATTGCCAAGGCCGGCACCGTGGTGTGGAACGGCCCAGTGGGCGTGTTCGAGTTTGACGCGTTTGGCAAAGGCACGGAGACGCTGGCGCGGGCCATCGCGGCATCCAGCGCCTTCTCGATCGCCGGTGGCGGTGACACACTCGCGGCCGTCGACAAATACGGCATCGCGGCCGGCGTGTCGTATATCTCCACCGGCGGCGGCGCGTTCCTGGAGTTTCTGGAAGGCAAGGAACTGCCGGCGGTGGCGGCGTTGAAAGCCCGCGCGGCCGGCTGATGCTGTGCCTGTTCGACCTCGACGGCACGCTGATCGACTCCGAGCGTGGCATCCTCGGCTGCGTCCGCCATGCGCTGGCGCAGATGCGCGTCCCGTTGCCAGAGCCGGCAGCCTTGCGCAGCTGGATCGGGCCGCCGCTGCACGCCAGCTTTGCGCCGCTGCTCGGGTTTGACGAACCACGCATCGGCACCGCGATCGCGCACTACCACGAGCGCTTCCAGTCCATCGGCTGGCGCGAGTACAGCGTGTATCCGGGCGTAGCGAGTGTCATCGCCCGGCTGCACCACGCCGGCCATCAGCTGGCAGTTGTTACCAGCAAGCCACGGACCCATGCGGCACCCATCCTTGCCAGCCTGCCGTTTGCTGCCGCTTTCAGCCGCCTGTACGGCCCCGAACCCGGCCGCAAACATAGCGAAAAAGCCACGATGATTGCTGCGGCGCTGGCGGACTTTGCCGTACCAGCCACCCAGGCGACCATGATCGGCGACCGCAGCTTTGACATCGACGGCGCTGTCGCCAACGGCGTGCGTGGCATCGGCGTGCTGTGGGGTTTTGGCGCGCGCATGGAACTGCAGCAAGCCGGCGCCAGTGCGATCGCCACCACGCCGGACGAGCTGGCCGCGTTACTGGGTATGGTCACCGCATAGAGCGGGCACTGTCCGCTCTACATTCCTGCGGGAGCGACTTCAGTCGCTCCCGCAGCAGCTCAGCCAATGACCCGCTTTGCCGCATCGATTACGGCGGTCACGGTGATGCCAAAGTGCTCGAACAGCTGCGCCGCGGGTGCGGACGCGCCGAAGGTGGTCATACCCACCACTTCGCCATCGAGGCCCACATATTTGCGCCAGAAGTCGACCGTGGCCGCTTCCACCGCCACGCGCGCGCGACACCAACCCGGCAACACGCCCTCGCGATACTCCAGCGGCTGTGCGTCAAACGCCTCGGTGCACGGCATCGACACCACGCGCGCGGCGATCCCTTGTTGGGCCAGCGCGCGCGCCGCTTCCATCGCCAACTCCACCTCGGAACCGGTGGCAATCAGGATCAGCTGGAATTTCGTGCTCGGTGGATCGGACAGCACATAGCCACCGCGACTGATAGCGGCCACTTGCTGCACATCACGATGCTGGTGTTTGAGGTTTTGCCGCGAGAACACCAGACACGCGGGTGCCCCCTTGCGCTCGATGGCCGCCTTCCACGCCACCGCCGACTCCACCGCATCGCACGGGCGCCATACCTGATTGCCCGGGATGTAACGCAGGCTGGCCAGATGTTCGACCGGCTGATGCGTCGGCCCATCCTCGCCCAAGCCGATCGAGTCATGCGTGTAAACGTGGATCGCGTGCGCCGGAATCAGCGCGCTCATGCGCACCGCGTTGCGCGCGTAATCGGAAAACACCATGAAGGTGGCATCGTACGGAATGAAGCCACCGTGCAGCGCCAGGCCATTGCTGATCGCGGTCATGCCGAACTCGCGCACCCCGTAATACACGTAATTGCCACGCCCGCCGGAGCTGTCGCCGACCGCCGCATCCAGACTACCCTTCCACTTGGTGAGATTGGAGCCGGCCAGATCAGCCGAGCCGCCAAGCAATTCCGGCAGCAACGGACCGAACGCGTCCAGCGTCATTTGCGACGCTTTGCGCGAAGCCACCTCGGGACCTTCCTGCTGCAGTCTCGCGATGAACGCCGCGGATTTTTCCGCCCAGTCGGCCGGCAAGACACCTGTCACGCGGCGCGTGAATTCGTTGGCCAGTTGCGGCCATGCTGCGGCATAGGCGGCGAACGCGGCGTGCCAGGCCTGCTCACGCTGCGCGCCCTCTTCCTTGGCGTCCCAACCGGCATAGATCTCGGTTGGAATCTCGAACGGGGCGTGGTGCCAACCCAATTGCTCACGCGCGGCAGCAACCTCCTCGCGGCCCAGCGCAGCGCCGTGCGCGCCTTCGGTGCCCTGTTTGTGCGGCGCCCCGAAACCAATGATGGTGCGCGCGCAAATCAGCGTCGGCTTGTCGCTCTGCGTCGTGGCCTGGGTCAGCGCACGCTGCACCGCCGCCGCATCGTGACCATCCACGTCACGGATCACGTTCCAGCCGTAAGCCGCGAAACGCGCCGGCGTGTCGTCGGTAAACCAGCCTTGCACCCTGCCATCGATCGAAATGCCGTTGTCGTCGTAGATCGCCACCAGTTTGCCCAACTGCCAGGTGCCAGCCAGCGATGCGACCTCATGCGAAATACCTTCCATCAGGCAGCCGTCACCCAGCAGCACGTAGGTGTGGTGATCGACGATCGCGTGCCCGGGACGATTGAAGTGCGCCGCCAGCACCTTCTCCGCCAAGGCAAAACCCACGGCGTTGGCCAAGCCTTGGCCGAGCGGACCGGTGGTGGTTTCCACACCCGGGGTGTGGCCAAATTCCGGATGCCCGGCGGTTTTCGAGTGCAATTGCCGGAAGCGCTTCAGCTCGGCCAGCGGCAGGTCGTAACCGGCCAGGTGCAGCAATGCATACTGCAGCATCGAGCCGTGCCCGTTGGAAAGCACGAAGCGATCGCGATTGGGCCACTGCGGGTTGGCCGGGTTGTGTTGCAGAAAATCGTTCCACACCACCTCGGCAATATCCGCCATGCCCATAGGCATGCCTGGATGACCGGACTTGGCCGCTTCGACAGCGTCCATGGCGAGCGCACGGACGGCGTTGGCGAGTTCACGGCGGGTGGTCATCAAGCGATCTCCGGTCAGGGCAAAGCGGGCATTGTCGCCGATCGCTCATGCCGCTGTCGCGTGCGTCCGCGCTCATGGCTTGAAGCGGCCACCCATACCCCATTGCGCGGCACGCGATGCCAACACGCCCGGCGCCTACTCCGATCGCCCACAGGCGCACGGTGCCGCACCACGATCACACCGCGCCACCAGGCCAATTCAGGCCCACGGGTCAATTCGGCCTTGATCCGCCCAACGTCGATATCAGCCTGCCTCTAGCACCAACCCGTTCAAGGTGCATGCACCGAACGCCATCGCGTGCAGCAGCCAGTCACGTTTCTTAACTGGTTCTTAATACTGTACTTATAAGTATTGAATTATCTGGCCGGAGCGCCATCTAACTGGGCGAGATGTCGCTGCCCGCCTTGGACAGCGCATTCCCCGGCGGCCGTTGATCCACTCCCACAAACCGGCTGCCTATAACAACAGGAGAATCTCCTCGTGAAAAACAAAACTTTGCTCGCCCTCGCGCTTTCGGCCGCCGGCCTGTTCGCCGCCTCGGTGGCCTCGGCACAGTCAGCCCCCACCCAGAACGGCGGTTGGTTCATTGGCGGCAACGTGGGCCAGACTTCCATCAACCAGGGACCCTATGACGATCAGGCAACCGGCTATGCGCTCAACGGCGGCTATCGTTGGGCGTTGAGCCCGTCGGTCGCACTTGGCGTGGAACTCGGCTACAACGATCTGGGCAACATTCAGCCGAAAAACGTGTTCAACAGCCAACCGGTTGTGGCCAACGGCAAAACCCAGCTGCACGGCTGGACCACCGGCGTGAATGGCCACTTCAATCTCAGCCCGAACTGGTACGTCAGCGCACGCACCGGTATCTACGGGTGGAAGGGTCACGGCCTGAGCAACGACGAGAACCCGATTCGCAAGGGTCTGGATGACACCAGCTGGTACGCCGGTGCCGGCGTCGGTTATGACTTCAGCAACAACGTCAGCCTCGGCGTCAACTATGACTATTTCGACGCCCGCAAGCAGCACGTTAACCTGAGTACCGACATGATTTCGGTCAGTGCCGAATACCGCTTCTGAAGCACTCCGTAACCTGCTGTCAACCGAAGGGCGCCGCATGGCGCCCTTCTTTGCTAATGGGCCGATGACAACGCTGCGCACCATGGCTCGCCGCACCCAGCAAAACGGACGCCGCAGCGTCCGTTCGGTGCAGGTCGATCAACCGGCGGCGATTAGGCGATTACTTGCTGCCGTTCCACTGCCCCAGCGCCGCCAAGCCGTTTTCGCGGGCCCGGGCATGCACGACTTTCTGTGCTTCGACAACGTTGGCACGGGTATCCTTGGCCCACAGCTGCAGCGCCGCGCTGACCATCGCGCGACCGTAGGAGAAACTCAACGGCCACGGATGCGGACCCAGCTGATTCATTGCATTCAAATGGGCAGTCGCGTTTTCGTCGCTCTGTCCGCCTGAAAGAAACACGATGCCCGGCAACGCGGCCGGCACGGTGGTCTTGAGCACGCGCACGGTGGCCTCGGCCACCTCCTCAACACTGGCCTGTTCCTCGCACTGCTTGCCCGGGACGACCATGCTGACTTTCAGGATCACGCCCTCGAGCATCACGTTTTGTTCGTACAACGCGTTGAACAGGCTGCGCAGCACGGCTTCGTGCACTTCATAGCTGACCTCGATGGTGTGATCGCCGTCCATGATCACCTCAGGCTCGACCATCGGCACCAGACCGGCTTCCTGACACAGTGCCGCATAGCGCGCCAGCACATGGCAATTGGCCTCGATCGCGGTGGAGCTGGGATTGTCCTCACTGATATTGATGACCGCACGCCACTTGGCGAATTGCGCTCCCAGCTTTGCGTATTCCTGCAGGCGCGGACGCAAGCCATCCAACCCTTCGGTCACCACATCACCGGGAAACCCGGCCAACGGCTGCGGGCCCTTGTCGACCTTGATGCCGGGGATGATCCCGGCTTTCTTCATGACCGTAGTGAACGGCACGCCGTCCTGCGTGGACTGGCGGATTGTCTCGTCATACAGGATCGCGCCGGAGATGTGCTCACTCAAACCCGGCGCCGTCAGCAGCATTTCGCGATAGGCGCGGCGGACTTCTTCGGTACTATCCAGGCCGACGGCAGTCAGGCGCTTGGTGATGGTGTTGGTGGACTCGTCGACGGCGATGATGCCTTTGCCCGGCGCAACCATGGCCAGGGCAATGCTTTCGAGATCTTCAATACTCATGACAACTCCGTTGGCGCGGCGGTGCACACCGGCTCGATGGCTGGTGCAGCCCACACGGCTGCACGGTTAAACGGGCAATTATACGAGACTTTGCGCGGCGCTGGCCGCCTGACCTCGGGTCAGGCACCAAAGCCCGGGAGCTCGCACGCTTGCAACAACTGCTTGCGTTGCGCGGCGTCAGTGGGCGCGTTGAACGGCACCACGTAATAGGTGGAAACGGGATCGCCTACGCGGTTGGTCAGGGACGGACCATAGCGAAACTGGCTTACTGCGCTGCGCGCCACCATCGCCAGATCACTCTTGGGTACCAGTTTCGCGACGGTGACGTCCCGCGGTACGCCGTCGGAACCAATGGTGTAAGTCACCGCAGCGCAGCCGGGTGCCTCCAGATTGAGCCCACTGTTGGGCGCACTCATCGTCACCGAGGTATTGAGCAGTATCCAGTAGCGATACAGGTTTTCCTGATCCACTTGGCGCGGTTGCGCCAGCGCGGGTGCCGCGCACCCCAGTGCGACCGCGAATACCAACACTTGGCGCAGGGGACGCAACAGGGATTTCATGAGAACCTCCGGAGCAGGTGGCAGACAGGTGCGAGTGTAGAACGCCACGGATGCGCATGCCGTGAAGCCGGCTCCCGGCGCATGGCGTTATAGATCGCGCAGACTCTCGACCATGCCGCCGGCACCGACTGCCAACAGCTTCAGCGTGTTCGTGCCCCCACCCAGACCCATCCGGTCACCGTGTGTCAAAACGACCCGATCGCCTTCGACCAGGCGACCCTGCGCAAACAGCTGTTGCACGGCAGCGCGCGCGGTGGCCGCGGAGTTCTGCCCCTCGTGCACAAACGCCACTGGTCGCACGTCGCGCAACAGAAGCATGCGGCGACGGGCATCGGCAAACGGCGACAACGCATAAATGGGGATCGCGGTGCGATAGCGCGACAACCATTGCGCGGTGCCGCCGGATTCGGTCAAGGCAACGATCGCACGCACGCCAAGCTCGCCAGCCAGCATCATCGCCGCCAATGCAATTGCCTGGTCGGTGCGATCCAGTCGGTGCCCGGCGGCGGTCAGATCCTCCTTCGGTTCGAACTGGCGTTCCGCGCCCAGGCAAATGTTGCGCAACGCCGCCACGGCCTTGTCCGGATGCGCCCCGGCCGCAGATTCCTCGGAAAGCATCACGGCATCGGTGCCATCGATCACCGCGTTGGCCACATCCAGCACTTCGGCACGGGTGGGGATTGGCGAACGCACCATCGACTGCAACATTTGCGTGGCGGTAATCACCGCCCGGTTGCGCTGCACCGCCTCACGGATGATTTTTTTCTGCAGGCCGGGCAACTCCGCGTAACCAATTTCCACCCCCAGATCGCCGCGCGCCACCATCACCGCATCGGACGCGTCGATGATTTCGCCCAGCACCGGGATTGCGTCGGCCCGCTCGATCTTCGCCACCAGCGCGGCGTTGCCACCGGCCTCGTGCAACAGCCGCCGCGCCTGATGGATGTCGTCGGCTGCGCGTACGAACGACACGGCAAGGAAGTCCGCACCAATCTCGGCCGCCAGGCGAATGTCCTCCCGGTCTTTGTCCGACAGTGCTGTCACCGACAAACCGCCACCCTGCCGGTTCAGCCCCTTGCGGTTGGACAGGCGCCCGCCAATCAGTACCCGACAGCGCACTTCACTGCCCACCACATCGAGCACGGTCAAGGCGAGCAAACCGTCATCGAGCATCAACACGTCACCAGGCTGCACGTCCTGCGGCAACCCGTGATAACTGACCCCCACGCGATGCACATCACCGGGTGGCACGCCAGGGCGGCAATCGAGCACAAACGGCGCGCCATCGACCAGGTACACCGCGCCATCGGCAAACGTCTCGATGCGGATCTTCGGACCTTGCAGGTCGGCCAACACGCCAACCTCGCGATCGAGCGCCGCGCTGATCGTGCGCACCGCCGCCGCGCGTGCACGATGATCGTCCGCCGCGCCGTGGGAAAGATTCAAACGCACCACATCCGCGCCCTCGACGATCAGCTTTTCCAGCATGCCCGGGGTGTCGGTGGCGGGGCCCAGCGTGGCGACGATCTTGGTGCGGCGAAACATCGGTATGACCATCATTCGAGACTAGCAGAACTGTTCACGCCGGATCACGGCGGTCACTCACCGCACTTGCCAATGCCCGCTTCGACGGTTCACCCTGTGCGCATCCATGCTCAGGGAGAGACGAAGGATGCACGGCAAACGTGGATTGCAACTCTGGATCGTGGCACTGGCATGGGGCCTGGGCAGTTCCATCGCGGTGGCGCAAACGCCAGCGGTAACGTCGACCACGAGATCCGCGCCAGCACCGTCGATTGTTCCCGTCAGCGATTTCATTCGTCCGCCCGACGTTTCGCAGGTGCGCATTTCGCCTGACGGAAAGTATCTGTCCGCCCTCGTGCCGCGACCGGGGAACCCGCACGAAAACCTGCTGGCGATTCTCGACGGGCAAACCGCCGCAGTCTTGCGGCTGATCCCGTCCGGCAAGAATGCATTGATCGCCGACTATTTCTGGGTCGGCAATGAGCGGCTGGTCGCCGCCGGTGCGTTCAAGCAAAACGGCCTGGACGCGCCGCAACTCACTGGCGAGCTGTTCGCGATCAACGCCGACGGTACCGGGCAGGTGCAATTGTTTGGTTACCGCGCAGGCGGCCGCACGCTGGCATCGCGACTCAAGCGCAACAGCCAGCGCTACGCCGGCGCCACGCCGATCGGCGAAACCATCGGCAGTGACCATCGCATCCTGATCGCGACCAGTGATTTCACCAACGACCGCAACGGCACCGCGACCAACATCGACCGACTGAATGTGCTGAACGGGCAAAGTGTACGCATTGGCGTGGCGCCCGCGCACAATGCCGGCCTGATTGCCGACAACGCTGGTCGGGTTCGTGTGGCGTGGACCCATGATGGGTTCACCGAAACCAAATTGTGGACACGGCGCGACAACGACGACGCGTGGACCCTGCGCAACGACTCGGCCCAATCGGGTACCACAATCCAGCCCATTGGTTTCAACCGCAGCAACAGCCGGCTGTATGTGCGCGTTTCGCACGGCGACCAACCCGATGCGATCGAGCTGATGGACCCGGCCAGTGGCACCCATATCCCTATTTACCAGGGCAAGTTCGCCGACCCCATCGAGTTGTTGCCGACCGCGGATCACCACGACTACTACGCCATCATCACCGCGGACGGCAAACCGGCCCTGCATTACATCGACGAAAACAGTCAGGAAGCGCAGCTCAGCAAGGCCATCGCCAGCAACTTCCCCGGCCAGCTGGTCTATTTTTCCAGCTTCACCCGCGACGGCAAACACGCCATCGTGCGCGCCATCAGTGACCGCAGCGGCAGTGACTACTACCTGTTCGATCTGGCCAGCCACAACGCGCGATTTCTGTTGAGCGCACAACCCTGGCTCGATCCGCGGATACTGCGACCGATGCAGCCGATCCAGCTCACCGCGCGTGACGGCCTTCCGCTGCATGGGTTTCTCACCTTGCCTGCGGGCACGCAGCCGTTTCCGCTGGTAGTGCTGGTGCACGGCGGCCCGCACGGCGTTGCCGATCAGTGGGGTTACGAGCCGGAAGTGCAGATGCTGGCCAACCGCGGTTACGCCGTGCTGCAGGTGAACTACCGCGGTTCCGGCGGCTACGGCGAAAAATTCATCGAACGCGGCTACCGGCAATGGGGCCTGAGCATGCAGGACGACATCACCGACGCCACGCGCTGGGCGGTCAAGCAAGGCTATGCCGACCCGCAACGGATGTGTCTGTACGGCGGCAGCTACGGCGGCTATGCCGCGCTCGAAGGCGTCGTGCGCGAGCCGGCGCTGTACCGGTGCGCGATCGGCTACGCCGGCGTGTATGACCTGCGCATACAACTGGGCAGCAGCGACACCCGGCGCAGCAACGACGGCGTCGACTACCTGCATCGCGCGCTCGGCACGGATTACGCCGATCTGTTGCGGCGCTCCCCGCTCGGCGGAGTGGCGAAGATCAAGGCCAGTCTGCTGCTGGCGCACGGCCGGGAGGATCCCCGCGTACCGTTCAGGAATTTTCGCGAGTTCACCCGGGCGCTGGATGCCCACCACATCGCTTACGAGTCATTGATCGAGGACCACGAGGGACATGGTTTCTTCGTCCCCGCGCACCAGCTGGAGCTCTACAACAAGATGCTGGACTTCCTCGACCGCAACATCGGGACGCACTCCGCGGGTCACTAACGGCCAAATCACCCGCTGGTAGCCAAAAACAGCTAGCCGTATCTCAGCGCGCCAGGGCCATATTCAGTACGGCCGCCAGACGCCGCCCGGCTTCGCGCAGGCGCAACTCGGCAACCGGCAGTTCTGCTTGCACATAGGCTTGGTCAATCTTGTGGCCGGGCGGATAAAAATCCGGCCGGGCGGTTATGCGACACGACTCGCGTGCCCACTGCGCGTAGACACTTTGCCGCGGCGCCACGGGCGGCGGCAGCGGTACGGGGCCACGCGCAGCAAGCAGCTGCGCATACGCGGGTGCATCCAGGCCACGCCGTGACAACAAGCCCGAGTCCCATACCCGATGCAGATTGCTACCCTTGCCGGCGAACCGCACCTGATACGTGTTGCCGCCCTTGTCGGCGCGATAACCGGCATGCAATGGCTGATGCACGTCGCCGACGAAATGCACGACAAACTTCAATGCCTCGCGCCGCACGGCAGCGTCTTGCGTGCGATCACCAAGCACGGCGACATAGTGCGCCAGCGCGCCGACCACGCAGCGCCCGTCGCGACAATCCCGCGGCGGCACATAGTCGCAGTCGGCGCCATGCAAATTGACGTAATGCAGGCTGCGTGTCTGCCGCCACAAGGCGGCCTGCGCCGGATCGTTCTGGAGCTGATCGGGCCAGCTGGCAATCGCCGCCAACGAGTCAGTGTGTTCGGGCGCCAACAGACGATCCACCTCCGCTTGCGCGGTCGGATTGAGCTGCCGTTGTGCCAGGTTGGCAACGATGGCATGACCCAGGGGACCCCACGCCTGCACCGGGCCCACCAGCAAACCGGCGAGCAACGCGACCGCAAGACGACGCACAACGGACACGGCAGAACTCCCCTAGGCTGACCGGCAAGTCTGCCACAGCGCCGGGCCCAGTACGTTTACCTGCGCTCCGCCCAGACCGGATAAACGTCGGTTCCAGGTGTCTGTTGCGGCGGATACAGCGGCAGCGAACGGCACGTTGGCGTACCGCTGGGCAGCCATGCGCAAGAGGTTGCGGCAATACCACACGGGTGGCGTTCCGACTTTGCCTGTAAAATCGTATGCTGGCAGGCCGCCTGACACGGCCCTATTCACTTACTGGAGGACGTCGCCCCATGGCCATCAAGGTCGCTATCAACGGTTACGGTCGCATTGGCCGCAATATTCTGCGTGCGCTGTACGAAGCTGGGCGCACCAGCGAAATCCAGATCGTTGCCATCAACGACCTCGGCGATGCCGAGACGAATGCCCACCTGACCCAGTACGACACCGTGCATGGCAAGTTTCCCGGCAGTGTGGCGGTGGAAGGCGGTTTCATCGTCGTCAATGGCGACAAGATCAAGGTCTGCGCCGAACGCGATCCGGCCAAATTGCCCTGGGGTGAGTTGGGCGTCGACGTGGTACTGGAATGCACCGGTTTGTTTCGCAGCAAGGCCAAGGCCGGTGCACATCTCACTGCCGGCGCAAAGAAGGTGATCATTTCGGCGCCTGGCGCGGACGACGTGGACGGCACATTTGTCTGCGGCGTCAACACCGACAAGCTCACTGCCAGCATGCAGGTGATCTCCAACGCCAGCTGCACGACGAACTGCCTGGCACCACTGGCGAAGGTGCTGAATGCCAAGCTCGGCATCGTGCACGGTCTGATGACCACCATTCATGCCTACACCAACGACCAGGTGCTCAGCGACGTCTACCACTCCGATTTGCGCCGCGCGCGCTCGGCCACGATGAGCCAGATCCCGACCAAGACCGGCGCAGCCGCGGCAGTCGGCCTGGTGCTGCCGGAGTTGAACGGCAGGCTGGATGGATTCTCCATGCGCGTGCCGACCATCAATGTGTCGGTCGTGGATTTGACGTTCGTGGCCAAACGCGCCACGACCAAGGCCGAGATCGACACCATCATCAACGATGCGGCACAGGGCGACATGAAGGGCATCCTCGAGGTCAACACCAAGCCGCTGGTGTCCGTCGACTTCAACCACAACCCGGCATCTTCCACCTACGACGCGACCCAGACGCGCGTGATGGAGGGTACGCTGGTCAAGGTACTCAGCTGGTATGACAACGAGTGGGGTTTCTCCAACCGCATGCTGGATATGACCGTCGCGTTGATGGCGGCGAAGTAAGGTCACAGCCGCGGATTTGCACCCGTCGCCGGCGCGCGCCTTCGTCGCGACGGAAGGCGGCGTTGCTGGAGTCGCACTTGGAACAAGCCGGGCAACGCCCGGCTTTTTCATGGCAGCACCGCAGCAATCCCGGATATACCTGCCTGCGAGCCAGTTGGATCCGCCGGCTCTTGCCAGGCCACACCACGGCAGTGCAAGCCACCGCCAACTACGGAGCAGAGCGCATCCGCTACAGCTCGCGCTTGAGCAACGGCAGCTTGTTCGGCACACCATCCCACTTGGCGGCATCTTCCATCGACTCGATCTTGCTGGTCAGTACCGGCCACTGCTGCGCCAGCTCCGCATTGATCGACATGAAGATTTCCTGCCCCGCCGGCACGTCAAGCTCGGCAAAAATCGCACCCACCGGGCACTCTTCCACGCATAGCGTGCAATCGATGCACTCATCGGGATCGATCACCAGGAAGTTCGGACCGGCGTGAAAGCAATCGACCGGGCACACTTCCACGCAATCGGTGTGTTTGCAATTGATGCAGTTATCGGTGACAACGTGGGTCATCAGACCTCCTTCAGGCACGGGCCGGCATACGTATGCAGTGTCAATCACGCCAATGCGCGCCGTGCTGATCCACATCAGTCCAGCCCACCTCCACATGCAGCAGCAGCTCCACGACGCGTCGCGCAGTGCGGACCTGGCCGCACTGCGGCAACACGCCGCAGTACCGTCTGATGCAAGTCAGGGATACCGTCACACGCACATTGCAGAATGCATGCACATTTTACCCACGCTGTTTCATCAGGAGCACTACCCATGCTGCGCAAATTGATTGCCATTGCCCTGCTCGGCCTGCTGTCCACCCCGTTGCTGGCTGCCGAATGTGCGACCACGATCGAAGGCAGTGACGCGATGCAGTTCAACAAGAAGACCATCACCGTGCCAAGCACCTGCAAGACGTTTGCGGTGACGCTGAAGCATGTCGGCAAGCTGCCGAAGGCGGCCATGGGTCACAACTGGGTGCTCGCCCATAGCGCCGACGAGGCTGGCGTCGTGGCTGACGGCATGAAGGCCGGTGCCGCCAACAGTTACGAGAAACCGGGCGACACGCGCATCATTGCGCACACCAAACTGATCGGTGGCGGCGAGTCCGACACTGCCACGTTCAACGTCTCCAAGCTCAAGGCTGGCGAAACCTACGCCTACTTCTGCACGTTCCCGGGCCACGCATCGCTGATGAAGGGTACCCTCAGCATCGGCAAGTAACCCGCCGCACCACCGCACCCACACCCGGTCGGCGACGGCCGGGTGTGGGTTTATTCCGATCTGCCGGATGCAGTACATCACCGTGACCACCCCGCCCGCATTTGACACACCGGCCATCGCCACGCTGGTTGACCGGTTCTACGAAAAGGTGCGCGCGGATGTGCTGATTGGACCGGTATTCAATGCGGTCGTACACGACTGGGACGCGCACAAACGTCTGCTGACATCGTTCTGGTCATCCATCGCGCTGCGTGCCGGCACCTACCGTGGCAATCCGATGGCTGCGCACCGACCGCTGCCGATCCACGGCGAACATTTTGAGCGCTGGCTGGCGCTGTGGCTGGAAACCTGCAGCGAGGAACTCGACGCGGCGGACGCCGCGCAGATGGTGGAATACGCCACGCGCATCGGGCGCAGCCTCAAATTCGGTCTGGGTATCCACCCGCAAGGGCGCACCCTGGGCATGTCCATCACGAGTACGGGCGGCTGAGACAACGGCGCGATACTGCCCGTCCGGGCATGGCAGGAACCTGCTATTGCTGTGCGCGGCAACTGCACTGACGATGCCCTCCGACTTGGAGCGAACATCGCCACTGCAACGGCTCCGCAGCCCGGAGCGATGGCGTTGGGCACACGGCCGAGGTACCGCCGTGTTTCACCCGCCAGTCGCCAGACCTGTCAGCGCAGCGCTTTCAACGCCGCGTCGTAGTCGGGCTCGTGACCAATCTCGCTGACCAGCTCGGCATGCAGCACCTTGTCGTGCTCATCCAGGACCAGCACGGCGCGCGCCGCCAGCCCAGCCAGCGGGCCACTGGCCAACGCCACACCGTAATCATTGAGAAACTGACGGCCGCGCATCAGCGACAGGTTGGTAACCTTGTCCAGGCCCTCGGCGCCGCAGAAACGCGCTTGCGCAAACGGCAAATCGGCAGAAATGCACAGCACGACCGTGTTGGTGAGCTTGCCGGCCAGCTCATTGAAGCGACGCACCGAGGCCGCACACACGCCGGTATCCACACTCGGGAAAATGTTGAGCACCTTGCGTTTGCCGGCAAACGCAGTCAACGCGACATCGGCCAGATCGGACCCGACCAGATGGAACGCCGGCACGGTGGAACCGACCGCCGGAAACTGGCCATCAACGTTGACCGGCTGACCCTTGAATGTGACGTTGGACATGGTGCACCTCGAAGTGGGCGAATGGTTACAGGTAAAACATGGTCTTGGCCAGAAACACGATGCCAATCATCAAGCCAAGCACGACACGGTGAGTGTAACGAAACCGGCAAACGTCCATCTTGCCATGGCGCATCGCCCACATCGCATTCGCAAACACGCCAAGCACGGCAAACGCCAGCACCACCTTCAGCAGCAGCCAATTGCCGAAACGCGAGCCAACGCACTGGAAGCCGTCGCAACGAATATCGAACACCGCAAAACCGCTCAGAAACAGCAGGATGACCACGATCGGCATGAAGCGCCGCACCCGCGCCATTACTGCCTGTTCAAGGCCTTGCATGGTGATGATGTCGAAATGCTTCTTGAGCGACTCGATCACCACCACTTCAAACACCACGGCGCCCACAAAGATGATGGCGCAGGAAAGATGCAGCAGCAAAATCCACGGGTACCAGGCAGCCACGCGCGTTCTCCCAACAGTTCGCCGAAGAGTCTGAGCGCGGCCCGCCATTGCCGCGCTGACATGGATCAAGCGCGTCCGGCTGCGCGCCGTGGCGACCGGTGCAAAGCCACATCAGCGACCCGACTGGCGGTGCCTCAGCCAGGCTTGCCGTCGGCGCGCGGCGTCAGGTAAATCCGCGCCGAGTGCAATACCCATGGTGTGAACGCCAGCAACCAGCCATATGCCGCAATCACCAGCCACAGGTACGGGTTGAAGTCCGCACCGCCACCAAACTCGGCACGCAAGCGCACGAGCACGACGATTTGCAACAGGCCGAAGCACAGCCACGCGACGCCGCCCATCTGCAAGGGCCGACCGGAATGGCCTTGCGTCACGCGCGTCACCATCGCCACCAGCATCGACCCGAAGTAACCAATGGCCAGCGCGTGCAAGGGCGCCCGCACAAACAGCAAGTTGCCGCTGGCGGCATAAATCACGTCCTGCACTGCATATAAGGCAAATGCCACCGGCAGCCAGGCAAACGCCAGGTGCAGCACCGCGATCAGGCCATTGCCCATGGCTTTCCACGGCTGCCACGCCAGCGCATGCCAGGCAAACACCAGTGCCAGCGGAATGTCCACCAACCACAACCAGCCGAACACGCCACGCCAGTCCAGCAGCAGGTGTGCCAGCAGCAGCACCCACACCACCGGTAGGCTCCAGCGCGGACGGACCGCCTTGTACGCCGGTACGACGTTCGCGGTGAAGAACGGCAGCATGCGATGCGTCACAGTGAAAAAGATCGGCAGCAACAAGCCAAACGTGCCAATGCGGATGGCCAGTGTCGCGCACTCCCCCGGGCCGCCCGACAAAAAGACCAGAAACAGGATCAACCCAAGCGCGCCCAGGCTCAGCGCCAGCAGGCACGACTTGGCGTGATCGATGCGGTTGGTCGCCGCCGCCAGCACCCGGGCCAGCGTGTAAATTCCCAGCAGATAGCCAACCAACATCAGGGCGAAGCCGAGCTTGAGCAACCACGGCAGATTCAGCAAGCCAACGTTGGCCAGTACGTAGCCAGCAAAAACGCAGCCCGCCACCGGCACATAGTGCCGGCGCGTCAACGCGGGCTGGTTCAGCCAGCGCGGAAACACGGTCAGCAGAAAGCCAAACATGAACAACGGAAACGTGCCGTACTGGATCAGCATGCTGTGCGCATACGCCGGCGGAATCGTCGGTTGTGGCCACGCACTGAGCGGCATGCCGAACATCCAGGACAGTTCGACGGCCCACCACGCCATGCTCAGCAAGACCGCGATCGCGCCAGCCAGAAACAGCACACGATGCGGCGCGGACGCCAGCAACGCGGGCAACTCGGCGAAGGTGGCGGGCTTGTTTTTGCCGGGGGCGGCTACAGACATGGTATGCGACCTGAACGCGAACGATTGCCTACCATGCCACGTCCGCCTCGCCCGTGCCCATGATTTGTATCAGCCGGCCAACCGTGTCCAGTCCAGCCACAGCCGTCCATCCCGGATCGCTCGGCTGGCCTACGAGACGGCATGCCAGCGAACTGCAGTCAAGCCTCAGTTCGTGCCTTCCCGAGTGGACGCCACCGACGACGCGGGCCAGGCGCGCGTTCCCTGCTTACTCTGGCAGCAGCGCGTGCCCGATGTCGGCGAGCCTGGTCGCGTCGAGCAACTGCAACTCGCGGCCTTCGATCTGGATCAGGCCCTGACTGCGAAAACGGCTGAGTACGCGGCTGACGGTTTCCGCCGCAAGGCGCAGGTAATTGGCAATATCGCCGCGCGACATGCTCAGGCGGAAGCGCGTGGCGGAAAACCCACGCGCCGCATAACGGGCGGCCAGATCCATCAGGAATGCCGCCACCCGCTCGTCCGCGCTGTGGTCGCCGGCCAGCAGGGATGCCGTGCCCAGTTCCTTGCTCAGCATGCGAAACAGATGCTGCTGCACGGCCGGGATACGTGAAGCCAGGGCGCTCATGGCCGGGAACGAGAAGCGGCAGAAGTACGCCGTGTCCAGCGCCACGGCATCGCACGGGAAATGCTCGGGATAGATCGCGTTGAGGCCAACCACTTCGCCCGGCAGATAGAAGCCGAGCACCTGCTCGCGACCCTCCTTGTCCACCATCCGCGTTTTCACCGTACCGCTGCGCACGGCAAAGATGGCGCGAAATGGATCGCCAGTGCGGAACACGTGTTCGCCGGCACGAAACGGCCCGACGTGTTCCACCAGACACTGCAGCTCGGCCAGCTCCGGCTTGTCGTACCCCGCGGCGATGCACGCGCTGGAAAATGCGCAGGTGCCGCAGAAACGGGTTTCATCACCGTCGTCGGCAATCGGGCTGGGCGGCTCGGGCAGGCGACCTGCTGCGTGCTTGGCTTGCATGATGGGAACAATAGTGGGGACTGGGGCGTCGATGTGCAACGGGTCAGATCACGCGCGAATAGCGTGCGGCTCGCGCATCTTCGTCAAGATACGCGTCGAAGCACATGGCGATGATACGCAACAGCAGTCGCCCCCGCGAGGTGACCCGAATGGCCCGTGCATCCTCGTCCACCAGCCCATCCGCCACCAGCGGCTGCAAGCGTTGACGCTCGCGCACGAAATACTCGTCGAACAACAACCGGTGACGCGCGCCAAAGGTCGCCTTGTCGATGACACCCTGACACATCAGCACGCCAATCAGCTCCCGCCGGATCAGGTCATCCTCATCCAGCTGCAGGCCAGCCACCACCGGCAGGCGGCCGTTGTCCAGTGCCGCGTAATAGCCGATCAGATCGCGCGCATTCTGACTGTAGGTGTCGCCAATGCGGCCGATCGCGCTGACGCCCAGACCCAGGATGTCGCACTCGCCATGCGTCGAATAGCCCTGGAAGTTCCGCTGCAACGTACCGGCACGTTGCGCCAGCGTCAGCTCGTCATCGACGCGCGCAAAGTGATCCATGCCGATATAGACATAGCCGGCGGCAGTCAGCCGCTCCAGCGCACACCCGAACAGCGCCAGCCGCGTCGCCGGATCCGGCACCTCATGTTTGTCGATCTGGCGCTGGGCCTTGAAGATCTGCGGCAGGTGGGCATAGCCATATACCGCCACGCGATCAGGTTGCAGGGCCACAACGGTGTCGAGGGTGCCGCAAAACTGTTCCACATGCTGCAGGGGCAGACCGTAGATCAGATCCACGTTGACCGAACGAAACTGCGCCGCGCGCGCCGCCTCGATCACCGCGCGTGTCTCCTCCACGCTCTGTATGCGATTGACCGCCTGCTGCACCGCAGGGTCGAAATCCTGCACGCCAACAGACAGGCGATTGAAGCCAAGTTCACCCAATCCGCGGATATAGGCAGCATCGGCAAACCGCGGATCCACCTCGATGCCGTATTCGCGCTCCGGATGGCGGCTGAAGCTGAAGTGACGCGCCAGCGACTCCATCAGCTCGCGCATGTTCGCGAGATCCAGGAAATTTGGCGTCCCGCCACCGAAATGCAGTTGCCGCACCGGTCGATCGCGATCAAACAACGGGGCGAGCAGCTCGACCTCGCGGTACAGGCGCTCCAGATAACGACCCGCCTGCGCCTTGTCACTGGTGATCACCCGATTGCAGCCACAGTAGAAACACGGACTGGTGCAAAACGGGATATGCACGTAGATCGACAGTGGCCGCGGGATAGGTTCCTCATTCGAGATGCGCGCCGCGTTGCGCAGCGCCTGCTCGTCGAAATCGGCGCGAAACTGCGGCACCGGCGGATAGCTGGTGTAACGCGGCCCGGCCACGTCATAACGCGCAATCAGCGCGGGATCAAACTCGGGTGCGGTGATGGGCAAGGTCATGGTCGCAGTCTGTCGACGCGCCGCGGCGGTCGCATTGATCCGCGTCAAGCAGCGATCAGGCGGCGTTACGCTGCCGAGCCACGATCACGCCACCACTCATCCCTGAAAGTGCACGATCTGCTGTTCGATCGAGCCGAAGATGGATGCGCCAGCGGTATCGGTGATGTCGATACGCAAGCGATCGCCAAACTTCAGGAACGGTGTACTCGGTTGGCCGTCGCGCAACTTTTCCACCGTGCGCTGCTCGGCCAGGCACGAGGCGCCCTTGCTGGTGTCCTGGTTGGCGATGGTGCCCGACCCGACGATGGTGCCGGCGGTCAGCGGGCGGGTTTTCGCCACATGGGCAACCAACTGGGCAAAACTGAATTGCATGTCGACACCACACTCGGCTTCCCCAAACCACTTGCCGTTCAACCAGGTGCGCATCGGCAGATGCAGCTTGTCGCCCTGCCACGCGGCGCCCAGCTCGTCGGGCGTCACCAGCACGGGTGACAACGCGGAACGCGGCTTGGACTGCAGAAAGCCGAAACCCTTGGCCAGCTCGCCGGGAATCAGGCCGCGCAAGCTCACGTCGTTGATCAGGCCGACCAACTGGATGTGCGCGGACGCCTGCTCCGGGGTGACGGCCATCGGTACGTCATCAGTGACCACGACGACTTCAGCCTCCAGGTCGATACCGAACTCTTCGCTCGATACCAACACTGGATCGCGCGGGCCGAGAAAGCCGGCACTGGTGGCTTGATACATCAGCGGATCGGTATAGAAGCTTTCCGGCACGGTCGCGCCGCGCGCCTTGCGCACGCGTTCCACATGCGGCAGGTACGCGCTGCCATCGACAAATTCGTAGGCCCGTGGTAGCGGCGCGGCCAGCGCCGACATGTCCAGCGCGAACGCGCCGGCAGCGCTGCCGTCATTGAGCTCGGCATACAGCGCGTTCAAGCGCGGCGCCGCATCCGACCAATCGTCCAGCGCTGCCTGCAAGGTCGGCGCAATCGCACCGGCTCGCACTGCCCGCGTCAGGTCGCGGCTGACCACCACCAGCGCGCCGTCACGGCCGCCTGCCTTGAGACTTCCCAGCTTCATGTGTTTCTCCGAACGGTACGGGCGCGGCGCTTTACGCTTGCGGCGGATGGAAGTGCCTGGCGATGCCCTGCCAGCAATTGGAATAATCGCGTTGCAATTGTGGTGATTCCAGCGCCTGCTGCGTCGGCCGGATCACCTTGCGTGTTTCGAACATGAAAGCCATGGTGTCGGTGATCACGTCCGGCTTGCTCAAATCCGCCACCGACGCCTTCTCGAACGTCGCCGCGTCCGGTCCGTGCGCGGTCATGCAGTTGTGCAGCGACGCGCCGCCGGGCAGGAAACCCTCGGCCTTGGCGTCGTACACACCAGTAATCAGGCCCATGAATTCGCTGGCCACGTTGCGATGGAACCATGGCGGCCGGAACGTGTGCTGCGCCACCAGCCAACGCGGCGGGAAGATCGCAAAGTCCATGTTCGCCGTTCCGGGCGTGTCGCTGGCCGACGTCAGTACGGTGAAGATGCACGGGTCCGGGTGGTCGTAGCTGATCGAGCCAATCGGATTGAAGCGGCGCAGATCATATTTGTACGGTGCGTAATTGCCATGCCAGGCCACCACGTCCAGCGGTGAGTGATCCATCTGCGCCGTCCACAGCGCGCCCTGGAATTTGCCGATCAGCTCGAACGCACCGTCGAGGTCCTCATACGCCGCCACCGGCGTGAGGAAGTCGCGTGCATTCGCCAGGCCGTTGGCGCCGATTGGCCCGAGTTCCGGCAATCGCAGCAGTGCGCCGAAGTTTTCGCAGACGTAGCCACGGGCCACTCCTGCGCTCCCTGCGCCCGTGGCACTCGCACTTCCCTGTGCATCGGCCGTGCCATCCAGCAAGTCCACCCGAAAACGCACACCACGCGGGACGACGGCAATTTCCTGCGGCTCGATGTCCAGCACGCCCAGCTCGGTAGCCAGGCGCAGCCGCCCCTGTTGTGGCACCAACAACAGCTCGGCATCGGCATCGTAGAAAAACCGCCCCTGCATCGAACGATTGGCCGTGTAGACGTGGATACCAACACCAGCCTGCTCTGCCGGACCACCATTGCCGGCCAGCGTCACCAGGCCCTCGACGAAGTCCGTCGGTGTACTGGCCAGCGGCGGCGGATCCCAGCGCAACTGATTTGGCGTGGCCGGCACCTCGTCGAAGCGGTTATGGAAGGTGGCGTGTGCGCGTGGCTGAAACGGCTGATGCACGGCGGCCGGTCGAATCCGGTACAACCAGCTGCGTCGACCAAGGTGCCGCGGCGCGGTAAACGCGGTGCCGGACAATTGCTCGGCATACAAACCATGTGCCACGCGCTGCGGCGAATTTTGTCCCACCGGCAACGCACCGGGAACCGCCTCGCTGGCAAACTCGTTGCCGAAACCGGATTGGTAGTTCGACCCGTTCATGGCCGCGCTCCTTACAACACGCCGCGTTTCATCTGATCGCGCTCGATGCTTTCAAACAGGGCCTGGAAGTTGCCTTCGCCGAAGCCCTCGTTGCCCTTGCGCTGAATGATCTCGAAAAAGATCGGCCCGATCACGTTCAGCGTGAAAATCTGCAGCAGCTTGCGCTGGTGGGTTTCCGGATCGGCGTCAATCAGGATGCTGTTCTTGCGCAGGCGCGGTACGTCCTCGCCATGGTTCGGGATACGTTCGTCGATCACGTCGAAATAGGTATCCGGCGTGTCGAGAAATTCGACCCCGGCCGCGCGCATGCCTTCCACCGTCGCGTAAATATCGTCGGTGAAGCAGGCAATGTGCTGGATGCCTTCGCCGTGATAGGCGTCGAGGTATTCGTTGATCTGCGACTTCGGGTTGTCTGACTCATTCAGCGGAATGCGCACGATACCGTCGGGCGCGGTCATCGCCTTGGAGACGAGGCCGGTTTTCACACCCTTGATGTCGAAGTAGCGAATTTCGCGGAAATTGAACAGCTTTTCGTAGTACTCCGACCACTTCGCCATATTGCCGAAATACAGGTTGTGCGTGAGGTGGTCGATGAAGGTCAGCCCGAAACCCTTCGGGTTCTGCTCAGCGCCGGGAATCGCCTCGTAGTCGCCCGCGTAAATGCTGCCGTTGGCGCCGTAACGATCCACCAGATACAGCATGCAGTCGCCAATGCCCTTGATTGCCGGGGCCGAAACCGCCTTGCTGGCGACTTTTTCGGTTGCCGCCACAGCCCCCTTACTCAGCACGGACTGCAACACGTCCGCCGCCGGCTGCTTGAAGCGAATGGCAAAACCGCAGGCGCTGGGACCGTGCTTCGCGGCAAAATCCGCCGCGAACGAATCCGGATCTTCGTTGAGCAGAAAGTTCACACCGTTCTGGCGATACACGGTGATCGGCCGCGCCTTGTGTTTCAGCACGGCGGTGAAGCCCATTTTTTCAAACAAGCTGCGCAGCTCGCCGGCGCGGCCGGCTGGCGCGGCAAATTCGACAAACTCGAAACCGTCGATGCCCATGGGGTTTTCGAAGGTGGTGACCTGCATGCCGAGGTTGGGCTGGACAGCGCTCATGGCTTGGCTCCTGACAACGCGAACAGTAGAAAGTATGGCTTGAATCCACGGAGTGAATTACCATAGTTACAAATGCAACTATCTGCAAGGAGTGCCGCAACATGGGCAACCACGGCAAGCTCGGACCTGTCGCGGCGCGGGTGACCAGGCCGCCGCGGACCGCGCGCGAGCGGGCACCCCTGCAGCTGGAAAATTTCCTGCCGTATCGCTTGTCGATCCTGTCCAACACCGTCAGTCAGGCCATTGCCGGTGACTACCAGCAACGCTTTGCGCTGAGCGTCACGGAATGGCGAGTGATGGCTGTGCTGGCACGTTTCGACCGCTTGTCGGCCCGCGAAGTGGCCGAGCGGACAGCCATGGACAAGGTCGCGGTCAGTCGTGCCCTGGCGCGATTGGTGGCCGCCGGCCGTGTCGACCGCAGCGTGCACGATGATGACAAACGGCGCTCCGTGCTGCGCTTGAGCGCAAGCGGCTGGCTGATCCACGACGAAGTTGCGCCCATGGCACGCATCCGCGAGCGCGACCTGTTGCGCAAGCTGACCGCCGACGAACGCGCGTCACTCACGCATATTCTGGACAAGCTGCAAAAGTAATGCCTGCAGCTGCGTCGGGACGCAGTGTGCGCCCCGGCAGCAGGCTGAAATGCCCGACTCAGCGCACCCCGTGCATCAGCTTGTTGATCAGCGGCGCAATCAGGAACAGCAGCACGCCGCCACCGAACAGGATCCAGAAGCCCATGGTGTAGCCGGACAGCGCCGACTCCACGGTCATGCCGCTCTCGCCGCTGACATGGCTGGCGAACAGGCCAGCCAGGTTGTTGCCGATCGCGGTGGACAGGAACCAGCCGCCCATGCCCAGGCCGACCAGTCGCACCGGCGCCAGCTTGGTCACCATCGACAGACCAATCGGCGACAGACACAACTCGCCAGTCGTCTGCAGCACATAGCACAGCACCAGGGTCCACAGCGGAATCAGGCCGTCGCTGCCGACCAGGCTGGACAGCGCATACATCAGCACGGCGAAGCCCAGCGCGTTGCCGATCAGGCCCATGCCGAACTTGCGCGGAATGGACGGCTCGATGCGGCGCTTGTCCAGCCAGCCCCACACCAGCGCCACCAGCGGCGCCAGCACCACGATGGCGATGGGGTTGACCGACTGGAACCAGCCAATCGGGAACATCCAGCCACCCAGGTCACGGTCGACAATGTGCTGGGCCAGGAAGTTGAACGAACTGCCCGCCTGTTCAAAGAACATCCAGAACAGCACGTTGAAAGTGAAGATGATCAGCATCGCGATCACCCGCTGGATCTGCACCCGACCGGTACGGATCGCCTCGATCACGAGCATCACGCCCACGCCAAGGAACAGCGCGGTAAGCAGCCACTGCAACATCACCGCGCCGGCGCGATCCATCAACAGGTAGACCAGCGGAATGGCTACCAGCACGCCGATCGCCACATAGACCACACGCAGCGGGTTGGCGATTTCCGGCGCCGGCCGGCCAACCGGACCGAGCTGACGCCGCCCGAACCAGAACCATACGAGGCTGATCAGCATGCCCACGCCCGACGCGGCAAACACCACGTGATAATTGTCGTGTTGTGGCGTGCCGAACACATGCTCGGCCAGGTAGCTGGTCAGGATCGGCGCAATCAACGCCCCGGCGTTGATACCCATGTAGAACAGGGTGAAGCCGCGATCGCGGCGCGAATCCCCGGTGGCATACAACTGCCCCACCATCGAGGAAATATTGGGTTTGAACAGGCCGTTGCCGACGATGATCGTGGCCAGACCGAGCATGAAAACTTCACGCTGCGGCACCATCACCATGAACAGGCCGGCGGCCATCACCACCGCGCCAAGCAGGATCGAACGCTGGTAGCCGATGATCTTGTCGGCAACGTAACCGCCAAACACCGCGGTGGCATAGACCAGCGCCAGATACGCGCCGTAGGTGCGGCTGGCCGAGGCCTGCCCGGCTTCATCACCACCAAAGAACTGCGCCACGATATACAGCGTGAGCGCCCAACGCATGCCGTAGAACGCAAAGCGCTCCCAGAACTCCGACATGAACAACATCCACAACGGACGTGGATGGCCAAGCAATTGCGGGTAATCGGGAAGCGGGGCGGCGCCAGAAGCTGTGGTGGTGGCCATGCGTTTCTCGGTGGGTTTGACGGGTCGCAAAATATTGCGGACGGGCTAGATGTAACGGAGGCGCTCGACCACGTCAACCTTGACACCGCGCCAACCGGTCACGCTCACGTCCCCAGCACGGTCCGCACGTCCAGCAGCTCGGGGAAGAACTCCAGGTCCAGCGCCTTCTTCAGGAAATCCACGCCGGACGAACCACCCGTGCCGCGGCGATGCCCGATGATGCGCTCCACCGTTTTCATGTGGCGGAAGCGCCACAACTGGAAACTCTCTTCCACATCCACCAGTTGTTCGCACATGTGGTACTCGGGCCAGAACTCGGCGCGATGCTCGTAAATGCGCTTGAACACCGGCTGCAATGCCGCATGGCGATGATGTGGCTGCGTCCAGTCACGCTTCAGCAAATCCTCCGGCACCGCATGACCGCGACGAGCGAGGTAGCGCAGGAACTCGTCGTACAAACTCGGGGCATGCAATACGGCATCCAGTTCCGCCTGCGCGGCTGGATCATGCGCAAACACCTTGAGCATGTCGGCGTTCTTGTTGCCCAGGGTGAACTCGATCTTGCGGTACTGCAGTGACTGGAACCCGGACGATGGGCCCAGCACGTCGCGGAATTCCAGGTACTCGGACGGCGTCAACGTCTCCAGCACCGACCACTCCTCGAACAACTGGGTCTGGATTTTCTTCACGCGAGCCAGGATCTTCAGGCACGCATCGACATCGTCCCGCTGCAGGTGCGCCACCGCCGCGGTCAGTTCATGCAGCAGCAGCTTCATCCACAGTTCGGCCACGTGGTGCTGCACGATGAACAGCATCTCGTCGTGATGCGGCGGGTCGCTCAACGGCTGCTGCGCGGCCAGCAACATGTCCAGATGCAAATAACCGCCATAAGTGATCCGGCCCTTCAGATCGGTCTGCACGCCGGCTTCAATGTCGCGCTGATTCTCGCTCATGGGTTTGCACACGCGATTGGTTTTGGAAAACGTCGATGGTAGCGGCACAATACGCGCCGAGCCTTGACTGGAGACAAGACCAGTCTGCGCTACACACAGTAAAAAGGCTGCAAGCGGGCAGTGTTGCAGCAAACCGGATTCCGCGCGACAAACGGCTGTCTGACGCCATCTGCAGCCCCTGATTGCGCCTGCGGATGCTGCGCCGTACCTTGCGGCGCAGCATGCGAGCCTGCTATCAAGCGCGGTCTTGTTCGACCGTTTTGCGCGCTTCGTGACCACCCGCGCACACAGAAAATCCCGTCCCCAACTCCGGAGCGAGTCGTGACCATCGCCGCCAAGTTTGAAATTGAATACCTGCAGTACCTCGACGCCGAAGGCAAGCAGGTACGCAAGGATCTGCCCAAGTTTGCCAAAGACCTCGACTACATGGTCAAGCTGTACAAATTGATGGTGTCCACCCGCGTGTTCGACGCCAAGTCCATCGCCTTGCAGCGTACCGGCAAACTCGGCACCTATGCCAGTTGCCTCGGCCATGAGGCTGCGCACGTTGGCATCGGCAGCGCCATGCGCCCGGAAGACGTGCTGGCACCGAGCTACCGCGAATACGGCGCGCAGCTGTACCGCGGCGTGCAGCCGCGCGAGGTGTACATGTACTGGGGTGGCGACGAACGCGGCAACGATTATCAGCAGGAGCCGGCGCGACACGATTTCGCCTGGTCGGTGCCGATCGGCACGCAATGCCTGCACGCCGCCGGCACCGCACTGGCGTTCAAGATTCGCGGTGAGAAACGCGTGGCGGTGTGCACCATCGGCGACGGCGGTTCGTCCAAGGGCGATTTCAACGGTGCCATCAACATGGCCGGTGCGCGTGACCTGCCGCTGGTGGCGGTCATCGTCAACAACCAGTGGGCGATCTCGGTGCCGCGCAAGATCCAGTCCGGCGCGCCGACCCTCGCGCAAAAGGGCATTGCCGCCGGTCTGTTCTGCATCCAGGTGGACGGCAACGACATCATTGCCGTGCGCAAGGCGATGGAAGACGCGCTGGAGCGTGCGCGCAGCGGCAAGGGCGGCAGCGTGATCGAGGCGGTCACCTATCGCCTGGGCGATCACACCACGGCCGACGACGCGCGCCGCTACCGCGGCCAGCAGGAGGTGAAAGACGCGTGGGCACGCGAGCCGATGATTCGCACCCGCAAGTGGCTGGAAGCCCAGGGCGTGTGGGACGACACCAAGGAGGAAGCCTGGAAGGCCGAGTGCGACGAGTGGATGGACAAGGAGGTGGATGCCTACCTTGAAACCAAGACCCAGCCCGTCACTGCGATGTTCGATTACATCTTCGCTGAAGTTCCGGCGGATCTGGCCAAACAACGCGACTACGTCCTCTCGCTTGAACACAAGGCGAACTAAGTCATGGCACAAATTACCCTCATTGAAGCAGTCACCCAGGCGTTGGCCTGGGAAATGGCACACGACGAAAGCGTGGTGGTGCTCGGCGAAGACGTGGGCGTCAACGGCGGCGTGTTTCGCGCCACCCAGGGCCTGAGCGAGAAGTTCGGCGAGTGGCGCGTATTTGATACACCACTGGACGAAACCACCATTGCCGGTGTCACCGTCGGCCTTGCCGTGCAGGGCATGAAACCCATTGCCGAAGCGCAGTTTGAAGGCTTCATCTACCCGATGATGGAACAGATCGCCTGTCACGCCGCACGCATGCGCAACCGCACCCGCGGCCGCCTTACCGTACCGGCGGTGTTCCGTGCGCCGTGGGGCGGTGGCATCCGTGCACCGGAGCATCACTCCGAGGCGAACGAACATCTGTTCACCAATATCCCCGGCCTGCGCGTCGTGCTGCCATCATCGCCAGCACGCGCCTACGGCTTGCTGCTGGCAGCCATCCGCGATCCCGATCCGGTGATGTTCTTCGAGCCCAAGCGCATTTACCGCCAGTACAAAGAGGAGGTGCCCGACGACGGCGAGGCCTTGCCGCTGGACGTATGCTTCGTGCTGCGCGACGGCACCGACGTCACCCTGGTGACTTGGGGGGCACAGGTGAAGGAATGTCTGGAAGCCGCTGACGAGCTGGCCGCCGACGGCATCAGCGCCGAAGTAATCGACGTCGCCACGCTGACCCCGCTGGATTTCGACACCATCGCCGAATCGGTGCAAAAGACAGGTCGCTGCGTGATCGTGCACGAAGCACCGAAGACGGCTGGTTTCGGCGCCGAGATTGCCGCGCGCCTGGCGGAGGAATGCATCTACGATCTGCTGGCGCCGGTCGAGCGCGTCACCGGCCCGGACACCCACATCCCGCTGTTCCGGCTGGAAATGAAGTACCTGCCAAGCGTGGAGCGCATTACCGCAGCCGCGAAGCGCACCCTGGCGGCGTCATAATCAGCGCAGCAAGCGCTGCGTAGGGCGGGCACTGCCCGCCGCACGCCTGCGCACAGCGCACGACCTGAGCAAAAGCCGGCGGGCAATGCCCGCCCTACAACACGGATCCAAAACCATGGCTGATATCAAGACATTCCACCTGCCCGACCTCGGCGAAGGCCTGCCCGACGCGACCATCGTCGAGTGGCACGTGAAAGTGGGCGACAGCATCAAGCTCGATGCCCCGCTGTGCGCGATGGAGACCGCCAAGGCGG
>DATCWU010000142.1:0-6593 GCA_036566165.1 Rhodanobacter sp. | reverse complement strand
CGGCAGCCACCATCGCCAGCGTGTGTTGCGCTGCGTTGCTGGTGGTGTGGTTGGTGTACCGGCGTTGGCCGCGACTGTGGGCGCGTGCTGCACCGCCCGGCTTCGGAGTGACCCCACCAACGCATCTGCGCTGGCTCATCGCAGCGTTGCTGGTCGGCGGGTTGCTGCCGCTGCTCGGCAGTGTGCTCACGCAGCTGCTGGCGCACGGCCACGAGATCCCGCAGGACATCGAGCAACTGACCCGAAACGCGCCCTTGGTCTGGCGTATCGTGCTGGCGGCGATGGCCATCAGCCTCGGGCCACTGGTAGAGGAGCTGTTGTTTCGCGGCATGTTGCTGTCGGCACTGTTGTCGCGTTGCGGCACGCCACTTGCGGCAATACTCAGCGCTGCAGGCTTTGCCACCATCCATCTGCCTGGCCTGCAATGGCAGTGGTATGCGCTGCCACAGCTGATCCTGTTGGGCGTCGCCCTGGTGTGGCTGCGCTTGCGCTACCGATCGCTGTGGCCGGCAGTGGTGGCACACGGCACACACAACGCGCTGGCCCTGACCGCATGGTTTTTCGCGCTCACCCCGCCGGGCTGAAGTTCACGCGTGGCTGGCGCCGGCGTCCCGCAGCAAGCGCGCGGTCTCAAACAACGGCAGACCCATCACCCCGGAGTAACTGCCCTGCAGGTGCGCAATCAGTGCGGCGCCACGACCCTGGATGGCGTACGCCCCGGCCTTGCCAAACGACTCGCCGGTGGCGACATACGCGGCAATCTCGGCCGCACTCAATTCGGCAAACGTGACTTGCGAAATGCACGTCGCACTGCGCTCATGCCGTGCGCCGACCAGCCACACTGTCGAAATCACCGTGTGCGTGCGTGCGGACAGCCGCCGCAGCATCGCCGTCGCATCCGCGACATCGTGCGGTTTGCCGAACACCTCGTCGTCGAGCACCACCTCGGTATCGGCGCCAAGCACCAACATGCCCTCGACCTTGGCGAGCAGGGCCAACCCCGCGCGCGCCTTGTCGCGCGCGACGCGACTTACATAGGCGCGCGGGGTCTCGGTCAGAACCCGCTGCTCGGGCACAGCGACCTCGAGCACAGCGAAATCCACGCCAAGTTGTTCCAGCAACTGGCGACGGCGGGGGGACTGTGAAGCAAGATGCAGCATGTGAACTCCTGCGCCACGACAAAACGGCAAGCGTAGCGCTCACAGCGCGAGGGTGTACTCGCAGAACTGCCGATCCCGCTGCCAGCCCAGCGACTCATACAGCGCCTGTGCTGGTCGGTTATCCAAGGCCGTCGACAGGGTGAGGCTGGCCGCGCCGGACCGCCGCGCCTGCTCCGCAGCCGCACCGAGCAAGGCTGCGCCGATCCCACGCCGTCGCGCGTTTGCCACCACAAACAAGTCGTTGAGCAGCCACGTGCGCGCGGTGTGCACCGAGGAAAACAGCGGATACAACTGGGTGAAACCCAGCCCTTCGCCCAGCACGTCTGCTGCCAGCAGAATCAGCGATTCCTGACGCTGGAAACGCTCGTGCAAAAAATTTCGCGCCCGCGCCCTGTCCGCCGGCTGGGCATAGAACTGGCGGTACTCGTCAAACAGTTCAGTCAACGTATCAAGGTCGTCGATAGTGGCTGGCGCTACACGAAATGACATGGCGGTGGAATTCGCGTCGTGAGTGGCTCAATCGTAAATGAAATCCGGCATCTGCGAGCCGCCGGCAGGCGCCACGTCCATCACTCAACCACGATGGTACGGGTGTCCGGCGAGGATCGTGGTTGCGCGGTACAACTGCTCGGCCAACAGCAAACGCACCAGCATGTGCGGCATGGTCAACGGCCCGAGCGACCACACCTGATCAGCGCGGGCCAGCACGTCGTGCGCGTGGCCGTCCGGTCCACCGATCAGGAACGCCAGGTCCCGTCCCGCCATGCGCCACAGCGCCAGCTGTTCAGCCAACGCCGCGCTGGACCAGCTTTTGCCACCGCCATCGAGTGCGACGACGTGCGTATCGCGGGTCACCATGGCGAGAATTGCTGCGCCTTCGTCCTGCATTGCGCGTACGTCGTCCGCGCCTTTGCCGCGATGGCCGGGTTTGATCTCCACCAGTTCCAGCGGCAGCTCACGCGACAGGCGTTTGCGGTATTCGGCAAAACCCGCGGCCACCCAGCCGGGCATGCGCTCGCCAACGGCGATCAGCCGTGCGTGCATAGGACACTCACGCGCTCAAGCCCCAAACAAAGCGCCAGTCACGCTTCGCGCTGCGCACCAGGAGTCAGCCCGCCTGCGCCGCATCCGCTTCGCGCTCGCCACCCACCGCCCACAACCGTTCCAACCCGTAAAATTCGCGCACGCGCGGCAACATGACGTGGACGATGACGTCTCCCAGGTCGACCAGCACCCATTCCCCTTCCTGTTCGCCTTCCACCCCCAGCGGCATGACGCCCGCCTTCTTGGCAAAGCGGGTGACTTCGTCGGCAATGGACTTGACGTGACGCGCCGACGTGCCCGACGCAATCACCAGCAAATCGGCGATGGAGGTGCGACCGCGCACATCGATCTCGCGCACATCCTTGGCCTTCAGTGACTCCAATGCAGCGATGACCTGCTGCCGGAGCGCGGCAACGGTGATAGTCGAGGGGTTGCGCTGGCTTTTGCTCAAGTGTTCTGGCCTCGGTACGGGGTCGTGGATAGGATGGTGGGCAGTATACCGCCCGCAACTGATGCGCCTACTCCCGGCTGCGGTACGCATTCCCTGCGCACCACCATTCATTCCGGCTGGCCCAAGCCCATCCCGCGGCGGGATTGCGGGCGCCAGCGCCGGTACGCATGACCGGGAGCCAGCTCAGGCACCGCGCCCGGCCACGATATTCACCGTGATGGCGATGATGAAAACGTTGAAGAAAAACGCGATCACGCTGTGCAGCAACACCACCCGCCGCAGATAGTTGCTGGTGATCTGCACATCGGACACCTGGAAGGTCATGCCGATCACGATGGAGAAATATGCAAAGTCCCAATAGTCCGGCCTGGGCGTTTCAGGAAACTCCAGCCCAGCGTGCTGATCGCCATAGTCGCCGTAATAGCCGTGCGCGTAATGGATGGCAAACATGCTGTTGAGAAACAGCCAGCTCAAGATGACGCTCGCCACGCCTGCCGCCAACGGCAACCAGCCGCCGCCGCCACTCGTGTGCAGTGCGTTGGCCAGTGCCACCAGCACCACCGTCGACAGGATGACAGCGCTCCACAACACGCCCCAACGCCCGGTATCCAGCGTCTGCGCGTGCTGGCGCATGTGCTTGGGTGACGAGGCGTTGAACAGGCGCGCAAGGACACTCAGAAACACCACCGCTGCCAAGTCGAAGGCCAGCAGCACGGCGTTGGCAACGCGCATACCGGAAAGGACCAGCGCAACACCAATGGTCACGAAGACCATCAGCGCAGCAATTATCCGCGGTCGGGTGCGCGCGAGTCGCCACGGTGACCAGCGGTGGCCCGGCGGCGGTTTCGCGACACCGGCAGCGTCCGGGCTTGCCTCAGCCACGCGCGTTGCCAGCGGCTGGGCAGGACGGCCGGATCATTGCGGCCACGACAGTTGAATCATGCACAGCAGACATGGAGCCCTCCCGTCGATCCAGTGCAGAGACCAGCTACGCCACGATCATAACCAGAGTTTCAAGCGCGCAAATCGTCGAACTCGGGGTGGCGCTGCATCCACGCCGCCGCATACGAGCACGCCGGCACCACCTTCCAACCCGCACTGCGTGCCGTCGCCAGCGCGTTCTGCACCAGCGCCGCGGCAATCCCGTGCCCACGCAATGCAGGCGGCACGCCCGTGTGCGCAATGGTCATGACGCCACCGACGAGTTCGTATTCCAGCAGGGACACCGCGCCATCCACGTGGGTCGCAAAACGGTGTGCACCACGATCGTGGGTGATGATGGGGGACATGCTGGTGTGCTCTGCTGACATGAGCAACGAGGATAGGGGCCGCCCGCGGAAAATGCGCGTGAAGGCGGCACGCCGGAACGTTCGCGCTGCATGCATGCCTGTACTGCCATGCTGCCCGGACGTCGAGTCAACCAGCCACCCACCCACTCCCGCTCGATGCCCGCAGGAGAGTCCCGTGAAGAAATCCGCATCCGCCCACTGGTCCGGCGACATCAACAGCGGCCAGGGCAGCATCTCGACTGAAACTGACGCGTTGCGTGAAGTCCCGTATGGCTTCAAGTCCCGCTTCGAAGACGGGCCCGGTACCAACCCGGAAGAATTGATTGCCGCCGCGCATGCCGCGTGTTTTTCCATGGCGCTGTCGCTCGGCCTGGGCAGCGCCGGGCTGGTCGCCGAGAGCATCGACACCAGCGCAGTGGTGACGCTGGAGCGGGAAGGCGATGGCTTCTCGATCACCGCCGTGCATCTCACCTGCAACGCGAAAGTGCCCGAGGCCAGTGCTGCCGCGTTTGCGCAAATCGCGCAAGAGACCAAGCGCGGATGCCCCGTCTCCAAGGTACTCAGAGCCACCATCACCCTCGACGCCACACTGGACAGCTGAGCAAGCTTGCGCCGCAGAGTGCCGACGCGCGCCAGCGGCACCTGGACCACACCCGCACGCGAAGCGAACGCCACACGCTGCAAAGCCCCGGGTAATTAGCGTGGGCTGCCGGCATTGACAGTCCCGGCCAATCGGCTAACGTCGCCTGAGCAACTGTCCAGGGCCAACCGTGGCAACCCTCATTCCGATTCGCAGCGGCTGTCTGCCGCGCATGACTGCCGGTGAAAAACGCTTTTCCGAGCGGCTCGAAAGCAAGCTCGAGGACGACTACCTGTTGTGGTACGACGTGCCTATCGGGCTGAAGCAACGCCGACCGGATTTCGTCGTCTTCCACCCGCGCCGCGGCATGCTGGTGCTGGAGGTGAAAGACTGGAAGTGGGAAAGCATCCAGCACGCCGATCGCACCCAGTTCACCCTGATCACCAACCGCGGGCTGGTGAAGGAAAACAACCCGCTGCTGCAGGCGCGTGCGTACGCCTTGGAAATTGGCGTGGTGCTGGAGCGCGATCCGGCGTTGCGCCAGGGCGCCGGAACCCGCCATGCCGGCAAGCTGGTGATGCCGTGGGGCTACGGCGTGGTTCTGGCCAATATCAGCCGCAAGCAATTCATCGACGGTGACCTGGCAGCGGTGATCCCCGACCACCTGGTCATCTGCCGTGACGAGATCTACGACACGGTCGACCCCGAGGCGTTCCAGGAGCGGCTGTGGGCCATGTTTCCCCAGGTGTTCCCCGTGGCCATGACGCTGCCGCAGATCGACCGCGTGCGCTGGCACCTGTTTCCCGAGATTCGCGTGGCGCCGGGCGAAGGCCAGTTCGGCCTGTTCGGGCATACCGGCACCGACGCACCACAGCCACTGGAAATTCCGGATTTGATCAAGGTCATGGATGCGCAGCAGGAGCAACTCGCCCGCTCGATCGGTGCCGAGCACCGCCTCATCCACGGCGTGGCCGGTTCCGGCAAAACCATGATCCTCGGTTTCCGCGCCATACAATTGGCGCGTGAGCTGAGCAAGCCCATCCTGGTGCTGTGCTACAACAAGACCCTGGCCGCGCGGCTCGATCAACTGCTGGGCGAGCGCGGCCTCAGCGAAAAGGTGCAGGTGTACAACTTCCACCGCTGGTGCATGAAGATGCTCGGCGCCTATCACGTGGACGCGCCTGCGCAAGGCAGCAAGGACTTCTTCGCGCAGCTGGTCCAGCGCGTCATCGACGGCGTCGAGCGCGGTCAGATTCCCCGCTTCCATTACGGCGCGGTGCTGATCGACGAAGGCCACGATTTCGAGCCGGACTGGTACAAGTTGATCGTGCAGATGATCGATCCGGATACCAATTCGCTGCTGATCCTGTACGACGATGCGCAAAACATCAACGGCAGTGCGCACCGGCGCAAGTTCACGTGGAAAAGCCTTGGCGTGCAGGCGCAGGGCCGCACCACCATTCTCAAGCTCAACTATCGCAACACGCTGGAGATCCTGTCGGTCGCGCGCAGCTTTGCCACCGAACTGTTGCAGGCGCGTGCCGGCGAAGAAGACGGCGTGCCGTTGATTGCGCCGGAAAGTGCCGGGCGCCGTGGCGCCATCCCCGAACTGCTGCGCACCGACAGCGCGAACGCCGAAATGACCATGCTGGTCAGCCAGATCCGCGACGAACAAGCCCACGGTCGTCGGCTTGACGACATCGGCGTGTTGTACCGCCACAACTGGCAAGGCGAGCAATTGCGCGACGTGCTGACCAGCGCGAACATCGCGTGCCGCCTGGCTGACGACAATGGTGGCAAGCGCGCATTGTTCCTGGTCAAGGACGCCGTAAAACTGGTCAGCATGCACTCAAGCAAGGGCCTGGAGTTTCCGTTGGTGATCATTCCCGGTCTCGGTCACTTGCCCCGCGCGAGCGACGACGAAAGCGCGGAGGCCCGCCTGCTCTATGTCGCCATGACCCGCGCCACCGAGCGATTACTGCTGCTGCATCACGCCGATTCGGTGTTCAGCAAACGCATCCGCGATTCCATCAACGAAGTGCAGAACCAGCTGCAGGTCAGCGCCTAGC
>DATCWU010000121.1:0-2436 GCA_036566165.1 Rhodanobacter sp. | reverse complement strand
GTGCCGATCACCACCATCACCCCCGTATCGGTCGACGTCAACGGCGACGGCACCTCGGATTTTACCGCCCAGGTCGCACCTCCCGTCTGCCTCGACAGCAAGGTGATCCCGAACGCCTCACTGCCGGTGGGCGATGTCTGCAAGGTGCCCAACAACCCCAACGGCAACCTGATCCTGCCCGGCCCGGCCTCCTCGGTATCCCCGCCGCCGGCGGCGCCCTCGATGTGTTCGGCGACGCAGTGGGACATCCAGTCTGCCGTCACCGATCCGACCAACACTGCCGTCGCGGTCACCGTGCACCAGGGTGCCTCCGTGCAGGTTCCGATCGGCACGCCCTGCCCCAATTAATCAACATCGCATCCGCTCCCGCGGAGGAATCGTCATGCCACACGCGCGCATTGTCTTGAGCCACCGGCTGCGTATCTTCGTTCTGATCGCCGCAGCGTTGGCGCTGCCGGGCATGGCCAGCGGCGAGGACATCTCCCTGTATACCGGCACGCCGATCGCTGGCGGCCAACCGAACGTCCTGCTCGTCATGGACAATGCCGCGAATGGCAATTCGGCCACCACGATAGCTGCCGGCAGCAACTGTCCTTCCTGGATAGCCACAAAACCCAAAGCACACGACTTCGAGCAATGCGCACTGTACAAGCTGATCGGTGCGATTGGCGCGACGGGCAGTCCGCTGAACGGCCAGGTCAACATGGGCTTGATGATGTTCAATTCAGCCAATGGCGGACTGTTCTACTACCCAAGCCCCACGCCAACCCCACCAGGTCCGCTGCCTCTGCTGGACACCGCTGGTGCTGCCACTTTTCAGAACTGGATCATGGGGACACCCGGGGGGGCTACGGGAATCGGCCCCGGCACGGCTAACGTCTCCACCAACTCGAACAATCTGGATGAATCCATGGAGGAGGCGTGGGCCTACTACACCGCCAGCACGGGCCTGTCCGGAACCAAATACGCCAAGTCGATCACGGACAACTGCCAAAAGAACTTCATCATCTATCTGGCCAATGTGACCGGCAGCAATGCACCCAAAACACCAAGCAGCGCCTCGCCCGCGCAAACATCGTTGACGGCTGCCAATGGTGGAACTACCCCACCGATGATCAAATTGAATCCGTCGGGCGATCAACTAAATTGGGGCGATGAGTGGGCGCGGTTCATGTACCAGTCCGATCTGTCCGGCGTCGACCCTTCGATCCCGCACAACCCTCAGAACATCATCACCTACACCATCGCCGTTTCGGATGGCTGCGATAAACAGTCGGGTAATCAAAAGCCGGATCAAAAATGCATCGATCAGATAAACCTGATCAAAAGCATGGCCGGAAACGGTGGCGGCAAATATTTCTACGTAAGTGCGGGCGATGTAAGCGGCCTTATCGCTGCGTTGAACACGATCCTGACTGAAGTGCAGGCGACCAACAGTGTGTTCGCTTCGGTGAGCCTGCCGGTCAGCGTGAACGCCCAGGGCACCTCGCTCAACCAGGTGTATGTCGGCATGTTCCGCCCGGATGCCACCGCCGCTCCGCGTTGGGTGGGCAACCTCAAGCAGTACCAGCTTGGCTTCGACACCAGCGGGAACGTGGTGCTGGACGACTCGCTGGGCCAGCCAGCGATCAGCAACGCCGGTACCGGCTTCATTACCCCCAATGCACTCAGCTTCTGGACAGCGGACCACTACCCGACCGGTGCGACTCCGCCCACGCCGCGCGACGGCCCGTTTACCATCACCTCTGCCGGCTACACCAGCACCATCGTCGCGAACTGGCCAGCCAGTGGCTTCTGGGTCAATAGCCCGAGCGGCGCAGGCAAGGCATTCGACGCCTACGATGGCGAGATCGTCGACAAGGGCGGCGTCGCGGAGATGACGCGCGCGGACTACCTTATCGATCAGTCCACGCGTGTGATCTACACCTGCACCAGTGTGGGTGGCTGCCCCACCACCGGTACGCTGCCCACGTTCGATGCCACCACGCTGGGCAGCAGTACCCTGTTTGGCACCTCCACGGCCAACACTCCGACCCTGATCAACTGGGTCCGCGGCACGGACAACAACACCAGCACTCCAGGCGCCGAGAACCCGCAAGGGCCTGGTGGATTAGTCACCGTGCGCCCGTCCATCCACGGCGACGTGCTGCACTCGCGCCCAGCGGTCGTCAATTACGGCGGCTCCATCGGCATCGTGGTGTTCTACGGTTCAAATGATGGAGTCTTCCGTGCCGTCAATGGCAACAAGGATGCCACCGCTCCCGGCGTCATCGCGATGTCCAGCGGACGCCTGGTGCGCCCCGGCGGTGAACTGTGGTCGTTCATCGCCCCGGACTTTTTCGGCAAATTCCAGCGCCTGCGCAACAACACCCCGGGGCTCACGCTGGATTACCCCGCCACCAGCAGCGGCAAGGACTACTTCTTCGACGGCACCAC
>DATCWU010000116.1:0-2430 GCA_036566165.1 Rhodanobacter sp. | reverse complement strand
GGGCAGCAGCACGACGGTGGCAACCAGCATCAGTCCCAACGTGCCGCGGCTGGACGAGGCATCCCACACCGTCAAACTGGAGCGCGGATCGCGGCTGGACGGCAGCAAAAACGGGAACAGCGCAAAACCGGCGGAGGCGATCGTGCTGCCCACCATCACGCTGCTGGCGATGAAGCCGGTCACGTTGCGCCGACCGATCAGCGCCTGCACGCCAACCGCGGCAACCAGCGCCAGCAGCGGTGCGCTCCAGAACCACGGATAGCGCAGGTAGCTGGCAAACCAGCTGCCGCCGACCGCGACTTGTTTGAACAACGGGTTTGACACGCCATCAGTGAGCACCGGGCCGACCACGGCGTAGCCGGCGATGCCATACGCGACCCAGATGCCGGCCAGCACGTACAACGTGGCGAAGATCAGCGTCATCCAGCGCGCGATGCGCACCGCACGTGCGGCAATCACGTGATCCGCTTTCAGCGCCGCCCAGCAGGCGCCGTGCGCCAGCAGCATGGCCAGCGCTACCAGCCCGCACAGCAGCGCGAACGGATGCAGCAGGCCGAAAAGCCCACCGTGCCAGGTCATGCGCAGGTTGTCGTCAAACTGGAACGGCAGGCCAAGAAACAGATTGCCGAAGGCCACGCCGGACACCAGCATGACCACCAGCCCGGAGCCGACCAGCACCCAGTCCCACAGCGCGGCCCAGCGCGGGTCGTTGACCTTGTCGCGGAACTTGAAACCGACAGGGCGCAAAATCAGCGCCAGCAATACCAGCGCGATGGCCATGTACATGCCAGAAAACGACACGGCATACAGCATTGGCCAGGCGGCAAACGTCGCGCCACCGGCCACGATGAACCACACCTGGTTGCCTTCCCAGGTTGGCTCGATGCCTTCGAGCAACACCTTGCGTTCTTCGTTGTCGCGGCCGAGCACTCGCAACAACCCGGCAACGCCGAAGTCAAAACCGTCCATGATTGCAAAGCCGATCAGCAAGGTGCCCAGGATGGCCCACCAGAGCACTCGCAGCGTGGCGTAGTCGAGCATGACGGGTCCTCAGTGACTGGTCGCAGCGGGCTCGCCGGCAACCGGCCAGAGGCCCAGCCCGTCCGGCCCCTTGCGGGTGAATTTCAGCATCAACACCACGTCAATGATCGCCAGTGCGCTGTAGAAAAACACGAAGCCGCCCAGCGATGTCAGCACTTGGCCGGAGCTGACTGACGACACGCCAAGCGCGGTCGGCAACACGCCTTCGATGGCCCATGGCTGGCGGCCGTACTCGGCCACGATCCAGCCCAGTTCGATCGCCACCCACGGCAGCGGCAGGCTCCACAGCGCCAGCTGCAGGTACCAGCGGTGGCTGTCCAGCGTGCGCGTGCTGGCCTTCCAGAACGAGAACGCGAACAGCGCGATGAAGTAAAAGCCGCAAGCCACCATGATGCGAAACGCCCAGAACAACACCGGCACGTTCGGGATCGTGCTGTTGGCTGCCCGCTGGATATCTGCCGGCGTCGCCTGGCGTGGATCGTCGACGTATTTTTTCAGCAGCAGCGCGTAACCGAGATCCTTGTCGTGCGCGGCCAAGCTCGCCTGCGCTTGTGCGTTGTCCTGGTCATGGCGCAGCACCAGCATCGCGTCGTAGGCCTGGATACCGTTGGCGATGCGGCCCTTGGCAACGTCCACCAGTTCGGCAATACCCGGCATGGTTGCATCGAGCGAACGGGTGCCGATCAAACCCATCACCCACGGAATCTTCACTGCGTAGTCCGTGGTGCGCCGCTCCACGTTCGGCATGCCGAGCACGGTGAACGCCGCTGGTGCCGGCTCGGTGTGCCACATCGCCTCGATCGCCGCCAGTTTCATTTTCTGGTTCAACGAAACCGTGTAACCGGACGCATCGCCGAGCACCACCACCGACAGCGCCGCCGCCAGGCCAAAGCTGGCCGCCACCGTCATCGAACGTTTCGCGAAATCCACGTTGCGCCCGCGCAGCAAATACCACGCGCTGATCGACAACACGAACATCGCGCCCAGCACGTAACCGGCGCTCACGGTGTGCACGAATTTTTCCTGCGCGACCGGGTTGAAGAACACCTCGGAAAACGAGGTGACTTCCATACGCATGGTTTGCGGGTTGAACGCGGAGCCGACCGGGTACTGCATCCACGCGTTCGCAATCAGGATCCATAACGCCGACAAGCTGGTGGCCAGCGCCAGGAACCAGGTCACCAGCAGATGCTTGGTCCGCGAGATGCGCTCCCAGCCCAGGAAGAACACGCCGACCAGTGTTGCTTCCAGGAAAAACGCCATCAGCCCTTCGATCGCCAGCGGCGCGCCAAAGATGTCGCCGACGTAGTGCGAGTAATACGCCCAGTTCATGCCGAACTGGAATTCCATGGTCACCCCGGTGGCCACGCCCATGGCGAAGTTGATGCC
>DATCWU010000094.1:0-2109 GCA_036566165.1 Rhodanobacter sp. | reverse complement strand
CGCGTAACCGGTCAACGAGCCGTCGCTGCCCAGCGCGCGATGGCAGGGGATGAACAACGAAATCGGGTTGCGCCCAACCGCTGCGCCGACCGGATGAAATGCGTCGGGCCGGCCCAGTGCGCGTGCCAGCGCCGCATAGGTCGTGGTTTCACCGCATGGCACTGCACGCAGCGCATTCCACACCTGTTGCTGGAACGCCGTGCCTTCCGGTGCCAGCGGTATCTCGAAACGCGTCGCCGCGCCGGCAAAATAAGCCTTGAGCTGTTGCCGTGCCGTACGCAGTATGGCCGTCTCTTCTTCGCGCCAGCCGGCGTCCGCGCTGATCTCGGGGAAGTACTTTTGCCCCTCGAACCAGCCGCCCTTCAGCGCCGCGTCGCGGGCTGCCACCACGAACACGCCTAGCGGCGTTTCCACTCGCACATACGCGACATTACTCAACTGCATCCGCTTGCCCTCAACGATCCATGCCGCCATGGTGGCGCGCCGTGGAAGCTGCTGCAAACAAGCGGGCAGGGGTAGAGAAGCGAGGAACAGGGCGCGTCGGAGTGCACTCTTCGAAATTCGCGCTTGTTGCTGCGTTTGCTGTGGACGGTCGATCGTCGCAGGCGCGTGGCTCGATGGCTGCGTCTGACCGGTGGAAAAGTACAGTCAGGTTCACTCACGCTGTCCCGACAAGGCGCGGATGGTGAGGAACAAGGCAGTTACCATTGCATCATGTCCATGCTGCTCATGAACCTGCGTGATGTGCCCGAAGACGAGGCTGAAGACGTGCGCGCAATGCTCGAGGCGCAGCACATTGCGTTCTACGAAACCAGGCCCAGCATCTGGGGTATTTCGGCAGGCGGAATCTGGGTGACTGACGATGCGGCCTTCGCGGACGCCAGGCGCGCGATGGACGCCTACCAGCAGCAGCGCAGCACCCGCGCCCGGGCTGAATACGCCGCTGCCAGGCGCGCCGGTACGGCAGATACGTTCGTAACGCTGCTTCGCGCGGAACCGGTGCGTGTCGTGCTGAGCGTGTTGGGCATACTCGTTGTGTTGGGTCTGGTGGTGCTTCCGTTCATCCTGCTGCGCTGGTAGGTGAAAAAGCAAAACCGGGAAACCGGAGGTCGTCATCGCTGACGCGTTGTTCGAGCCACGCCCCCTCGGCTTCCTCCGCCCCGGTTTCCGGCTGAAAGATGGCGCACCCGTTGCCGCGGTGCGTGCTATGGCGTGGTATTCCCGGTAGTTCCAGGCGAGCTTGCGTGACATGGGCAAAGCCGATGGCCGAAGTATCCAGGTGTTCTGGCGCGCGGCCTCGCGTAGCATCGGTGGTACAAGACGGTGCAGACAAGCGCAGGCCGGGTTTGCAGGTCACTTGACTCCCCCCGTCCCGTTTTTTCGCCTTTTCTTCCGATGGAGAGATTCATGAAATCTGTTGCCTGCAGCGTTGCCTTGGCTTTTGCCGCTTGCATCGTTCCGGGTGCGGCCATCTCGGCGCAACCGGCGCCAGTCGGTCTGGTATCGGTATCGACATCGGATCCAGCCAACTACCCCGCCAACTATGCCGAGCTCACCAGGCTGTTTGCGGACTGGCGGAAATTCGTGTTGCCAGTGACGGTGGACTTCAAGCCGGACTATTCAGTCGCGGCGATCGCGGCCAAGCAGGCCGAATTTCCAAAATACCGGGCACGCCTGCAGGCGATAGATACGGCGGGCTGGCCCAAGGGCGCGCTGATCGACTTTAAGCTGGTGCAAGCGGAGATGAACGGGCTGGACTTCGATTTCCGTGTCTTGATGCCATGGGCGCGGGACCCGACTTTTTACGCCACGGTGTTTGCCGATTGGAGCGACGTCCCGGTCCATGAGGGTCCGTCGGCCTATCCCAATATCAATCTTTACGACTTCACCTATCCGCTCGATGCGGCGGATGAAAAGCGGCTCACCGCCATGCTCGCGGCGGTGCCGGCCAACCTGCAGGCGGCCAAAGTCAACCTCAGGGACAGCAACGCCAGGGGGCTGTGGCTTTATGGCGATCGCGCGTTCAAGGAACAGAGTGCGGCGTTGTCTGCGCTGGCGGCCGGCAAGCTGGTCATGCGCACGCTGGACGGGAGGATTCCAGCGGATATC
>DATCWU010000078.1:0-12212 GCA_036566165.1 Rhodanobacter sp. | reverse complement strand
AACATTGAACAATTTGGATCCGAGCATCTTTGTGATTGAAGATTTGCTTGATGAAGAAGCTAATAAAGTTATTCGAACGGAGCTCAAACTATCAACAAATCCATCCAAGGTACAAATACGTAGATTTTTCCAAGAACGCCTCGCTCGAAATGATCTTTTGCCGTTAGGATCACGCTTTTTAAGGATATCTAGCTTACTGATAGACAGCTTGAGTCAGCGTTTAGTTCGATAACACTAGTCAACCATTTTCTGGCCGGTGATTACTTTTCCTTTTTTCGAACTAGATGGCCGAATGAAGCGATAAGGGGAGGAGGCAGTTAAATGCACATTCGCGCGCAACGGGCTTGCTGAGTACGAGCCACGATGGCCCGCTGCTCTACCCGGAGCCCCTGTGCGGCGCTGAATCGAGGTCGACGGACCGCGTAGCGGGCAGTGGCCTTTCTCTTGGGTTACTTTCTCTTTACTCCAGGCATCCTGCCCTCCGCCCTTCGGGCCAGCTGCGCTGTTCGCACGCGCATCCTGCGCGCGCGTGGCCACGCAAAGAGAAAGTAACTGGGGCGCCGAAGGCGCACGAAAGCTTCCGGGCACTGGGTAAACGCATGAAGCGATCCCAGCCTTCGCCGGGATGACGGAGCAAAACATGGGTCAGAGTGAGATGTCCGCCAAACCCGAGCCAGCTCACCGCGTCCCCAATAATCCGTTCCCCTCGATCAGACACGCCATTCAGTGCCGCTTCGTGCGCCTGCGCCGCATCCGCAACCAGCGGACCAGGCCGTAGGACAGACGCACCTTCTCCTGCCCCACGGGCAGATCCGTTCGCGCGAAGATCCACGACGACTTGCTGAACGCAATCTGCTGCTCGGGATAGACGCTGCGATGGCCGATGATGAGGTAAGCCGCCACGCAGGCGCCTGCCACGTACAGCAGGGCGTCGGCGCCGTAGAGCTCCACGCCCATCAGGATCGCGGCGATCGGCGCATTGGAAGCCGAGGCCACCACCGCCACCAGTCCCACCGCCGCCCCCAGTGATGGCGGCAGTCCGAACAGGTGCGCAAAAGCGCCACCCGCCACCGCGCCCAGCACGAACTGCGGCGTGACGATGCCACCATAGAAACCCGAGCCAAGCGTGACCGCCACCAGCAGCGCCTTCCAGAAAAAGCCCAGATACGGCATGGCCTCGCCGTGCAGCGCCTGCTCCATCACCGGCAAACTCAGGCCCAGGTAATCGGTGGGCACCACCAGCACCAGCAGCGCCACGACCGCGCCGCCAAGCATCGGCATCAGCGGTGGCCACAGCCCATGACGCTGCTGCTGCCGGTCGGACAACCTCTTCGCCTGGCGTATCAGCTCCACGAACAGCCACGCCACGCCACCGCACAGCACCCCGACCAGCACGGTCTTGAGGAACAGGACCTCGGTAAAGCGGCCGGCAAAGTTGATGACGTAGTGCGGATAGGGCACGCCGAAATAACGCGACACCTCGAAGGAGGTGACGCCGGCCACAATGCCGGGAAACAGAAAATCGTGGCGGATGCGCCCGATCGCCAGCATCTCCACGCCGTAGACCGCACCCGCCACCGGCGTGCCGAAGACGCTGGCAAACCCAGCGCTGACGCCACAGGCGAGCAGCCGTTTACGCATCTCCTGGTTGAGATGCAGCGAGCGCCCCAGCACCGCGGCCAGGCTCGCCCCGATGTGCGAGCACGGGCCTTCCTTGCCTGCCGAGCCACCACACCCCAGGGTAATGAGCGCCGCCAGCGGCTTGATCCAGATGGTGCGAAACGGCAGCTTCCCGTGCTGCTCGTTGACGGCGACGATCGGGTTGTCGCTGAACGTGCTGCGGCGCAAGCGGTAGCCGTAATGCAGCAGCAGGCCGTTGGCAAGCCCACCCAGCGGCAACGCCAGCGCCAGCACCCACCACGGCGCCGCGTAGACATGACCCTCGGTGGCAAACAGCGCACGCAGGAACAGCGTGCAGCCAGCGCCGACCACCGCACCGGTCAAGGTCGACAGCACCAGCCACTGCAGCACGGTCGCCAGCATCACCAGCGGTTCGGTCAGGCGAAAGCGGCGCATCGGGAAGGTGACGTTGGGGAGGCGGGTTCGGACAAGACCGGGCAAGTATATCAACCGCCGCAGAAGGCCCCGACCCGGGTTTGCTCGCGCCACGGTGCGGCAAATACAAGACGGCGGCAACCAATCGTTAGTCGCCCGCGCAGCTGGCGCCAAGCCGCTGGCCTTGCGCTTTACTCCGGACATCCAGCCCCCTGCCCTTCAGGCCGGCTGCGCTGTTCGCTCGCGTATCCTGCGTGCGCGTGGCCACGCGAAGAGAGAGTGACTCGGGCCGCGTGGCGGACCGAAGCTTTGCGCTCTCATGCGAGAGGTGCGAGAGGCAAGAGCGTCCCCCTCACCCCAGCCCTCTCCCCCTCGCAGGGGAGAGGGAGCAAATACGGGAAAAGCCCGCCGAACGGCGGGCTTTTCATCATCACTAGCGAGCAAGCGCCAACGCGCTCCGCGTCTTACCCCAGCAACACCCGATTCATCCGCTGTACGAAGGCGGCCGGATCCGGCAACTGCGCACCGGCGGAAATCTCTGCCTGCTCCAGCAACAAGGTGGCCAAATCCTTGGCCTTGGCTTCGTCAGCCTCGGCCTCGACGCGTTTGACCAGCGCATGGGCCGGATTGATCTCCAGTGTCGGCTTGGACTCGGGCATGGCTTGTCCGGCTTCGCGCAGCAGCCGGGCCAGGTGTGGGGCCATTTCATAATCACTCAGGGCGAGGCAGGACGGGGAATCGGTCAACCGCGCCGACACCTTGACTTCGCCGACGCGGTCGCCAAGCAGATCCTTGAGCTTCTTCAGCAGCGGCTCGGCGGCCTTCGTCGCCGCTTCCTGCTTCTGCTTGTCAGCTTCATCCAGCGGCACGTCGCCCTTGGCCACGTTGTGCAGTTTCTTGCCGGCGTATTCGCTCAGGCTGCCCAGCATCCACTCGTCGATGCGGTCGGACATCAGCAGCACTTCGATGTCCTTGGCCTTGAACGCTTCCAGCTGCGGGCTGCCGAACGCCGCGGCGTAGCTGTCGGCGGTGATGTACCAGATGGTGTCCTGGCTGAGCGGCATGCGGCCGATGTAGTCGTCAAACGAGGTGGCTTGCGCCGTGCCTTCGCCCTTGGTGGAAGCGAAGCGCAGCAGCTTGGCGATGCGCTCGCGGTTGTTGGCGTCCTCGCTGATGCCTTCCTTCAGGGTGTTGCCGAACGCCTTGTAGAACGTGGCGAATTTTTCCGGCTCGTCGTTGGCCAGTTTCTCGATCAGGTCGAGCACGCGTTTGACGCAGGCGGCCTTGATGCGGTCGAGCTGGCGGTTGTGTTGCAGGATCTCGCGACTGACGTTGAGTGGCAGGTCGTCGGCGTCGACCACGCCGCGCACAAAGCGCAGGTAATTCGGCAGCAGCTCTTCGGCCGCGTCCATGATGAAGACGCGCTTGATGTACAGCTTCAGCCCCTTGCGTTCGTCACGCCCGCCCATCATCAGGTCAAACGGCGGCTGCGCCGGCAGGTACAACAACGTGGTGAAACTCTGGCTGCCCTCGACGCGGTTGTGCGTCCACGCCAGCGCGTCGTTGAAATCATGGCCGAGCGACTTGTAGAAGCTCTGGTAATCCGCGTCGGAAATCTCCGATTTCGGCTTGGTCCACAGCGCCGAGGCGGCGTTGACGGTTTCCCACTCGTCGGTGGGCTTGTCGTCTTTCTCCACCGGCATGCGGATCGGGAACGCGACGTGATCGGAATAGCGCGTGATCAGCGAGCGCAGTTGCCAGCGCTTGAGAAATTCGTCTTCGTCCGCCTTCAGCTGCAGGATGACCGTGGTGCCACGCTCGGCCAACTCGACGGATTCCAGCGAATACTCACCCTGGCCATTGCTCTCCCACTTCACGCCTTCGGCCGCTGACGCGCCAGCCCGGCGACTGAGCACGGTGACCTTGTCGGCGACCACGAAGGCGGAATAGAACCCCACGCCAAACTGGCCAATCAGCCGCGCATCGGCTTGTTGCTCACCGGACATCGCCTCGAGAAAGCGCCGCGTGCCGGAGCTGGCGATGGTGCCAATGTTCGCCACCACTTCGTCGCGACTCATGCCGATGCCGTTGTCACGGATGCTGACGGTGCGGGCGTCCTTGTCCCAGCTCACATCGATGTGCAATTCGCTGTCGTCGCCAAGCAACTCGGGGTTGGCGATCGACGCAAAACGCAGCTTGTCGCAGGCGTCGGATGCGTTGGATACCAGCTCGCGCAGGAAGATGTCCTTGTTCGAGTACAGCGAGTGCGTAACCAGGTGCATGACCTGGGCAACTTCAGCTTCAAACTTGCGGGTTTCTACGGGTGCATTCATGCGTTGGTGTTCCGTAATGACGTAAAGGGAAATGGCATAACTGGCGTTGAAGATTCGGGCACGTGGGTACCGTTTCAAGGCCCGCACGAGTGCTCGGGGCCCTTCAGACCCGTTGCCGGCGGCACCCGGTAAACCCTTGCCGCATTGCAGCGGTCACTCCGCGGCGTGAACAGCTATAAATAGATGGCCTGTCCGCGCGGCGTGCGGACAGCCTCGATTACAACCCGCGACGACTCATCCCAAGGAGATGCAACGACATGACCCAGCGCACCGCACTGGTTACCGGTGGCACCGGCGGCATTGGTACCGCGATCGTCCGCCGCCTGGCCCGCATGGGGCACAAAGTCGCCACCAACTATCGCAATGAAGCCAAGACCACGGCGTGGCGCGAGCAGATGCAGGCTGACGGCATCGATGTGCTGACCGTCGCGGGTGATGTTTCGGATCCCAAGGCTTGTGCGGCCATGGTGCACGCCGTTGAGGAAAAACTCGGCCCCATAGATATCCTCATCAACAACGCCGGCATCACCCGCGACAGCACATTCCACAAGATGAGTTACGAACAGTGGACCGACGTGGTGAACACCAACCTCAATGCATGCTTCAACGTGACCCGCCCGATCATCGAAGGCATGCGCGCGCGCAAGTGGGGGCGGATCGTGCAGATCAGCTCGATCAATGGCCAGAAAGGCCAGTACGGCCAGGCCAACTACGCCGCGGCGAAAGCGGGCATGCATGGCTTCACGATTTCGCTGGCGCAGGAGAACGCGAAGTTCGGGGTCACCGTCAACACGGTGTCACCCGGTTACATCGGCACCGACATGGTGATGGCGGTGCCCGAGGAAGTTCGCGCCAAGATCGTCGCGCAGATCCCGCTGGGCCGACTTGGCGATCCCGACGAGATTGCCTACGCCGTCGCGTTCTTCCTCGACGACAAGGCGGCCTGGGTCACCGGTGCGAACCTCGCGGTCAACGGCGGGCATTACATGGGTTGGTGAAACGCCGCCCGCCGATCCACACCCACAACGCGAACGCCGCCAACCAACGGTGTTGAATGGCGCAATGAAACCGGCCCCGGGGCGGGCATTGTCCGCCGACCTTTGACACTCCGCCGACCCGAGCGAGGGACGCGGCCGCCCTACGGCGCGGTTTGCGCCTTGCCGAGCAACTTTTCCAGCACCTTGCCCACCGCGGCAAAGGCGAACGTACCGGTGACGTGCGTGGCAGCGCCCAGGCCACCGCCGCAAGCCAGGTTCAACGATTCGCCGCCGGGTGGGCGCAACCCGCACACGCTGCCATCGGGCTGCGGGTACTGCACGTTCTGCAGCGAGTAGACGGCCGCCACGCCGAAGTAGCGATCCGGGTTGCGCGGAAAGTGGAAGTCAGCGCGGAGCTTCTTGCGGATCAGGCTGAACATGGCGTCGTGCTCGGTGCGCGACAGATCGCGCACGCGAATCTGGGTGGGGTCGGTGCGTCCACCTGCCGAACCGACACTGACGATTGGCAGCTTGCGGCGGCGGCACCAGGCAATGGTTTCGAGCTTCACGCGAAATGCATCGCATGCATCCAGCACCACGTCGTAGCCACGATCCAGCAACTCATCCAGCGTGGACGGGGTGAGAAAGCGCGCAAGCGCATCCAGCTCAACGGCCGGATTGATCGCCCGCGCGCGCGCCGCGATCACCGCGACCTTGGACTTACCGAACTCACCATCCAGTGCGTGCAACTGGCGATTGGTGTTGGATACGCACACTTCGTCAGCGTCGATCAGGGTGAGGTGGCCCACGCCACTGCGCGCCAACGCTTCGGCGGCCCACGAGCCGACACCGCCAATGCCGATTACACACACATGCGCGCGAGCAAACGCGGCCACACTACCCACGCCGTACAAACGCTCGACGCCGGCAAAGCGCTCAACGGGAATCTCCGCAGCACTCATGCGCGCGGGCCACGCGTCGCAACCAGGCGGGTCGGGAAACAGCTCATCGCATCAGTCACGCGCACAAAGAACGGCCATTTTATCCCCTGCATGGCTGGTCCGGGCACAACCACACCGGCTATCCTCATGGTTACTTCGTCTCCAACGGCTGGCGTTTCATGCGTGTTGCCCTGTTGCTCCTGCTCGGCCTGGCCATTGGCGTGGTCGGTACCGTCAATGTCATGAACACGCTGCGCGCGCGCAACCCTATGCCCGACGCGGTAATGACCACGCTGGATTACCACATGAGCAAGTTGCGTGGCGCGCTCAAGGCCGGGCAATGCAACGCGCCCGCCGTCGCCCACCATCTGCAGCGCGTACAGTCCGCGGCCAGCGACATCGTGCCGGTGTTCGGCATCAACGAGCAGCCGTTCACCGACGCCGCCACGCAGTTGCAGGACCGCACGCAGCAGGCCCTGCAAGCCGCACCGACCACCTGCACCACGCTGGCGGCAGCCGTCAAGCCGATTGGTGAAACCTGCAAGAGCTGCCACCAGAAATATCGCTGACGGGCACACCCCACAGCGCCAGCGCGCCCCTTCAGAAACGCAACCTGCCGCGCAGCATCTGGCCATACATGACCCAGTCGCCACGCAGGCTGTACAGCGGATGCGTGAACGTCGCGGGGCGATTTTTCTGGTAGACGTAGTGGCCAATCCACGCGCAACCGTAACCGGCCAGTGGCAGCAACCACAGCCAGCCCCACTGGCGTGTCACCACCGCCAACAGCACGATGGCAAGCACCAGTGTGCTGCCAATGAAATGCCAGCGCCGGCAAACGCGATGGCTGTGCTGGGACAGGTAGTACGGATAGAACGCCGCGAAACTGTTGAAGTCGGCCACGTAGCACTCCGCGCTGGGGGAGAACGTCACCATCGTGCCGCAGTGCCGGGCAGGCGTCCAGCGCGAACACTACTCACACCCGGACACCGGATAACGTCCGCCGGCTACGGCGCTCAGCCGGCGCACGTTGAACCCGTTGCCAATGTCGGGCCGGCGACTGTCTGCGAGCAAGGCCGGAACCGACTCCACGGCCGTGGCCGCCGCGGTTACCAGGCTCGTTGATATTGCACTGGCGCGGCAATCGACGCCCCCAATGCGGCCGCAGCACGCCGCGGGAAATACGGATCACGCAGACTCTCCCGCGCCAGCAGCACCACGTCGGCCTCGCCACCGGCAACAATCGCCGCCGCCTGTTCCGCAGTCGTGATCAGGCCCACTGCACCCGTGGCGATTCCGCCCTCGCGGCGGATGCGCGCAGCAAACGGCACCTGGTACCCCGGCGCGACGGGCACCGTCACTCCCGGCAACAACCCGCCGCTGGACACGTCGAGCAAGTCCACGCCGAGCGTCTTCACCTGCTGCGCCAGCTGTACGCTTTGCTCGATGTTCCAGCCAGCATCGGCTTCGGCCCAATCGGTTGCGGAGATCCGCATCCACAGCGGCAAGCGCTCCGGCCACACTTCGCGCACCGCCGCCACCACTTCGCGCACGAGCCGCGTGCGATTGACGAAACTGCCACCGTACTCGTCGCTGCGCTGATTGCTCAACGGCGAGAGAAACTGGTGCAACAGATAACCATGTGCGGCATGCAGCTCGAGCAACTCGAAGCCAGCAGTCAGGGCGCGCTGTGCCGCGGCGCGAAAATCCGCGATCACGCCACGAATGCCTGCGGCGTCCAGTGCGTCGGGAGCAGGCGCATCCGTATAAAACGGCAGCGCCGACGGCGCTATCGTGGGCCACGCCCCGTGGTCGACTGGCAACGCACCATGCCCTTCCCACGGGCGCCAGGTGCTGGCCTTGCGCCCGGCATGCGCCAGTTGCATGCCGGCCACCGCCCCATGCGCGGTGATGAAGCGCGCGATGGGTTGCCACGCATGCATTTGCGCGTCGTTCCACAGGCCAGTGTCGCTTGGCGAGATGCGTCCGGGCGCGGATATGGCCGTGGCTTCGGCCAGCACGGCACCTGCCCCACCCACCGCACGACTGCCCAGATGCACCAGATGCCAGTCGTCCGGCATACCATCCACTGCCGAGTACTGGCACATCGGCGAGACCACGAGACGATTGCGCAAAACGACACTGCGTTGCGGGAGCGGGGCAAAAAGTTTCACGCAGGATGTCCGATACCGACCAGCCCTGTGACATGCTGCCATCCTGGCATCAACTCAAGCATCCATGTGCGCTCGCGGGCAAGGCGTGGATCCAGCGGGCGCTGCGGGCAGCCACCGTTTGTGGTGTCTGCATCCAGGCAAAATGGGTCGCCGCCGCCACGCCGAGCGCCGGCGCATCGAGAGTCTCCACGTCACGCCGCGCCAGTGGCGCCTTGCCCAGCAGATAGTGCAGCGATCGTGCCGGGCCCAGCCAATCGTCTGCCAGATGCAACCCCAGCACCGGCGTACGCAACTCGGCCAGCGCCTGCTCCAGGTCGACTGCAAACCCGCGCACGGTGTAGCGACCGCTGCGGCCGGTACGCGCCCAGTCGGCAATGACACCGCGCGCCTCCCGGCCACCGAAATGAATCCGCCGGCCGGGTAGATAACCGCACAACCACGCCAGGCACGGCGCGAGGACAAAAGCAGCCGCCAGCAACCACTTACGCCGGAACTGACGCCAATAGGGCGCGCCGCTCGCAACCAGCACGATGCCGGCGTACTCCGTTGGCGCCAGCGCTGCCCGCAACATGGCGATTTGGCCACCCAGACTGTGGCCACCCAGGCACCACGTCACTTGCGGCCAGCGGGCGCGCAAGACCTCGTGCGCGGCCGGCACGTCGTCCTCCAGAATTTCGCGGTAGCCCCAATTGCATTGCCGACCGGCCCGTCGGCTGCTGGAACCGATGCCGCGCCACTCGTGGATGACCACCGCAATGCCACGCGCAGCCAATGCTTCCGCCAGCGGCAGATAACGCCGTGCCGATATACCGAGCGCAGGCAACCAGTACAGCGCGTGTCGCCACGTACCTGCCGGCGCAATGCACAACAACTCGAAGCGCGCACCATCGGCAGTGACTACTGGCAGCGTCTGCCGGACCAAAGATGCGCCGCTTGCGGGCAACACCAAGGCGTCGCCAACGGCAACGTCACCATCAGTAGTGTCCAGAAGCTCCCTCCCGGCAACACGCGCCAACCAAAAGGGGCCAGCACATGCCAGCCCCTCTTCCTGCATCGTTGGCGATCAAGCCGGTGTAACGTCCTCTGCCTGCAAGCCCTTCTGGCCCTGGACAACCTTGAAACTCACTTTCTGGCCTTCCTGCAGACTCTTGAAGCCAGAACCAGTGATGGCACGGAAATGCACGAACACATCCGGGCCGCCATCACGGCTGATGAAACCAAAGCCCTTGGCATCATTGAACCACTTGACTGTACCTACTTCGCGATCCGACATAACTAACTCCGATCCATGCTTGACGCTGAGAAAAAGCGGCCCTTGCAGGCCAGCAACTTACTGAGCATGCCGAGATCGGGTGTAACGATGGGGATCACACAGAATCCTTACCGTGCACGCGTGTCGCCGAGCAGACGCAGCAGGCCAAGCATAACGGATTTTTTGGTCATTGGTGATTTGTCAAGAGGCACAGTTCGAGCCCGCACCGGAGGCGGTTCCCGATCGGGCTGAGCCGGCCTCAGGCCGCACCAATCGGCAGGCAGAGCGGATGCCGAGGCCGCGCAGCAAGGCGGCTTCGCCCAGCAGCGCGAACCAGTACGCAGCCCGCTGCCGGCTGCCTGCGGCTTGGCCGGGACCCTTGCCCCCGCGCCGTGGCAATCCTTGACCGCCATGGCTCACGGCGCGCCGCGGGCTCCGCAATTACCCACTTCGCCGGCAAACGGAGGCGCGACTCAGCCAGCCCACGATTGGCATTCACATAATATTGACCAAGCCGCGGCATATTCATGCCATTACCCTGTCAACTCGGCAGGTAGCTCCGCCCATGGCGCGCCAACCCGACCGCCGCCGACCTTGTCTCCGGAGTCAATCCCAAGGAGTGTCTGATGCCCATCCCGTTTCGTATCGCCCTTGGCGCGATCGCCGCCAGCGTGTTGCTGGCCAGTTGTGCACACAACAAGACGACAGCACCGGCCCGCACCGCGACCACGCCGCCACCCTCCAGCACGTCAACGGCTCCCGCCACGCGTACCGCGACGCGCGCGCGCAAGGCCGCAGCACGCACCGCGAACACCACCCCGACGGTGTCCGCCAAGCTGCCGGAGCGGACCGGCATCGCCGCCTGCGATGACTACCTGTCGAGCTACCTGGCCTGTCACCGCGCGGCGCAGATCTATGCGCCCGAGCAGCTGCAATCGCGCTACGAAGCCATGCGCACAAGCCTGCTGCGCGATTCCATGGATGCCAACATCCGCCCGCAACTGGCCAATCGCTGCAACTCACTGGCAACGCAGTTGCGCGAGGCATTGCACGGCAAGGCGTGTGCACCAGGCCCGGCGCCAGCGACCAGCTCACCCTGAACGCGACACGGACCACCCGCCCACTGACTGACCCGTCACGCCCAGCACGCACGTAGCGCAGCGGCCAATTCGGGTGGTTGCGTCGCGTCCAGTTGCACCTGCGGCGTGCCATGCCAGCGCGCAGTCGCGACAATGGCCGCGGCCAACTCGCGCAGCAGGCGCGGCTCCACCGGCACGCCCTCCTCAAGGAACAACGCCTTGACCTCGAAGATCCCGCGCGCACGCTGCGCCTTGGCATCGAGCCGGCCGATGAGTCGCCCACGGTGCAGGATCGGCAACACGAAGTAGCCATAACGACGTCGCGGCGCTGGCGTGTAGCACTCGAGGGTGTAAGTGAAACCAAACATCTCGCTTACCCGCGCGCGGTCCCACACCACTGGGTCAAACGGCGACAGCAATGCGGTATGCGTGGCCCGCAAGCGACCGCGCTGCGCGGCCTCCAGTAGCGACGCGTGATCGCGATGCACATAGGCTGCGGACTTCCAGCCGTGCACCGCCACTTGCAGCAATTGCCCACTCGCCAGCAACGGTGCCAGCTCCGCGTCCGTGACCGCCGGACGCAGTCGATAGTAATCGGCGATCCAGCCGGCGCGGGTCACGCCAAGAGCCCGCACACTGTCGAGCACGAAGCGCTCGCGCACTGCGGCCGGGTCCAGCACCGCAACCGCTTGATCCAGGGGTGGATCAAGTTGCGCCAACACATTCGCGCTGAGGTCGTAGACGCGCTGAAAACCCTCGCGTCGGGTGATCATCAATTCACCCAGTGCAAACCACGCCTCCAGCCAGCGCTTCTCCGGCTTCCACTCCCACCAGCCCGACTTGGGCTCGTCAGCACCAGCCAGACGCGCAAAATCCGCCGCCCGTACCGGGCCGGAATGCGCGATGGCGCGCAACAGCGCCTGCATCGGATCACGCTGCGCGGCATAGGTGCGCGCCGCGTTGCGTTGCGCCCAGTGTTGCGCGCGCCGATTGCCGGGATGGCGATGCCACGCTACGTCGGCAGCTGCCACGAGGCAGGCCTCATGTGCCCAGCACTCGGCCACGCGACCGCCTTCCAGAGCATCATCCAGCCACTGCGCCGGGTAATCGCCAAGGCGCGCATGCAGCACCAGATACGCACTACGGGCCACGACATGGATCGAGTCAATCTGCAACAACCGCATGCGCTCAATGGTGGCCAGCAAGTCGCTGCGACCCGGGCGACGACGCAATGGTTGCAACAAACCCTGCGCGGCCAGATGCAACGCGCGCGCCTGCTGGCCAGTCAGGCTGGGGAACCCGGTCAACGTTCGGGATGTCAACAACGACACAGCTCCTTCACGGCCGCCCCGCGAATGTAAGTGCCGGGCGCACGGCGTGGTTTGCGCGGTGATAGCACCG
>DATCWU010000076.1:0-2318 GCA_036566165.1 Rhodanobacter sp. | reverse complement strand
AAGTTGGAACGCACACGCAAACGGACAACCAGAACGCAGAGGGCGCAAAGGTTTCGCAGAAGTCGCAAAAGAAACCGCAAGCCTGATGGATTCCACCTCCTTCTTGGCTGACCTTCTGCGTCCTCTGCGTAACCTTTGCGTGGCGGATTCAACCGGTCAATGCAACATCATCGCCCAACATGATGTTTCAAGGACCAGAATGGCAAGACGCAAAAGACGCCTGAACTTTCAAGAAGCCCGGGAGCTGTGGGCTAGGTGGAAAGAGGGTCAGACGCTAGCCGAGATCGGCGCGGCGCTAGGAGGTCGGGCTAAGAGCTCAGTGTTTGATGCCCTGCAAGCCTGCGGTGGAGTGGCGCCGCGGCAGCGCGTACGCTCGGCTCGCCACCTCAGTGAGCAAGAGCGCGAGGAGATCTCCCGCGGTCTGGTGGCCGGGACCTCAGTGCGGCAGCTGGCGCGGCAGTTGGGCCGCAGTCCCTCGACGATAAGCCGCGAGATCTGCCGTAATGGTGGAGCCCAGGCGTACCGGGCGGCGGCTGCCGACCAGAGAGCGCGCAAGCAGGCGCAGCGGCCCAAGGCGTGCGTGCTGGCCAGCAATGACAGGCTGCGCGATGTCATTGCCCAGAGACTGCAGCATGACTGGTCTCCGCAACAGATCTCTGGCTGGCTGAAGGTGATTCATCACAATGAGCCGGCCATGCAAATCTCGCACGAGACGATTTACCGCAGCCTGTTTATCCAGGCGCGCGGAGTGCTGAAAAAGGAGCTGATCAGTCACCTGCGCAGCGGCCGCGCTATGCGGCGCGGCAAGACTTCGACCCTGAAGGGGCGCGTTGGCGGCATCGTGGATGCGATCTGCATCCGCGAGCGCCCCGCCGAGGCCGAGGATCGGGCCGTGCCTGGCCACTGGGAAGGCGACCTGATCTCGGGTTCGAGAAACACCCACATTGCCACCTTGGTGGAGCGCCGCTCGCGCTATGTGCTGCTGGTTCGCGTGGAGAACAAGGAAACTGCCACCGTGGTGAACGCACTGACCCAGCAGGTCCAGCGGCTACCTGAGGGCCTGATGGCTACTCTCACTTGGGATCAGGGCAAGGAAATGGCGGCGCACAAGCAGTTCACCGTGGCTACGGACGTGCAGGTGTATTTCTGTGATCCCCGCAGCCCCTGGCAGCGCGGATCCAACGAAAACACCAATGGCCTGCTGCGCCAGTACTTCCCCAAAGGCACAGACCTGTCTGGCTTTACCCAGGAACATCTCGACGCGGTGGCCGACCGGCTCAACACCCGCCCTCGAAAGACCCTCGGCTACAGAACCCCAGCCGCTACACTCGCTGAGACCGTTGCGATCACCGGTTGAATCCGCCACGCAGAGGTTACGCAAAGGACGCAAAAGGAACCCGGAAAAAATAAAGGATCCCGAAGGATCCTTTAGTGCAAGGGCTGTTCTTTTGCGACTTCTGCGTAACCTTTGCGCCCTCTGCGTTCGGTTGTTCGGCTGTTCGGCTGTTAACCGAAGTTCTTCGCCACGAAGTCCCAGTTCACCAGCTTGTCGAGGTAGGTTTCGACGAACTTCTGGCGCTGGTTGCGGTAGTCGATGTAGTACGCGTGTTCCCACACGTCCACCGTCAGCACCGCGTGGTCATCGGTGGTCAGCGGCGTGCCGGCGGCGCCGGTGTTCACGATGTCCAGGCTGCCGTCGGCCTTCTTCACCAGCCAGGTCCAGCCGGAGCCGAAGTTGCCGGTGGCCGACTTGACGAAGGCTTCGCGGAAGGCCTGGTAGCTGCCCCACTTGCCGCTGATCGCCTTGGCCAGCGCGCCGGTGGGCTCGCCGCCGCCATTGGGCTTCATGCAGTTCCAGAAAAAGGTGTGGTTCCACACCTGGGCGGAATTGTTGTACACGGCGCCGGACGACTTCTTGATGATGTCCTCAAGCGACATGTTCTCGAACTCGGTGCCCTTTTGCAGCTTGTTCAAGTTCGCCACGTAGGCACTGTGGTGCTTGTCGTGGTGGTACTCGAGGGTCTCGCGCGAGTAGTGCGGGGCCAGCGCGTCGATGGGGTACGGCAGGGGGGGCAGGACGTGTTCCATGGCTCTTCTTCCTCAGTCTGGGTTTCTTGGTTTGCGAACAACCGATTCTAGGGAGGATTGCTCCCACCGGGCACGGCCTGCAGATCAACCGTGCCATCGGCAAGGGCGGCATGCAGCAGCTGGCCCGGCAGCACCTGCGCCACCGAGGTCACCGGCTGGCCCGACCGGGCATCGGTCAGCAAGGCGTAGCCACGCTGCAGAACCAGCCGCGGATCGAGCAGCTGCAGCCG
>DATCWU010000068.1:0-2459 GCA_036566165.1 Rhodanobacter sp. | reverse complement strand
GACATTGCCGCGCTGCATGGCGTTCAATGCATGATGGGCTGCATGATTGAAACCAGCATCAGCGTCGCCGCCGCCGCCCACGTCGCCGTGGCCAGGGCTGGCGTGATCACCCGCGTCGATCTGGACGGCCCGGCCCTGTGCCAGTTCAACCCGGTCGACGGCGGCGTTGACTTCGCCGGGCCGAACATCACGGTATCGGCCGCCCCCGGCCTCGGCATCCGTGGCATCCGCGGAGTGGAAAGCATCGACGCCTGACCCGCGCCCCCGTCCTGCGCGCCAGTGGCCCACTGCCTTGCTCCCTCTCCCCCCGGCTCTGCAGGGGAGAGGGTTGGGGTGAGGGGGCTCTTGATCTGGCCGTTCCGAACATTGCGGCCACAGTGGTTCGTTGCTCTATTCGGGTTTCCGGTGCGGGGTAAGCGGGTTGGCCTCTCTCCTTGCTGGGCTTTCCGTTGACTCCGGACATCCGCCCTCCCTTTGTCAGTTGCGTGTCGCTGGCACGAATACTGCTTTAGTCGTGGCGAACTGTTGAACTCAGCGATGTCGAGAAACCATGGAAGAAATCATCGATTACGCCAGTGTCAGGAATTCGGCGCCCGAACGGGCAATCCACTTCTTGCTGCGCCATAACGAGTGCCGCATGGCGCTCATGAGTGACACCAGCGAGCGCCACCAGCCGGTGCGGGTCAGGCCGCTGTCTGATCCCGGCAATGAGCTTCAGCGGGTGTCGGTCGCGACCAGGCCGGTCCCTCCCATGGTGGCGGCCAGCCTGCCGGCACGCGCGTTGGGGTCGGGCGAGAGTTGTGCTGCGCGCTTTTCGCGCGCATATGCCGCTGCACGTCACTCGCCTGCACCAATAAACTGGTGAACGCGCCATCGGGGAGCGTTGCCTGAGCGATTGGTTGCAGCTGCCGCGTAGTCAACGATTGTCCGCAGCCGTACCTGGTACCGGTGCGCGGCAGTGAGCCGGGATCGACAAAAGGTTGTCCCGCTCGTGCCAGTGCAACCCGGTCGACGGCGACGTCAGTTTCAACCGGCCGAACGTCTCGGTATCGCCGCTCCTGCTCCCTCCCCCTGGCTTTGCCGGGGGAGAGGGTTGGGTGAGGGGGAAGCTCTTGACCCGATCGCTCAGAACGCCGCCGGCCACGCTGCGGTGCTCGGCGGGCGGTGCTCGCCGTGCGAAGCGCGGTGGCGCAGCCCAGTCAGCAGCCACCAGCCCGCAGCCACCGACGCTTGCAGCTTCGTTCCGGCAGTGCAGTGTGGATACCACAGTCATGGAGAAACACCGCGAGCGGGTGGCTCAGACTGACAGGTAGCCGCCGTCGACATTCAGCACTGCGCCGGTGGTGTAGGACGAGGCCGCCGAAGCGAGGTACAGCGCGGCCGCGGCCATTTCCGCGGGCTGCGCCACGCGTCGCATCGGCACGTGGGCCAGCGCCTGCTGGAGAATCGCTGGCGTGTTTACCAGCACCGAGGCGAATTTCGTATCGGTCAGGCCTGGCAGCAGCGCATTGCAGCGCACGCCGGCCTGCGCGCATTCCACGGCGAAGGCCTTGGTCATCGAGATCACTGCGGCCTTGGTGATCGAATAGATGCCCTGTTGAAAACCCGGTACCACGCCGTTGACCGAAGCGATGTTGATGATCGAGCCGCCACCGTGCTGCGCCATCAACTTCGCGCCATGACTGGACATGTAGAAATAACCGCGGATGTTCACGTCCACTGTCTTCTGGAAAATTGCTGGATCAGTTTCGGTGATCGGGCCGAAGTAGGGGTTGGTGGCGGCGTTGTTGACCAGGACGTCCAGACGTCCATGCACCTGTTCGACATGAGCGAACAGTGTGGCGATCTGCTCCAGCTCGCCGATGTGACAGGCAAACGCTTCAGCTGCTCCACCCGCCGTGACGATCTCGTCGACCACGCGCTGGCAATCCGCCTGCTTGCGGCTGGAGATAATGACGTGCGCGCCGTGGCTGGCGAGCAGTTTGGCAATTTCGGCCCCGATGCCGCGGCTGGCACCGGTGACGAGTGCGATCTTGCCGGATAGGTCGAACAGGTCGCTGGGGTGCATGCGCAAGCCTCGGGAATGGACAGGGGATCAGCGAAGATTAACCAGGCTACGGTAGAGCCGGAACGGGACCGGTTGAATCTCGACGTATCCTGGCTCAGGGATGCTGGTCGCGACGATGTCGATGGCCCGCTGCCGCTGTGCCGCTTTACGTGGTTATTCAGGTTACGGCCCTGATCGCCGCTGTGCCTGCGGTGAGGAGCGTAATCCGGGTACGGCGCGAAATGGCGTGTGATGTCTGGTCAGTTTCAGCGTGCATGGCGCGCCCGCGGCGCATTCACGCGTTTTTTGGTGAGATCTTCGGTTTCACGGTGGTCTCCGGCCCAAGTTATAACTTGTGTCATACGTTGCCTATGCGCCAGCTGCGACGGAGTCCGGATGCGAGGCACGCGGT
>DATCWU010000063.1:0-2499 GCA_036566165.1 Rhodanobacter sp. | reverse complement strand
CGCCGTGCTGCGCGCCAGCTTGCGTCCGCGCGCGGCCGAGCCACACGAGGAACGCTGGCGTCCGTACATGGATGCGCTGTCCGCATGCAGCCGGCAAACCTATCGCGCCTTCGTCGAGCGCGAACACTTTGTCGATTATTTCCGCAGCGCGACGCCGATTGACGTGATCGAGCAGATGACCCTCGGTTCGCGCCCGGCCAGCCGCCGCAGCATGCATGGCGTGCAGGATTTGCGCGCAATCCCCTGGGTGTTTGCGTGGACCCAGTGCCGCGCCATCGTTCCCGGTTGGTACGGTTTGGGCAGCGCGCTGGAATACGGCGTGCAGCGGTTCGGCGCCGAAGCCATGAGCGAAATGGCGCGTGACTGGCCATTCTTCAACAACGCACTGAATGACGTGGAGATGGTGCTGGCCAAGTGCGATCTGGATATTGCCGAAGCCTTCTCGACGCTGTCCGGCCCATTGCACGCCGAGTTTTTCGCCTTGATCCACGGCGAGTTCGTACGCACGCGCGATGGTTTATTGCGACTCAAACACAGCGAAGCATTGCTGCAGGGCGACCCGCGTCTGGCCGCGTCGATCCGCTTGCGCAATCCGTACGTTGATCCGATGAGCCTGCTGCAGGTGGATCTGCTGCGCCGTTGGCGGGCCGGCCAGCGCGCCGATGACGCCTTGCTCCACGCGCTGGTCGCCTGCGTCAACGGCGTCTCGGCCGGTCTGCAGAACACCGGCTGAGCGCTGGCTGTGTGGGCCCGATACGGTCTCAGCCCGCAAGGGCAGGTGCCATTGCGCAACTACGGGCTCTCACCGCGTCGCCGTAGGAGCCCGCTGGCGGGCGATGCTTTTTGGGAATTCGCGAGGCATCGCCCGCAAGCGGGCTCCTACGGAGATGGGTATCCGTGCAGGGGCGGTCAGGCCAAGGCGGTGCGCCAAGTCCACTTGACGTTTGATGCGTGATGTTTGATGCTTGATGTCATGCCGTCGACGCACGCGCAACATGAGGCGAACATGCGCACCACCCTCAGACTCGATGAAGACGTACTGGCAGCCGCGCGCGCCTTGGCGCAGCAGCAGGACAAAACGCTGGGCGAGGTTGTCTCGGAACTGGCTCGCCGCGGCTTGGCGCCGGTCGCACCGGCGCCGACGTACCGCAATGGTATTCGGTTGATGCCGGTGCGCCCGGATGCCAAGCCGATGACGCTCGAAGAGATCAACGAACTGCGCGACGATGCGCCGTGGTCGCCATGAGTCGCAAGGCCGGGCCAGGCGTGCGCGAAGCCCGTGCCTTCGGGCTCGGACGGGAGACGACCTGGCTGCTGGACGTCAACGTCCTGCTTGCCTTGCTTGACCCCACCCACTTGCATCACGCACTGGCGCATGAGTGGTTTGCCACCGCACGCCGTTCGTGGGCCAGTTGCAACCTGACCCAGAATGGCGCGCTGCGCATCATGTCGCATCCGCGCTATGGCAACGCGGTCGCCACCACCGCGCTGGCGGCGGAGTTGCTGTCGGAACTTTGCAGTCAGCCCGGGCATGTGTGGTGGCCAGCCGACCTCAGCCTGCTCGATTCGCCGCTGGTGGATCGCAGTCGCCTGCTGTCCTCCGGCCAGGTCACCGACACCTGGTTGCTGGCGCTCGCCGTGCAACGCGGCGGTCGTCTCGCCACCTTCGACAAGCGCCTGGTGACCAGCGCCGTGCGCGGTGGCGAAGCCGCCCGCCACGTTATCGAGGAAAGATCGTAGGAGCCCGCTGGCGGGCGATGCTTTTGTGAAACCCGAAACCCGAATCCCGAACGAAAAGCATCGCCCGCCAGCGGGCTCCTACACGAAATGGTATCGAGCGCTGACATGAGTGGATGCTGTCTGGTGATGGGTGCGGACGGGACGTCCGGACAACATGGGTGCATGCCATTTTTTCCCGCCAACGGTCGCCGCGCCCTGCGCCAGGGTCGCGTTTCCACCCCCGGCCAGATCTACTTGTTGACGACGACCACGCGCCATCGCCGGCGCCTGTTCGCGGAGCCGGCGTGCGCGCGTATCGTCAGCCAGGTCATCCACGCGGACTCCACCTGGGGCGATGCCCGCTTGTTGGCGTGGGTGTTGATGCCGGACCACTGGCACGGCCTGCTGCAACTTGGCAACGAGCCACTTGCACGGGTCATGAACCGCTTCAAAGCCAATGTCACCCGTGCGCTGCACGCAGCGTGCGCGATGGACGAGCGGATCTGGGATCGCAGTTTTCACGACCATGCCTTGCGTGCCGACGAAGATGTCCGACAGGCCGCGCGATACGTCGTGGCCAATCCGCTCCGCGCCGGACTCGCCAAGAGCGCCCTTGACTATCCCTACTGGAACGCCTTCTGGCTCGACCCGGAATTCACTTCACCGTAGGAGCCCGCTGGCGGGCGATGCTTTTGCGAATCCGAAAAGAAAAGCATCGCCCGCAGCGGGCTCCTACGACAGGGTGAATTCCGGGTCGAGCCAGAAGGCGTTCCAGTAGGG
>DATCWU010000059.1:0-1214 GCA_036566165.1 Rhodanobacter sp. | reverse complement strand
CGCGTACCGGCGGCAGCACGAAACTGTCGCGTGCAACGGCATCCAACGCGCGCTGCGTATCCGCCAGCGCCATCAAGCCGTCGAGCACGCCGCCGATCGGATGCGTCGAGGTATCCAGTGCGCGCAGCGGCGCAGCCTCACCGAAGAAGATCGTGGGCAACTCGCTGCGCTGCACTGGGGTCAGCGCCAGCATCCCTACGGAGGCCTGATCGATATGGAAGTTCGGCGCCGTGGGCAGGCTATCGGAGGGGGGCACGATCACTGGCGTTACACCGCCAACGAGCTCGATGGCACTGTTCGCACTGATGGCCAGGGCATTGCCGGCGGCATCCACGACCGCGCTTCCGTCGGCCACCAGGCCCAACTGCAGGCCGCCGGTACCGCCCACGTTCTGCAAGGTCACCACATAGGTATGACCGTTCACGCGACTGACCGCACCGATCGTGGCGTGCGCGTTGCCCGTGGCGGTAAGCAGGAAATCGCTGGCGTCGACCCCACTGACGTCTTCGTCGAAGGTCACCGTGTAGTTGAGATCCTGCCGGCCCGCCATGGGGTCGGTGGCATCGCGGGTGATCGTGACGAGCTGGGGCGCCACGGTGTCAACCACCACGCCAGCGCTGTCGGCCACGCGGGTCAACGCCGGCACCAGGAGGTTGCCGGCTGCGTCACGCACATGACCGCCGTTGAGATCGACGGCTGTGCCCGTCACGACGCCACCGATGTCGTTGTCACCCGCCTGCACCGTGTACTGGAACACCAGCGTGTCGCTGCCGGAGCCGGACACGTAGTCGGCGTAGACGAGGTGACCGCCCACATCCAGCGCCAACCGCGGTGTGCCTCCGCCGGTATCCACCGATACCGCTTCGCTGGTGGTTACGCTGAAGGCAAGCACATCGCCCGCGTTGTAGTGACCGTCCCGCGGCACGTTGACGCCGGTTACGGTCGGCGCGACGGCGTCCACCTGCACGCCGGCCGTCGCCGCCACGCCGCTTAGCGTGGCGACGACGCCGTTGCCCGCGGCGTCATGAATGCTGCCGCCGTTCGTATCGATGCTGCCACCAAGGCTGATGCCGGTGGCGTCCAACTGGCCATTCGCCACCGCGAGGCGGAACACCAGGGCGTTGCTGCCGGAGCCGCTCAGGTAGTTGGCAAACACGGTGCCGCCGGTATCCAGGGTCACCGCAATGCGCGGAGTCCCGCCACCGGCATCGACG
>DATCWU010000054.1:0-28743 GCA_036566165.1 Rhodanobacter sp. | reverse complement strand
GAACTGGAACACCTTGTCCGTCAGCGCACCAACCGGGCACACATCGATGATGTTGCCGGACAGCTCGGTCTCCACGGTCTTGCCGATGTAGGTGCCGATCTGCATGTCGTCGTTGCGGCTCATGCCACCGAGTTCGTAACTACCGGCAATCTCGCTGGTGAAACGTACGCAGCGCGTGCAGTGGATGCAGCGCGTCATCTTCGTCGCTACCAGCGGTCCGATGTTTTCGTCGGCCACCGCCCGTTTGCCTTCGGTGAAACGCGACACGCTGCGCCCGTAACCAAGTGCCAGATCCTGCAGCTCGCACTCACCACCTTGATCACATACCGGGCAATCCAGCGGATGGTTGATCAACAGGAATTCCATCACGTCACGTTGAAACTGCAGCGCCATCTTCGACCGCGTCAGCACCTTCATGCCTTCCGCTACCGGCGTGGCGCAGGCGGGCGAGCCCTTCATCGCGGGGCGCCCGCCCATCTCCACTTCGACCATGCACATGCGGCAGTTCGCGGCGATCGGCAGTTTGCGGTGATAGCAGAAGCGCGGGATCTTTATGCCAATGGCGTCGGCGGCCTCGATGATCATCGCGCCCTTGCGGATGGCCGTGGGCTTGCCGTCAATTTCGATGTGCACCAGATCCGGTGCGGCGGGTGTGGGCTGCGCGCTCATGCCACCACCCCAGCGTTGACTTCAGCCATGTGGTCTTCGGCCAGCGAACGGCCATTGGTCACGTAATATTCGAACTCGTTCCAGAACTGACGCAGGAAACCCTGCACCGGCCACGCAGCGGCCTCGCCAAAAGCGCAAATGGTGTGGCCTTCGATCTGCCCGGCCACGGTCTTCAGTCGATGCAGGTCTTCCACCGTGCCTTGGCCGGCGACAATGCGCTGCAGCACCCGGTGCATCCAACCCGTACCTTCCCGGCACGGCGTGCACTGACCGCAGGATTCCTGGTGGTAGAAGCGGGAAATGCGGCAGGTCAACTTGACCGTGCACACGCTGTCATCCAGCACCATGATCGCGCCCGAACCCAAGCCGGTGTGCAGCGCCTTCAAGGTGTCGTAATCCATCGGCAACCCCTTGAGCTGCTCGGCGTTGAGCACCGGCATCGACGCGCCACCGGGAATCGCGCCCTTGAGCGTGCGCCCCGGGCGCAGGCCGCCCGCCATCTCCAGCAACTCGTCAAAGGTGGTACCCAGTGGCACTTCGAAATTGCCGCCATGCTGCACGCAACCGGACACGGAAAACACTTTCGGGCCGCCATTCTTGGTCCTGCTTTGCGCGAGGAACCAATCCGCGCCATTGCGCAGGATCGACGGCACTGACGCATACGTTTCGGTGTTGTTGATTGTCGTCGGCTTGCCGTACAAGCCGAAGCCAGCGGGGAACGGCGGCTTGAAGCGCGGCATGCCCTTCTTGCCCTCCAATGACTCCATCAACGCCGTCTCTTCGCCGCAGATGTACGCGCCGGCACCGAGCGCGTTGTGGATATCCACATTCACGCCGCTGCCCTGGATGTTCTTGCCCAGCAAGCCAGCCGCGTAGGCCTCGGCCAGCGCTTCCTCACAATGCTCGAATGGCTCGTGATGAAATTCGCCACGCAGGTAGTTGTAAGCCACGGTGGAACCGGTGCAGTAGCACGCAATCGCGATGCCTTCGATCACCGCATGCGGGTTATAGCGCAGGATGTCGCGGTCCTTGCAGGTGCCCGGCTCGGATTCGTCCGAGTTGCACAGGATGTACTTCTGCATCGTGCCCTGCGGCATGAACGACCATTTCAGGCCAGTGGGGAAGCCCGCGCCGCCGCGCCCGCGCAGATTGCTGCGCTTGAGTTCGTCAATCAGTGTCTTGGGGTCGGGCTTCTCGGCGAGGATCTTTTTCCACGCGACGTAGCCACCAACCTGCAGATAGCTGTCCATCGCCCACGGCTTGTCGAAATGCAGCGTGGTGTAGACAACCTGGTGTTCCTTGGGTGCGGGTCCGACGGCCATGCCTTACTCCAACCCGTCCAGAATCTTGTCGACTGACTCGATCGTCAGGCGCTCGTGATAATGACCGTTGACGGTCATCACCGGCGCACACGCGCACGCGGCAACACACTCTTCCTCGCGCTTCAGATATATACGGCCATCCGGCGTGCTCTCGCCGACCTTGACGCCAAGCTTTGCTTCGCAATGACGCACCAGATCCTCCGCGCCATTCAGCCAGCACGAGATGTTGGTGCAGATCGCGACATTGTTGCGTCCAACCGGCTTGGTCTCCAGCATCGAATAAAAGCTGGCCACTTCGTAGGCCCAGATCGGGTGCACCTCCAGATACTTCGCCACCGCCGTGATCAGCTCATCGGTGAGGAAGCCGTGGTTCTGTTCCTGCGCGGCAAACAACGCCTGGATCAACGCCGAGCGCTTGCGCTCCGGCGGGAACTTTGCGACCCAGTGATCGATATGCTCGCGCGTGGGCGCAGTGAGCACGACGAGGGGGTCGACGTTCTTGACCTGTTCAAAATGTCCGGTGGATTTCATGCGTTTCTCCCGTCGTGCCGGCTCAGCGATCCACTTCGCCGAACACGAGGTCATAAGTACCGATCATGGCCACCACGTCGGCGAGCATGTGCCCGCGCACCACGGTGTCCATGGAGGAAAGATGGGCGAAGCCGGGCGCGCGCAAGTGCACACGGAACGGCTTGTTCGCACCATCGGAAATCAGGTAGCAGCCAAACTCCCCCTTTGGCGCCTCGACTGCGGCGTAGGTCTCGCCGGCTGGCACACAGTAGCCTTCGGTGAACAGTTTGAAATGATGGATCATGGCTTCCATGTCCTCCTTCATTTCCATGCGCTTGGGCGGGGCAACCTTGAAATTCTTCACGATCACCGGGCCGGGGTTGGCGCGCAGCCACGCCACGCACTGGCGGATGATCCGGTTCGATTGGCGCATCTCGGCAATGCGCACCAGATAGCGGTCGTAGCAGTCGCCATTGGTGCCGACCGGGATGTCGAAATCCATCTCGGCATACTTGGCATACGGCTGCTTCTTGCGCAGGTCCCACTCGATGCCCGAGCCGCGCAGCATCACGCCGCTCATGCTCCACTGCTGGGCCAGCTCCGGACTGATGACGCCGATGCCGACCGTGCGCTGCTTCCAGATGCGGTTGGGTGTGAGCAGTTCCTCGTACTCGTCCACCTTGGTCGGGAAATCAGCGGTGAACGCGTCCAGGTAATCCAGCAACGACCCTTCGCGCCAGCTGTTGATGCGCTTGAGGTCCTTGCCCTTGTGCCACGGCGACTCGCGATATTTCGACATCTGCGTCGGCAGGTCGCGATACACGCCGCCCGGACGGTAATAAGTTGCGTGCAGGCGTGCGCCAGACACCGCCTCGTAGACATCCATCAGTTCCTCACGCTCGCGGAACGCGTACAGGAACAGCGCCATCGCCCCCAGATCCAGGCCGTTGGAGCCCAGCCACATCAGGTGATTGAGGATGCGCGTGATCTCGTCAAACATGGTGCGGATGTACTGCGCACGCTCGGGTGCCTCGATGCCCAACAGGGTCTCGATGGCGCGCACATAGGCGTGCTCGTTGCACATCATCGACACGTAATCGAGCCGATCCATGTAGCCGATGGACTGGTTGAATGGCTTGGACTCCGCGAGCTTTTCGGTACCCCGATGCAGCAGGCCGATATGCGGATCGGCACGCACGATCGTCTCGCCGTCCATCTCCAGCACCAGGCGTAGCACGCCGTGTGCGGCCGGATGTTGCGGGCCGAAGTTCATCGTGTAATTGCGAATTTCCTGCATGGTTGTTCCCGGCCTCAATTGTCGCGCCAGTTGTCGGCTGCTTCGGCCCGGGCCTGCACCAGATCGACGTCATCGCGGATCACCCGCGGCACGCCAATGCGCGGCACGATGGACACCGGCTCATAGATCACGCGCTTCTGCTCGGGGTCGTAGCGCACCTCGACGTTGCCGATCAGCGGGAAATCCTTGCGGAACGGATGGCCGACAAAGCCGTAGTCGGTGAGGATGCGGCGCAAGTCCGGATGACCATCGAAGATGATGCCATACAGATCAAAAGCCTCGCGCTCGAACCAGTTCACCCCCGGCCAGACCAGAGTCAGCGATGGAATGATCGGCAGCGTGTCGTCGTCGCAAAACACATGCAAGCGCAAACGGCTGTTGTGTTCCAGCGACAGCAGTTCGATCGACACGGCAAAACGGCGTGGCGCATCGCGCCCGCGTGGACGCTCGGCCCAGCTGAAACGACCCATCGCCTGGCCCTGCACCCCGCGCGAGAAACCCGTGCCAGTGGCGTCGTCAGTGGTCCACTCGGTTTGGCCGTAACCCAGGTAGTCCACGCCGCACAAATCAATCAGCACCCCGAAACGGAAATCCGCCTCGTCGCGCAGTGCCGTGGCTACTGCAACCAGGTCGGTCGCGGCCAGCTCGGCAATCGTCTCATGGCGCACCGTGGTGACGGCCAGCGTCTCACCAAACCGCGCAACAAGACGCTCGGCCAGCGAGGTCGGAACAAGATCGGACATGGCAGAACCTCTACGAACGCGCGATGGTGCTGGTGCGGCGGATTTTCTTCTGCAACTGCAGGATGCCGTGGATCAGCGCCTCGGCCGTCGGTGGGCACCCGGGTACGTAGATGTCCACCGGCACGATGCGGTCACAGCCGCGCACCACTGAATACGAATAATGGTAATAGCCGCCGCCATTCGCGCAGCTGCCCATGGAGATCACCCATTTGGGCTCGGGCATCTGGTCATAGACCTTGCGCAGCGCCGGCGCCATCTTGTTGACCAGCGTCCCGGCGACGATCATCACGTCGCTCTGGCGCGGGCTCGGCCGGAAGATCACACCATAGCGATCCAGATCCAGTCGCGCCGCGCCGGCATGCATCATTTCCACCGCGCAACACGCCAGACCAAATGTCATCGGCCACATTGAGCCGGTGCGTGCCCAGTTCACGAGTTCATCCATGCGCGCTGTGGCAAAACCACGCTGCGCCATCGGTTCCTCGGGGGCTGGAAGCAGGATGTCGTCGACCAGGTTGACCGGGTCGGGGTTGTGCATCATCCCATTGAGGGAATCCATCACTCCCATTCGAGTGCTCCTTTCTTCCACACGTAGGCGAAGCCGATGATCAGCAACAGCAGGAACAAGCCCATCTCGATCATCGCAATCGCACCGATCTGCTGAAACACCACCGCCCACGGAAACAGAAAGGCAATTTCCAGGTCGAAGATGATGAACAGGATCGCCAACAGGTAATAGTGCACGTCAAACCGCATGCGTGCGTCTTCAAAAGCGTCGAAGCCGCACTCATAGGGTGCCAGCTTCTCCGCCTCCGGGCGGCGCGGCCCGGCCAGCAGGCCGAACACCAACAACACCACACCGACGCCGGCAGCGACGACGATGAACAACAAGACGGGCCAGTATTCGGCAAGCACGATGCAACATACCTCGCGCCAGAGGGCGCATCAGTGACGGTCAGGCAGCAGCGCTCGTGCACAAACCGCGACGCGCCGTTCAGTCACGCCAACGCACACTCCGGACACGTAGTGTCCGGGCGCTGACAATGAATCCTGTCATTGCGTATTGTACCAGTGCGCGCAGGTACATCGACAAGCCTTGGCGTTGATTTCTGCGGTTGTCGCGCACGCCGACACACATGTCAGTGGCTACATGGTGTGCGTAGTGCGCTCGGAGTTCAGCGCGCCAGCGAGGATATTCTCGATGCGACCACGCGCAGCTTCCGCGTCACCGGACTCATTGAAGTGGATGCCGACCCCCGCCGGGCGATTGCCCTGCGCATCAGCCGGGCTGACCCATACGACAGTGCCCACCACGGACAGCCGCTCGGTCTCCTCGGCCAGCGTCACCAGGAGCACGACCTCATCACCCAGCGCATGCCGCTGGGCAGTCGGTGCAAACAGACCACCGCGCTTGAGAAACGGCATGTACGCGCTGTACAGCTCTGCAGCATCCTTGATCTTCAGTGAAACAATGCCCTGACGGGCAACGACAGGTTTCATGGCATCTCCTGCCGCGCGAACGGGCTGTGCACGCGGCAATGGCGTTGGGTTGGCGGCAAACTAACACGCGAGTGCATGCGTGGTCATCGGCGCGATCAGGCGGGGTCGCGCGGCCCACCGACTTGATCGGCCAGTAGCGTACGCCGTTCATCCACGAGATGCGCCCAGGACAGGGGTGGCTTCCAACGTGTCACCCAACCTGGAACCGCCACCGAAGGCATGGGTCGCGAGATGGAAAAACCCTGCAACTGATGGCAACCGAGCGAGGCCAGCAGATCACCCTGCTCGGCCGTCTCCACACCCTCGGCAATCACGGTCTTGGCCAGCATGCGTGCGGTGGTGATGACGCCTGCGGCAATGGCCATGTTGCGCTCGTCACTGAGAATGTCGCGCACGAAACTCTGGTCGAGCTTGATGTGCTCCACATCCAGCTTCTGCAAATGACTCAGCGACGCACTGCCAGTGCCAAAATCGTCCAGGCTGACGCGAATGCCGCGCAGGCGACACTCTTCAATGACCACTTTTGCCCGGGCCTCATCCATCGCGGGGCCGGTCTCGGTCACCTCGATGCCAAAACCCACGTCCAGCACATCCGGATAGGCTTCCAGCACGGAATCAATATCGCCGAAGAACGCCGGATGCAGCAGGTGTCGCGTACTGATGTTGACTGCCACCGGAACCGACACGCCCGCCAGCATCCATGCGTGGCATTGCTTCAGTGCCTCACCCAACACGTAACGTCCGATCGGCCGGGCAAGCTGCGAATCGTCCAGTACATGCATGAACTTGGCCGGCTCCACCAGCCCGAGACCCGTGTCATCCAGACGCAGTAACGCCTCCATGCCCGCCACACCATTGCGCCCGGGCAAGCCATCGATATACACAATGGGCTGAAACAGCACTTGCAACCGCGAAGTCTGCAGCGCATGCGCGACGCGCTCACGCATCGCGCGCAGACGCAGCTGCTCGGCCTCCATCGTCGGGTCATACAGCAAGCCGCAGTCGCGACCTTCCTCCTTGGCCGAATACAGTGCCAGCTCGGCATGCCGTACGAGGCCTTCCGCATCCGCGCCGTCGACCGGGAACATGGTCCAGCCCACGCTGGCGGACAGTTGCACGTGTTCACCAGCCACGGCGAACGGCGTGCGTAATGCCTGCAGGATGACGCGGCTGATGGCGTCCAGTTGCTCTTTGCTGTCCAGCCCGAAAATGATCAGCGCAAACTCGTCGCCACCAAAGCGCGCCAGTACGTCGTCGGGCCGCAGCAGGCCAAGAATGCGCGCCGAAGCCTCCGCCAGCACATGGTCGCCGCCGTCACGGCCCAAAGCATTGTTGACGTTCTTGAACCGATCCATGTCCAGCACGCCGACAGCCAGCATCGATTGCTGTGCCCATGCCGACGCGTGCGCGGCTTCCAGCAACTCAAACAGACGACGACGGTTGGGTAGCCCGCTAACTTCATCAAAGAATGCCAGTTGCTCCACGCGCAGTTCATGGCGCCGCTGCACCGTGACGTCGCGCAACTGCCACAAGGAACCCTGCGCCACGCCATCAATCACGATCGGGGTGAAATCACGCAGAAAAACCCGCCCATCGCTGGCGTTGACTTCCTCGCCGGTGACCGCCACGCCAGCGGCGAGAATTTCCTCAATGCGCAGCAACTCCCGTTCGGGCAGCGCGTAGGTTGGCGCCAGGCGTGCGTGAATCGCAGCGACCGACTGGTTTTCCAGCTCCTGCGGCTCTGTGTCCAGGCCGAACAGCGCGCAAAACGCCGTATTGGTAAAACTCACGGTCTGCTGCGCGGACAGCACCATGACACCCGTATGCGGTGCCGACAGCGCGGCATGCAGTTGCTGCACATGCAGCGCTGACGCCTGCTCGGCCGCCAGACGCGCCACGCCCGCACGTTGCTCGCGCAAGCCAAGCCCCAGCTCGCCGACCAATTCGGCAGCCACCCGAACCTCGGCCACAGTGAAGCGGGTCGGCTCGGCGCTGATCAATACAACGACGCCGGCAACCGTGCGCTCGACACACAACGGCAGCGCCAACAGCGCACGTACTTCATCTCCCTGGGTAACCAGTGGCCAACCCGCAGGGGTCGTCGATGTCACGCGCCACGACTGCACCCGCCCGCTGTCGACGGCAAGTACCGCGGCATCGGCTGCGTGCGTGATGTCGTCAATGGCCAATCTGGCTCCCAGTGCCGGCCCGTCGTGCAATCCCGCCTGGGCCGCCAGCTGCAGCTCGCGCCCGGTCGCATCCAACAGCCCGATCCACGCTACGTCGTAACCGCCCACGGCACACGCGATGCGGCACGTCTCGGCCAGCAACAGCGCCTCACTCGGTGCGTGTGCCACAAGATTGGTCATCGAATCCAGCAAGCACATCGCACGGTGCTGCGCGGCCTGCTTCTGCGCGGATTGCAGCAATAACTGTTGCTGTTCATGCAGTTCAATCCGCATGCCAATCGTTGCCGCGAAACACCGCAGGAAAGCCAGGACCCTGGCGGTGAACAAATCCGCGCTGGCTGCACGCAGCAAAAACGCGGCACGCGCTTCGCCGGCTACCGGGATGGGTACCAACGCGGTAGCGGCAATGGCATGTTGTCGATAGCTCCGCACCAAAGCTGCCGATCCCTGCAGCTGCTTTGCGTCCAGCACGACCTGTGGCTCGCCATGCCAGAACGCGTGCAATGTCAAGGGCAACTGCAGGTGTTGCGGGTACAGCGCCTGCAACCCGTCAGGGACGTGCTGCGGGCTCTCGCGATGCCAGTCATCACCCTCGCGATCCGTGGCCACCACGAACGTCAGCAAATTGCCCAACGTGCGCTCAAGCACACCAGCTGCTGCCGCATACAGTGTTGGTGGATCCAGTTGTCGCTGTACCAGATCGGCAAGCTCGCTCAATGCGGCATACGGACCATCGCCCAACAGGGAGGCCGTGCCTGGCAGCAGGTTGTGATCCATGTCGCGCATAGGTGCCGTCACTGACGAAAGCAACATTCGCAGGACACAATATACCCGGATGGTACTCGCGTTACGGCGCGGAAACGTCTTCCAGGCAAAGCGGACGCAAGCGGCGTACACGTGGTCACGTCGTCACCCGATTACCGGGCGCAAACGCGAGTGCCAGTCGCTCAGCCGAATTCACACCATCCCCAATGATCGAAAATCCACGGGGACGGCACTTGCAACGCGAGCCGCGCGAAACACGGCGCAGCGTGGTCCACGGATGCAAGCAGATGGGTGACGCCCTGTCCGTCACGCCGCACCGGTGCCCGCGACCAACGCCAGCTACGCGCACCGCGAACGTCGACCACGCTCAGCCGCAGGCGTGGTCCCAGCCACGCTGGCGGACGCCACGGCAGCACGTCACCTGCGCCGCAGCCCGCCGATAGCGGCAGATATTGTTCGTCGCGAGTGGCAAGCCGCCGCATGCGGGAACCACTCAGCAGCATCTGGCTGGCGTACGCGGCGAGCGCCGCCTGCTTGTTCGCTCGCTGGGCTGGCGTGCCCCCGGATTCAATCGGCGAGGCATTCGTGGTCATCGCGTGCACCGCATAGGTCCACAGCGCTGGCGGATCACCGGCACCCGCCAACGCCAGTCGCAGCAACACATGCGCGCTCGCATGATCGGGATGTCGATCCGCCAGCGCCGGCATGACCAACAGGTTGGGACGCAATTGCGCAAGCAGGCTCGCGACGGTCTGCACGGCAATACTGTCGGGCTGCAGCAGCAGTTCGGCCAGGCCGAGATCAGGCCAGCCAAACGGGTGCAGATGCTCCGCCGCCACGCCAAGATGCTGCATGGCCTGCGCCATTTCGGCCCGGCGCCGACGCCCCCAGCGCACACGCCCTGCAGCGCCGATATGCAGCCGCCGTTCCAGCAACCGCTGTGGCCACGGGTTGTTGTCGCCATCCGTCAGCAGCAGGATGTCCACCACCCCGCCCGCTGCGCGTACACGCTGGATCAACATCCCGGTGGCGATGGTTTCATCATCCGGATGCGGCGCGACCACCAGCAGTCGCGTCTGCGCCGTGCAGTGGGGCGTGGGCGCGGCCTCGGTCATCAGCGCCAGCGCGCCAGCAGCTCAAGCACCAGCAGATCATCACGCAGCGGACCGCGCAGACTCTCGCGCGTGCGATTGGCTGCGGCATACCAGCGCTCCAGGCCTTCGCCATCCAGGGCGCTGCCAAGCGGCGGCTGGTGCTTGAGTGCACGGGCCTCGCGTTCGTCTGCAGCCGCTTGCGCGGCAAACCACAAGCGCTGCGCCGGCTTGCTTTCCAGCCAACGCTTGACCACGGTCACCGGCTCATCACGCCCAGCCGCCAATGCCGCCAGATCCTTGCGCACTTCGCTGCGCCGTTCCAGCGCACCGTCTCGGGACCAGTCACGCGCGAGTCCCGGGTTGCCGCCAGCGGCACTCAGCGCCAGCGCACCATCGTCCACCCCTTCCGCGCGCAGCCACGCCAGTGCCTGTTCGGCCGCCGGCGGATGAAAGTCGACGCGCTGGCAGCGACTGCGAATGGTTTGCGGCAAACGCCACGGCGCGTCGGCGAGCAGGATCAACAGCGTATGCGTGGACGGCTCTTCCAATGTTTTCAGCAACGCATTGGCTGCGGCAGGATTCATGGCATCCGCCGGGTCGATACATGCAACCTGCCAGCCGCCAAACTGGCTGTTCATCGCCAGCCGTGCTGACAGATCACGGACCTGGTCGACCACGATCTCGCTGCGCGGCGTGCCGTCCTTGCGCAAGCCGTAGGTCAGCTCAACCAAGTCCGGGTGGGTGCCGGCTGCCAGCAACAGACAACTTCGACACTGTCCGCAAGCATCCCCTCCGACAGGCTGCGCGCACAGCAACCCGCGCACGAAGCGCTGCGCAAATACGCGCTTGCCCAGGCCGGGGGGGCCGCACAACAGCAGTGCATGCGGCAATGCATCGCGCTCGCGACGCGCCTGCAACCGTGCCCAGTCTTCAACGTGCCAGGGCAGCGCCGTCACGATGCATACTCCGTCGCCAGCGCTGAGGTGGCCGCTATCGCCGCCCGCAGGACCACGTCGGGCGGCTGACTGGCATCGAGCACACAAAACCGCCTGGGTTCCGCAGCGGCCCGAGCGCGATAGGTGGCGCGCACCCGCTCGAAAAACGCATCCGCCTCCACTTCGATGCGATCGGCACCGCCACGTCCGGCAATGCGTTCGCGACCCATGGCCACCGGGAGATCCAGCAGCAGGGTCAGATCCGGTTGCAGTCCGCCGCAGACCCAGCGCTCCAGCTCGGCAATGCGCGCTGGCGGCTGCCCGCGCCCACCGCCTTGATAGGCATAGCTGGCATCGGCAAAGCGGTCGCACAGCACCCACTGACCCGCACGCAGCGTCGGCTCGATGATTTCGCGCACGAGTTGCGCGCGCGAGGCAAACATCAGCAACAACTCAGCCTCTGCCTCCATGCCGTGCAGTGCCGGATCCAGCACGATCGCCCGCACTGCCTCGCCCAGCGCGGTACCGCCGGGTTCACGCGTTTGCACCACGTCAACGCCGTGCTGCTCAAGCGCGCTGCGCAAACCGGCGAGCAACGTACTCTTGCCGGCACCCTCGCCGCCTTCAAGACTGACGAATTTTCCACGTACAGCATTCATGGGCGACCACTCGTTGACCGCGGGCTGGGTGATGACCGATTCATCGACAACGCTTGCGCTGGTAACAGTCGACATTGCGATTGTGCTCGCTCAGCGTATCGGCAAATACATGAGCGCCATCACCACGAGCGACAAAATACAGGGCGCTGCCGGCAGCCGGATGCAGCACCGCCACCAGCGCCGGTTTGCCGGGCAAGGCGATGGGCGTGGGTGGCAAACCAGCGCGAGTGTAGGTGTTGTACGGTGTATCCATCGTGAGATCGGTCTTGCGGATGTTGCCCGCGTATGCGGCGCCCATGCCGTAAATCACCGATGGATCGGTCTGCAACAGCATGTGGTTTTCCAGTCGGCGTACAAACACCCCGGCGATGCGCGCGCGTTCGTCTGCACGCCCGGTTTCCCGCTCGACGATCGACGCCAGTATCAGCGCTTCGTACGGTGTCGCCAACGGCAGCTGCGGGTCACGCGACGGCCACAGTGCGGAAAGCGTCTTGACCATCGCGTCATGCGCACGCCGGAGCACATCCAGATCGCTGTCGCCCTTCACGTAGGCGTACGTCTCGGGCAGGAAACGGCCTTCCGGCACCTCGCCGCCTGCATCAATTCTGCGCATGATCTCCGCGTCGTCGAGATTCGTGCTGTCGTGGCGAAGGTGATCCACCTTGGCCAGCGCCTGCCGCAACTCGCTGAATGTCCAGCCGTCGACGATGGTGAAGTTGCGCTGCAAAACCCTGCCGGCAGCCATATTGGCCAACAACTGGCGCGGCGTGAGCCCGGGCGCCAGCGCATATTCACCCGCACGCAGCTTGCCGGCTACGTGCATCTGTTCGGCCAGCGCGCGCCAATACCAGGCATTGGCGCGGGTCACGCCACGCTGCCGCAGTTCAACAACGATGCTGCGGAAACTGGCACCACGGCCGACATCCACGCTGGCGTCCTGCGCGCTCACCCGCAGCGGTGTGTTGCTGAAGCGATTGAAGTCATTCCAGCCCCACACCAGTGCGCCGAGCAGCGCCAATTCGCACACCAGCAGCAACGCGCGCCAGGCAATGCGCCCACGTGTCCGCGGTTGCAGCGACAAGTACCTCATGCCGCGTCCTCCGTGGAGAATCCCAGGTCGCGCCAGTGCTGCTGCAGACGGCGTGCAACGGCGCCCGGTACATACTGCCACGACGCAATGGACCGCACCGGCACGATGCCGCGCACGCTGGAGCTGAGGAAAACCTCGCTGGCAGCGCGCAGGGCGTCCAGGGAGAGCGTCGTAATGCGGGCCTGCGGGCAGGCGGCCAGCACCTCGGCACGGCCAACGCCAGCGATCCCGCAACGATCCAGCGCCGGCGTCAACAACTGGCCATCAACGACCGCGAACAAGTTGGCCATCGTCGCTGAAATCACCCGGCCATCGCCGGCGCACAACACGCCTTCGGCAATGTCCGGATCGCCCCATTCGGCGCGCGCCAGCACCTGCTCCAGCCGATTCAAATGCTTCATGCCGGCCAGCGCCGGCTGCTCGGCCAGACGCAGGACACATACCCGCATGCGAATGCCTTCGACATACGTGGCTGCGGCCATCCGGGGTGGCGCAAACGCCGCCACCACCCGGGTCGGTTGGGCAGTGGCCGGCGGTGCGTAGCCACGCGCGCCCACACCACGCGTCAGCGTGATCCGCACCACGGATTGTTGCATGCCGTGGCTCACCGCCAACGCCTCGCTCCATAGCGTTGTCGCCTCGGGAGCAGGCAAGCGCAGGCGCATGCAACTCTCGCCAAGTCGCTGCATGTGCCGTGACCACAGCGGTGCCCTCGACCCAACAAAGCAGATGCTTTCAAACAAGCCGTCGCCATAGGAAAAACCCCGGTCCAGTGCGGGCACCGTGTCGGCGGCAACGCCGTTGATGAGCATGTGGCGCACCGCCATCAGCCAGGCACTCCAAGCGCACGCAGCAGGCCACGCGCCTTGGCACGGGTCTCTTCCAGCTCGCGCTGCGCCACGGAGTCGGCCACGATGCCGGCGCCTGCGCGCAACGTAACCTCGTTCCCCAACACCGTCAGCGTGCGAATCAAGATATTCAAATCAAGGTCACCACTACGGTCAAGATAGCCCAGGGCGCCGGTATAGGCACCGCGCGGCGTGTCTTCCAGGGCGGCGATGATTTCCATGCAGCGCACCTTGGGACAACCGGTGATGGTGCCACCCGGGAACACCGCCGCAATCACTTGACCGGGCGTCACCTCATCACGCAACCGCCCGCGTACATTGGACACGATGTGGTGAACGTGGGCGTAACTCTCCACGCCCATCAACTCATTGACCTCGACCGACCCCGGCTGACACACGCGACCAAGGTCGTTGCGTTCCAGGTCGATCAACATGACGTGCTCAGCCTGCTCCTTCGGGTTTGCCCGCAAGGCGCGGATGTCTGCCGCATCATCATCGCCGGGCAAGCGCGGCCGCGTGCCGGCAATTGGCCGGGTCTGTACCACGCCGCCGCGCACTTCGACCAGGCGCTCCGGCGACGAGCTGACCACCGCCCACGCCGGCTGCTGCAGCAAGCCGGCAAACGGCGCGGGATTGGCCCGGCGCAATGCGGCATGCAACGCCGCCGGGGCCGGCGGGGTGACATAGCGCGCACGCCATGCCCGGGACAGGTTCACCTGAAAGATGTCTCCGGCCTGCAGGTGCTCGTGCACCCGGGCCACGCCATCCAGAAACTGCTGCGGTGCATCTTCCGCCCATGCCGTTGGTGCCACCAAAGCTGGCGCCGGCCGCGCCTGCGCAAGATCGGCCTGCATCTGATCCAGCCATGGCGCATGACCATCCTCGACCAGCAAAATGGTGCAATCGCGCACATGGTCGACGATCACTGCACCCGCGCAGCGCAACGCCAGTGCCATCGGCAACGCGGACTCGACGCGCAGCTTCAGCGTTGGCTCGATCTGACCGGCCAATTCATACGCCAGTTGCAGTACCCAGCCGCCGTGAAACGGCAAGTCATCCAGCGCATGCGGCACCCGCTCCGCTTGCCACCAGGCGTCCAGTGCAGCAAGGAATTTACCGCGCAGCATGCGCCCGGAACCGTCGCGCAAGCTGCCGTCGCCCTGCAAGGTCAGGCTTGCCTGCGGCAACGCAAACAGGATGTCGTAGCGCGACTGCGCCGTGCCATGCACAACACTTTCAAGCAGGCATGGGTAGCGATCCGGCCAGGCTGCGGCCGGCGCGAGCAAGTCGCGCTGGCCGGGTAACTCGCGACTATGGCAAGTCACGCTCAGACGCGACGAAATGCCAGCGTGCCGTTGGTGCCACCAAATCCGAACGAGTTGGAAATGGCGACATCGATCTTCGCCTCACGTGCAACGTTCGGCACGAAATCGAGGTCGCAACCTTCGCCGGGTTTGTCCAGATTGATCGTCGGCGGCAACACCTGATCGCGCAGTGCGAGGATGCTGAAAATCGCCTCCACGCCACCGGCTGCGCCGAGCAAATGTCCCGTCGTCGACTTGGTCGAGCTCATTGCCAGCTGGTGTGCATGCGCGCCAAAGACTTTCTTCGCGGCCATCACTTCGCCCAGATCGCCCAGCGGCGTCGAAGTGCCATGCGCATTCACGTACTGCACGTCGACCGGGCTGAGTTGCGCGTCATCGAGCGTGTTCTGCATGCAGCGCGCGGCGCCTTCCCCACCCGTGCTCGGCGCGGTCATGTGGAACGCATCGCCGCTCATGCCAAAGCCAATCATCTCGGCATACACGCGCGCACCACGGGCCTTGGCGTGCTCGTATTCCTCAAGCATCAGGATGCCGGCGCCGTCCGACAACACGAAACCGTCACGGTCCTTGTCCCACGGCCGGCTGGCGCGCGTCGGATCATCGTTGCGGGTGGACATGGCCTTGGCCGAACAGAAACCCGCCATTGCGGTACCGGTGGTCGCAAACTCCGCGCCGCCGGCAAGCATCGCATCCGCATCACCATACTGGATCATGCGCATGGCCAACCCGATGTTGTGGGTCGCGGTGGTGCAGGCGGTGACGCAGGCAATGTTCGGTCCCTTCAAGCCAAACATGATCGACAACTGGCCGGACACCATGTTGATGATGGAACTGGGCACGTAAAATGGCGATACCCGACGCGGCCCTTTCGCTGCCAGTTCCAGTGTGGTGGCCTCGATAGTGCACAGGCCGCCGATCCCGGCACCCACCGCCACGCCAATACGCGGCGCATTCGCTTCCGTCACTTCCAGACCGGAATCACGCAACGCCTGGGAACCCGCAGCAACGCCGTAATGGATGAACGGATCCATCTTCTTGACGTCTTTCACTGGCATCCACTGCGCCGGATCGAAGTCACGCACCTGTCCGGCAATACGTGTGGCGTAGGCAGACGTGTCGAAATGGGTGACCGGGCCGATGCCACTGATGCCCTTGAGCACGTGATCCCACGCGGTGGCAACGTCATTGCCCACCGGCGAAATCAAGCCCATACCCGTCACTACTACGCGTCGTTTGCTCATGCTCACCTTATCCTTCCTGATTCCGCGAAACAGCGCCCGTGGACCATGGCTGCACCATCGATGCAGCGGCGACGCGGCGCCGCCTGTGTGCGGCGCACGCCGCGCGTGCACCATACGGGCTCGGACGTTACAAATGCACAAACGAAAACTGCGCCAGATCGGCGCAGCATTCGGTCAAACCACATGACGGGCGATCGGTCGTGGCAGCTCAGCAGCCACCGCATGCGAATCCCGCCAGTTGGCTCGGTCAGCTCTTGGAATGCGCCTTGATGTAATCAACAGCCTGCTGCACGGTAGTGATCTTCTCGGCGTCTTCGTCAGGAATCTCGGTTTCGAACTCTTCTTCGAGCGCCATGACCAATTCGACTGTGTCCAGCGAATCTGCGCCCAGATCGTCCACGAACGAAGCGTTCGCCGTGACCTCATCCTCTTTCACGCCCAACTGCTCGATGACGATTTTCTTGACGCGCTCTTCGATGGTGCTCATGTTGCCCATACCTCTCAAGGAGTAGTGGTTTGTCCTGCCCGCAACCGCCAGGCAAAACGCCGACGCATTGTAATGGCTAAGCCGGAAGGTCGCCACGTTTTGCCCGTGGAACCTGAAAGCCGGCCAACACAGCCAGCACGAATGATCAATTATCCTGCAAAACGGAGCCGCGCGCGACTCCCTCGCCTCCGTGCGCTCTCAGGCCATGTACATGCCACCGTTGACGTGCAGCGTCTCACCGGTAATGTAGGCCGCCGCCGGCGAGGCCAGGAAGCCGACGGCTTCGGCAATGTCGGACACCGCGCCCAACTTGCCCAATGCAATTTGCGCCAGCAACGCGCTCCGTGTTTCCACGGGCAACGCCTGGGTCATGTCCGTATCAATGAAGCCCGGTGCCACGACGTTGACCGTGATGCCACGCGAGCCAATCTCGCGCGCCAGCGATTTGGAAAACGCAATGATCCCGGCTTTGGCCGCCGCATAATTGGCCTGTCCCGGATTGCCGATCAGGCCCACCACCGAAGCGATTGAAACAATGCGTCCCTTGCGTGCTTTCATCATGCCGCGCAGCACCGCCTTGGACATGCGATAGACCGAGCTGAGGTTGGTGTCCAGGATGATGTTCCAGTCCTCTTCCGACATGCGCAGCAGCAACTGGTCGCGCGTGATGCCGGCATTGTTGACCAAGATCGAGACCGCACCAAATTCCTTCGTGACACTCGCGACCAGGGCTTCCACGCCGGAACCGTCGGTGACATTCAGCACACGCCCGCAGCCACCGTGTGCCAACAATCTCTCGCCAATGGCAACTGCACCCGTCTCACTGGTCGCCGTACCGATCACGGTGGCGCCCCGCGCCGCCAACAGATCGGCAATGGCCGCGCCAATGCCGCGGCTGGCGCCGGTCACCAATGCAATCTCACCTTGCAAACTCTGACTCATGAATGGGTCCTTGAAAAACGGGAATCAGGATCGTGCGGCCATGTGTGTGACGATCGTGCAACCAGCCAGCACAGCGGTCACACCCACTCGGCACGCGCCGCATCCAGCTCTGACGGTGTGCCGATGGCATGTGTAGCCAGCGTCTTGTCAATACGCTTGAGCAAACCACTCAATACTTTGCCCGGGCCACACTCGGCGACGCGCGTCGCACCACCAGCGGCCAGCACTCGCACACACTCGGTCCAGCGCACCGGTTGATACAACTGCCGCTGCAACGCCCGACAGATTTCCGCCACCGTGTTGTAACTGCGCGCGTCCGCGTTCTGCACCACGGGGATTTTCGGCAGCTGCCAGTGAATGGTGGCCATGCGCTCACCCAACCGGTCCGCCGCCTCGCGCATCAGCCCGCAGTGCGACGGCACCGATACCGCCAGCTTGATCGCCCGCTTCACGCCCAGTCCAGCAAGCTTGGCCAGCACGCGATCCACCGCTTCCGCGTGGCCGGAAATGACCAGCTGTCCCGGTGCATTGAAATTTGCCGGCGCCACGACCTGCCCCTGCGCGACCTCGGCGCATACGGCAGCAATCTGGGCGTCGTCACCACCAATGATGGCCGCCATCGCCCCGACGCCCGCCGGCACAGCCGACTGCATCAGCCGTCCGCGCTCGGCGACCAGCGCCGCCGCGTCATGCAACGACAGTGCGCCGGCACAGACCAGTGCGCTGTACTCGCCAAGGCTGTGACCGGACAGTTGCGCTGGCTGCGTCCCACCCAGCTGTTGCCAGACCCGCCACACCGCCACGCTGGCCGCCAGCAGCGCCGGCTGGGTGTTTTCGGTGCGATCAAGTTGCTCTGCCGGGCCGTGCTGACTCAGCTGCCACAGGTCCACGCCAGCGCCCTGTGCAGCTTCGTCGAAAGTAGCGCGTACCACGGCATGTGCAGCGGCCAGCTCGGCCAGCATGCCCACGGTCTGCGCGCCCTGCCCGGGGAAAACAAACGCCAGCGATGAGGAAAGTGAACTCATTAATACGCCACCCTGCGTCAACGAAAGAGGCATGGTGTCACGCCTGCCCACCCATACGCAGCGGTATCGGTGACATTGCCGCTGGCCACCATCCACCGCAGCACAAAACGCAGGCGCGCCAGCTCAGTAACGCAATAGTGCCGATGCCCAGGTGAAACCGCCGCCAAACGCTTCCAGCAACAGGTTCTGCCCCCGCTGCACCTTGCCCGAACGCACGGCGTAATCCAGCGCCAGCGGCACGGAACCCGATGAAGTGTTGGCGTGTTTGTCCACGGTCACGATCACGCGCTCCATCGGCATGCTCAGACGCTTGGCGGTTGCCTCGATGATACGCAGGTTTGCCTGATGCGGAATCAGCCAATCGATCTGCGACTCCTGCATGCCAGCGGCGGTCAAGGTCTCGCCAACCAGGGCGTCGAGCGTCTTGACTGCCACCTTGAAAACCTCGCGGCCGGACATGTGAATGCGCACACCATGGTTCGGCTCGTCCACGAACCCCGCTGACACGCCAACCGGGTTGTACAGCAGGTGCTTGTAGCCACCATCGGCATGCAGGCACGTGGCGTGAACGCCCGGCTCCGTCGCAGCTTCAAGTACTACCGCACCGGCACCGTCACCGAACAACACGCAGGTTTCACGCTCCTTCCAGTCGACCATCCGCGTCAACGTCTCGGCGCCCATCACCAACACTTTTTTTGACTGTCCGCTGCGGATGAACTTGTCGGCAATGCCCAACGCGTACATGAACCCCGAACACGCGGCGTTGACGTCGAACGCCGCGCAACCGTTGGCACCGAGGCGGTGCTGGATGAGGCATGCGGTCGCCGGAAAAATGATGTCCGGCGTGGTCGTACCCAGAATGATCAAGTCCAGCTCGGAGGCCTTGACCCCGGCTGCTTCCAGCGCGTTTTGCGCCGCCTGAAAGGCCAGGTCGCCCGTGGTCTGACCATCCGCTGCAACATGTCGCTGGCGAATGCCCGTGCGGGTGCGGATCCATTCGTCAGTAGTGTCGACGAGCTTCTCCAAATCGGTATTGCTGACCACGCGTTCCGGCAGCGCACTGCCAGTGGCCATGATACGGGCATAAATCTGGGACATTCAGCTATCCACCAACAAGAACACGGGTTTGACGTGACAGCCTTTGTACCACGCGAGCGCGGGTATCGGCGCCGGCACAAACACAAAACGGCGCATTGCCGCGCCGTTTTGTGTGGTCACGTTGGTCAACAGACACGGGCCGTGCGCGCGCAGGTCCGTGCATGCAACCGATCATTGTCGAGCCGATGAGATCAATCTTCGACGGTGACCGCGTTCTTGGTCTCGAGCACTTTCTTGCCGCGGTAATAGCCGTCCTTGGTAACGTGGTGGCGCAAGTGCACCTCGCCACTGGTCGGATCGGTGGACAGCTGCGCGGTAGTCAGTGAGTCATGGGCGCGGCGCATGCCACGGGTGGACGGGGTGCGGCGGCTCTTGGCAACAGCCATGGTGGTTCTCCAGCAGAAACTTGGTGATTGAAATGAATGGCCGGCGTCGGCTGACGCAAACCCGTGCTTGATCTCTTTGACTGCTACTCACTTTTCAGTTCGCGCAACATTGCGAACGGACTTGTCCTGTCATCATCGCCTGCAACGTCAGGCGGTGTTACCACATCCGGCAAGCTGCTATCCGGGTTGATTGCAACCAACGGCAGCGCCAGCAACAATTCATCCTCTACCACATCAGCCGGATTCAACCGGCCATCAGCAGGTACCAGCAACGGCTCACAATCCGGTGGCAATCCCGCCTCTTCACTTTCCTGCCGGATCAAACCAAGCCGCGTGCTGACCGTTACCGGCAACGTGAACGGCTCCAGTGTGCGCTGACAAAGCATAGTCAGCGACACCTCCGCGCGCACGTCCACGTAGCTTGCTTGCAGGCCGTCGCGACCGAAATCCAGCGTGAACTGCACCGTGCCACACGTATCCGCCAGCGCTTCACACAAGCGACGCAGGCTGGCAACCGGCAGGTTCCCTTGGAACGACCGCCGCGCCGAAACCATGCGCCAAACGTCGACAGACTCTGGCAATGTCCCGGTCATAGTCGCGGAATGTTATGTTTGTGCGGTGCGCAAGTCAACCGTGGCGGCGTTTGACACCCCCACCCAACGCCGACATTCTGCGGCATTGGGTGCCCTTGGAGCAGACTGCGACATTGTGAACCCATCATCTGCCCGAGCCGATTGCCCGTGAACGCCTACCTGCTACCCGTCGTCGGCGCTCTCCTGCTTGTGGTGCTGGCCGCCATCGGCGTGGCATTGTGGCAGCGACACCGCCAGGCCTTGCACACGGCCCGGTTGCAAAATCTGCTGGATCTCGCCGACGCGCTGGAGCGCGACCTCAAGACCTGCGGCCGCAATCTGGCGCAGGCGCACGCCGTGATGTCCGTCAACCCCGACTCACCTGCTGCCAGCGAACAGGATGCCCGGCACGCCGTGGACGCCGGGCTGCGCGCCTTGCTGCAGCAGCGCTTGTGGATCCGCGATCGCTCCGCGCAAGCCAGCGCCAGTGAATTCGACGCGGCGGCCACTTCGGTGCGCCACATCCGCGCGCGTCTGCAACCACTGCTGCTGGCCCTGGCCCAGGCACAAAGCGCGCTGGATGACGCGATGCGCGAGCACATACGGCAAGACGGCGAATCGTGAACGACGCAACGTCCCGCCTCATTCTGGGATCCACGTCGCGCTATCGCGCCGATCTGCTGCGCCGCCTTGGCATCGACTTCACCCAGCGCGCGCCCAATGTGGACGAACAGGAACTTGCCGACGAGCCAGCGGCGGCGCGAGCGCTGCGTCTGGCTCGCGCCAAAGCCGAAGCCGTCGCACAGGGAGAGAACAACGTTGTCGTGATCGGCTCCGACCAAGTGGCCGCGCTTGCTGGAAATATCCTGCACAAGCCCGGCAACATCGAACGCGCGCATGCCCAACTGCGTGCCAGCTCCGGCCATGCCGTGGTGTTTCATACCGCCGTCTGCGCGTGTGACACGCGCGCTGGCCAGACGTACACCCATACAGACCACACGACTGTGCATTTTCGCGACCTGCAGGACGCCGAGATCCAGCGCTACCTTGAACGCGAGCAACCGCTGGATTGCGCCGGCAGCTTCAAATGCGAAGGCCTGGGCATTGCGTTGTTCACGCGCATCGAAACCCGGGACCCGACGGCCCTCATCGGCCTGCCGCTGATCGCGCTGGCGCAGATCCTGCGCGATTGCGGCATCGAGTTGCCGTGAACGCGAGTGCAAGTTCGGTCACGATGCGCTGCCACGACACGCGCCGCTGTCGACCGATGCGGAATCCACCGCTGTCTGGCACCAGGCATGCAATATCGACGATCCTGGTCCGCCACTCCGGCACAGGCGCCGGCACGTCATGGTGTGGCGTACTTCCGCGACGCGGCCGCGGGGGCATGGCACAGTCGGAGTTGTGGCCATCTCGTGCACCCGCGCCATGTCATCCGGCACGCGCACTACACTGACCCGACCCCATTCACGCCATACCGCGCCCGTCGCGGGCACCTGAAGAACTCATGTCTGCCATTACCGAGCAACCCGATGAAATCCTGCTGCATCGACTGCGCGCCGCCATGGCCCAGGTCAACCAGGTGTTGCTGGGCAAACCGGCACAGGTCAAGCGCGCCTTCACCTGCCTGATCGCCGGCGGACATCTGCTGCTGGAAGACGTGCCTGGCGTGGGCAAGACCACGCTCGCGCATGCGCTGGCGGCCACGTTTGCGCTGGACTTCCAGCGTGTCCAGTTCACCAGCGACTTGCTGCCCTCGGACATCATTGGAGTAAGCGTGTACGAGCGCGAGACCGCGCAGTTCCGCTTCCATCCCGGCCCGATCTTCACCGGGCTGCTGCTGGCCGATGAGATCAATCGCGCCAGCCCGAAAACCCAGAGTGCCTTGCTTGAAGCCATGGCCGAGGCGCAGGTGACCGTCGATGGCCAGACCCATGCATTGGCGCAACCATTTTTCGTCGTCGCCACGCAAAACCCGCTGGATCTGAACGGCACGTTTCCGCTGCCGGACTCGCAACTGGACCGCTTCATGCTGCGTCTGTCGCTGGATTACCCCGATGCCACCGCCGAACGCGCCCTGCTCACCGGCAGCGATCGTCGCGACTTGCTCGCGCAACTGACACCGCTGCTGGACGGTGCGGCCCTGCTTGCCTTGAACCGGCAAGCACAGGCCATCACCGCCAGCAGTGCCTTGCTGGACTATTTGCAGGCGCTGCTCAGCGCAAGCCGCCGACACGCGGAAATCCGGGTGGGCTTGTCGCCGCGTGCTGGCCTGGCGCTGCTCAGTGCGGCGCGGGCGTGGGCGCTGCTGAGCGGACGTACGCATGTGTTGCCCGAGGACATCCAGGCACTGTTCGTGCCGTTGGCGGCGCACCGCCTGCTACCGGCGCGCGGCGCCAACGGTGACACCCTGGCCCGGCAATTGTTGGCCGAGGTAGCGGTGGACTGATGCATGCCCTGCTGCAGCGCCTGGCCCTGTGGGGCGAGCGGCGTCTACCTGCACTGACCCGTTACCGACGCACGGAAAGCCTGCCCATCGAGTTGGATCGCCGGCGCATCTACATCGTGCCCACCGGTTTCGGCATCGGCTTTGCGGTGTTGCTGCTGGTCATGCTGGTCGGCGCGTTGAATTACGCCAACAACGCCGCGCTGCTGTTGACCTGTCTGCTCGGCGCATCCAGCGCCGCCAGCATGCTGGTGACGTTCCGCAACCTCGACGGCTTGCGCCTGGGCCAACTGCAAGCCGGGCACGCGACGGCCGGACACCCGGTCGAACTCACCCTGAGCTTCGACTCGGCACGCGCACGCAACGCCGTGCGCCTCGACATGGCGAACACCCGCACCGCTTTCGCGGCGTCGGGCAACGGCGCGACGCAAGTGAAAATTTCCCTGCCAACCATTCAGCGCGGCTGGCAGCCAGTGCCACGCTTGCGGATGTGGACAACCTGGCCGCTGGGCCTGTTCCGCGCCTGGAGCTGGTTGCACCCGGAACAGGCGATACTGGTGTGGCCGCGCGCGGAACACGTCGGGCCATCGCCGCACGCACCCGCCGCCCACGCCCAACAAACCCGCCGTCGCCTGGGCGACGAGCTGGCGGCATTGCGCGACTATCGCGCCGGCGATCCACAACGCCACATTGCCTGGAAAATCAGCGCACACCACGAAGGTCTGCTGGTGAAGGACTTTGCGCAACCACAACGCCGGCCGCAATGGCAGCTCGACTGGCGCGAGTTGCGCGGTCTGGACAGCGAGGCACGGATCGCCCGGCTCGCGCGCTGGCTCGGTGAAGCACAAGCACAACGCCACGCTTACAGCCTGTGGTTGCCCGGCAACGAGCTGCCACTGGGCAGCGGCCCATTGCATTACGTGCATTGCATGAATGCGCTGGCCGAGCTGCCATGACCCCGGCCGCGATCCACCCGCGCGACGTGCCAGTCGACACCCGCACGTTCGACCTGTTGAGTTTGACCACGGTCATGGTGCTGGGCGTGCATGCGCAACACCTGCCGTGGTGGCTCGGCGCGGTGCTGATGGTGCTGCTGGCCGCACGCTGGTGGCAGCGTCGCCAGCACGTCGGCCGGGTCCCGCGCTGGATCAAGTTGCCCCTGTTGCTGCTGCTGACGCTCGCGGTCACCGGCACCTACGGGAGCATCTTCGGGCGCGCGCCCGGCGCCGCGCTGGGCGTCGGACTGCTGGTGCTGAAGCTGCTGGAAACCGAGACCACGCGCGACGTGCGGGTCGGCGTGGCTTTCGCCTGCTTCGCGCTGATGTCCGCGTTGCTGTTCGGGCAGGCGATGACCACCACGGTGGTCGTCGCGCTGGGCCTGCTGCCTGCACTGGCCACGCTGCGCGCACTGGAGCCGGCCCAAGCACCGATCGGCCTGCCACGCACACTATTGCCCGGTTTGCTGTTGCTGGCCGCGGCCTTGCCGCTGACCCTGCTGGCGTTTGTGCTGGTGCCGCGGTTGAGCTCGCCGCTATGGGGCGCGCCGTCGCCCGACCAGGCGCGTACCGGCTTGAGCGACAGCATGTCCCCAGGCAACTTTACCGAGCTGCTCACCGACGACAGTCCTGCGCTGCGCGTCAGTTTCGACGGAGTGCCGCCCCCGGCAGACTTGCGTTATTTTCGCACTTACGTGATGTGGAACTATGACGGTCGGCGCTGGCAACGCGCGCGCGACGACGGCTACCCACCGGCACCGGTCGAAGCCGCCAGTTCGATCAGCTACCGCGTCACCCTGGAACCCGGCAAGCACCGCATCCTGCCCACGCTGGATGTACCGCTGAACGCGCCAGCAGACGCCAGCTTGCACGCCGATCATGAGCTGATCGCCGACAAATCGGTGACCAACCCCTTCAGCTACACATTGCGTTCGGCATTGCATTATCACCTGCAGCCGGAGCTGGATGCCCGCTCACGGCAACTCGGCTTGCGCCTGCCGCCAGGTTTCAACCCCCGTACCCACACCCTGGCCGCCCAGTGGCGCAAGCGTTACGGCACGGACGATGCGGCCATCGTCCGTGCCGGTCTGGCGCTGCTGCATGACGGCGGTTTTCGCTACACACTGACGCCTGCGCCACTTGGCCGCAACGCGGTGGACGATTTCCTGTTCAACACCCGTGAAGGATTTTGCGAGCACTACGCCTCATCGTTCACCGTGCTGATGCGCAGCGCCGGCATCCCGGCGCGTGTGGTCACTGGCTATCAGGGGGGCTACTGGAACAAGCTCGGCAACTACCTGCTGGTGCGCAACTCCGACGCCCACGCGTGGACCGAAGTATGGCTGGCGGGGCGCGGCTGGGTCCGGGCCGACCCCACCGGCGCCGTGCGTCCCGAACGGGTCACACTCGGCGCCGCAGCGGCCATTGGCGACGAACGCGGCTGGTATCACAACGACTGGCTGCAAGGCCTGCGCAACCACTGGGATATCGTCAATCGCTGGTGGAACCAGGGCGTGGTCGGCTTCGACGCGCTACGCCAACGCGGCCTGCTCACGCCGTTCGGCGTGCGCGATACGGACACCCGCCTGCTGGGCATCCTGATCGCCATCAGCAGCGGGCTGTTCATGGGTCTGGGTTTGGCCTGGGCGTTGTGGCGACGCCAGCACCACGATGTGTTGCGCGAAACCCTGCGCGCGCTGGAACGCAAGCTGGCACACCGTGGCATCGTGCGTCGCCCCGGCGAGGGACCCCGGCGCTACCTGGCGCGCGCGGCGCGTGCCCTGCCCGCGCAGCGTGCCACGCTTGCGCAATTGTCAACGGATTATCTCGAACTGCGTTACGCTCAGGACGAACCGCCGCCTGAACCACTGCGCGCGTTCCGTCGCGCAGTGCAGGACTTCCGGGCAGCGCGCGTGGTCAAATAGCACCAGCGTAGTGACACAACGCCGCTACCAACGATGGAGAAACCGCCATGTCCCTGTACCGTCCGCTGGCGCTAGTCGGCGCATTGGCTCTGGTTGGTGGCTGCGCGACGATACCGCAACCGCTGCAAGGCACGTATACCAGCGTTTCAACGGCCAGTGCCCAGCAAGGTGGCGCTGGCGGGGAGCACGTACGCTGGGGCGGCGAGATCATCAAGACCGAACCCGGCCCGCAGCAAACCTGCTTCTACCTGTTGTCCCGGCCATTGGACAAGCAGGCACGCCCGCTCAGTGGCACGTCCGGCGAAAGTGACGGCCGCTTCGTCGCCTGCCGTGACGGCTTCTACGACCCCGAGGTATTTGTACACGGCCGCGAACTGACGGTGACCGGCACGCTGCATGGCACCGTGTCGCAGAAAATCGGCGACTACGATTATGCCTACCCGCGCGTCGAAGCGGATGTCGTTTACCTGTGGCCCAAGCGCGTGCCGGTCACGCGCTACCCGCCAGGCTACTACGACCCGTTCTGGGGCCCCGGCTTCGGCCCGTACTGGGGTGGGCCGTGGGGCTATCCGTACTGGGGCGGGTCGCGCGTGATCGTGGTGCGCCCGCATGCACCGCCACCGCCGCCACCGAAGAAATAATTCCGTACGAAGTGATCCCATGCAGCAACGCCGGCTACACGCCGGCGTTGTCGTCTGTGCGTCACCAAATCCAGACTGTGCAGCTCAACCCGGCGGCCAATGCAGGCGGCGCCCGGCCAGCAGATGCATGTGCAGGTGATACACGGTCTGCCCGCCATCCTCGTTGCAGTTCACCACCACGCGATAACCGCGCTCGGCCAGGCCAACCTGCTTGGCATAATTGGCGCTCGCCAACAGCAACTTGCCCAGCAGTTCGGCATCCGCCGGCGTGGCATCGTTCAAGGTCGGCATCGGCACCTTCGGGATGAACAGGACGTGCACCGGCGCCTGTGGATTCACATCGCTGAAGCCCAGCACCTCCTCGTCCTCGTAGACGATATCGGCCGGTATCTCGCGGCGGATGATCTTGCTGAAAATCGTGTCACTCATCTTGCATCCCCTGATGGCAAATCATTCAAGCAGCTGGCGCCCGCCAAACGCGTGCGCCAGCGTGCTGCGGTCAACGTATTCCAGCTCGCCGCCAAGTGGCACGCCGTGCGCCAGCCGCGTCGGACGCACTCCCCCGGCACGCGCGAGCTGGGCGAGGTAATGGGCCGTGGCTTCACCCTCCACCGTGGGATTGGTAGCGACAATCATCTCCTCGATCTCGCCCTCGCCCAGGCGCGCGGCGAGTTGCGGCAAACCAAGCTCTTCAGGACCCAGGCCGTCGAGTGGTGACAGGTGGCCCATCAGCACGAAATACTGACCACGGAAACCGGTAGCTTGCTCGATCGCGGCCAGTTCGGTGGGCGACTCCACCACGCACAAGGTGTGCTGGTCGCGGCTGGCGTTGGCACACACCGCGCACAGTGGCTCTTCGCTGAAATTGCGGCAGCGCTGGCAGCGCCCAATACGCTGCATGGCCTGTTGCAAGGCATCGGCCAGCTTCAAGCCACGGTCACGGTCACGTTCCAGCAAATGGTAGGCCATACGCTGCGCGCTCTTGCCACCCACACCAGGCAGGCAGCGCAACGCCTCAATCAAGTCGTCGAGGAGACTGGAGCCGCTCACGCAACGCCCGCAAGCTGATCAGCGTCAGCGGACAACAGCAACGTCCGGGCAGGCAACTGCGGATTGCAACTTCCGTGACGACTACATTCTTTCACGTCGCGGCGCTCCACCATCAAAACGGCATCTTGAAGCCGGCCGGCAGGTTCATGCCAGCGGTAATACCACCAAGACGATCCTTGCTGGCTGCAGCCACCTTGTTCACCGCATCGTTGACGGCTGCGGCCACCAGGTCCTCGGCCATCTCCGGATCGTCGGCAAACGTCTGCCGGTCGATCTGCACGCGGCGCACTTCATGGCCGCCGGTCATCACCACGGTGACCAGGCCACCGCCCGCGCTGCCCGTAACCTCGAGCTTGGCAATCTCCTCCTGCGCGCGCTTCATGTCTTCCTGCATGCGCTGCGCCTGTTGCATCAACTGACCAATCTGTCCTCTCATCACGCGGCTCCCGATTCGTTTGCCAGGGGTTTGACCGACTGCGGCACGACGCGCGCACCGAACTCACGTTTCAATGATTGCACCAGTGGGTCGCCTTCTATCGCGGCCTCTGCCGCAGCCTGCGCCGCATCGTGCGCCAACGCGGCACGTGCCGCCGGGGTCCGCCCGGCGGCAGCCGGGCTGCTGACCGCGACAAAGCGCAGGCGCACCGACTCGCCCAATGCCTGGCTGATGTGTTCTTCCATCTGGCTGACCATCGGCTCCACGGCCATGTGCAGGTGCACTGGTTGCAGCGCCAACACCAGCGTTCGTCCTTCCCGCGCGCGCAGCACGGCGTTTTGCGCCAGCATGCCCAACGGCCCGCGCAACGCCGCACGCGCGATCAATGCCTCCCAGTCCGGCAGGCCATTGGCGTCAAGGGTGACGGGTGCCGCTGATTTGTCCTCTGCCGGCGGCGCTGTTGGCGTGGCTACCGCCACCACCGGCGGCGATTTCACGGCTTCCACTGCCGGCTGCGGGTTTGCGGCGCGCGGTGGGCGTGCAGTGGCAGCCG
>DATCWU010000046.1:0-1883 GCA_036566165.1 Rhodanobacter sp. | reverse complement strand
GTTGCCGACGGTGATCGGCCAGTGCGTGAACCGCTCCGCCAAGATGATCGGCTACGCGCCACGCGACCGCGATATTGTGCTGGTGGACGACAACGTCAGGCAGGCCTTGAAGCAGATCGACGAGGCCCACCTCGCCGCGCTTATCGATTTCGATCAGTGGGTGGATGTCAGCGCGCGACAGGCAGCAAGCTTGGCTGGCCACCGCTATTTCGAAGTCGAACTGAAAGCGTTTCGGCGCGCCGCGACCGCGGCGCGCCGGACTTCCTGAGGAAACGGGAAGCAGAGTGCACCACAGCTTTTGTTGTGCTGTCGGCCCAGTGTTTCGGATGACTGGCAGGCGTCCCGATGTCACGACCACGGCGGCGCCGAAATCGGCGGTGGGAGACGGTGTCCGCAAGCGCAAGCCCCAGGTCACTCGACCTTTTTGTTCCCGTTTCTCACCTTCTCCGTTGCTGCGCGCGCGGCGCATGCGTGCCGGGTGGCCTGCTCACGGACCTTCGACAATCGCCCGCGCATCTTGCCGACATCAGGAGCCCTGGTTCGATAACGCAAGTGGAGGAACCCCATGCACATCAACAGCCGCAAATCCAGCAGCGATGCCGCCAGGCAGAAGGGCGGCATCGGTTACGTACTCATGTGGTTACTCGGTGTACCCATACCGATCCTGATCATCATCGCATTGCTGCGCGGCTGCGCCTAGGCGCGTGGACGGCAGAAATCTTTCGAGCTGCAAAAGCGGTCCACTAGCCGCCGCTTCCTGGCCGATGGAACCACCATGGGCCGACGAATCGACGATTGCTGTCCTCACACAACCACGCGTCGAAAGTTTCTACCGCCCACGCTGCTGGCGTTCGCTGCTTTGCCCAGCTTCTCGTGTCAGCCATTGAGGAAATGATCATGCCCATTGTCGGTGCTGTAACCCCAAGTGAAGTTTTCGACACGCCTGCACTGAGTTTCAAGGCCATATTTGCCGGTTGGTTCATTGCCACCGGTATCGCTGCCTTGCTCTATCTCGCCGGCCTCGCGCTGGGCTTCTCCAGTTTCAACGCGTGGGACGCGGCCGGGAGCGCCAAGGGCATCGGCGTCGGCACGGCCATCTGGATGGTGCTCACCTGGGTGACGGCATTGTTTCTGGGCGGGATGTTCGCCAGCTGGTTCGACGGCCGCAACGATGACACCAGCGGCGCTGTCCATGGCCTGACCGTGTGGGGCGTGTCCATGGTGGCCACTGCGATCTGGGTCGCGTTTGGCCTGTCGCAGGCGGTTACGACCCACGGCGCCATCGCGACCCTGCACGCTTCGCAGACCGGGGCCCGGACTACCGCATCGGCACCCGCTGCTCCTGCGGCGGTCATGGTGCTGGATGCCAACATCGACCGGTTGGTTTCCCCGAACGGCAGGCACGACCACCGCGTGGTTGCGCCCATCACCGCCGCCCTCATTGCTGGCCATGACGACACGGCAAGCGCACTGCTGGCTGCGGAGAACGGTGCGACCCGGGCAGACGCGGCCGCGTCGCTGGTGCAACTTGCGCCGGAGATTCAAGCCGCCAGGCGCGAGGCGAAAGTCGCCGCCGATGCGGCTGCACACTACGCGGCCATGACGTTGTGGATCGCCTTCATCAGCGCCTTCCTTGCCCTTGTCGCCGCTGCGTTGGGCGGGTGGCTGGGCGCCGGGCATGTCCATCGCGTCTACCACTTGCGCCGTTATCCCGGCCGCCCGGCCGCGTGACGGCAACTGCCGAACACCGGGTGCGGCGGGTAGTGCCCGCCGGCTTTGTTCCTGCTGCTACGCCTCGTTTTCCACGTTGCGCCGCCAGGCGAACAGGCCGAGTAGGGCGGTGCCCAACAACCACAGGAGCTCGGCCCAGGCACGGACGCGGA
>DATCWU010000035.1:0-22081 GCA_036566165.1 Rhodanobacter sp. | reverse complement strand
GACATTTTCAGCACCATCACCGGCATGGGTGCCAAGCAGCAGGCCTGGTACGTGCAGGATCAATGGCAGGTCACGTCAAATTTCCTGTTGAAGCTGGGTGTTCGCAACGATGAATTCACGAACACCAATGGCGACGGCCAGAAGTTTGTGAACGAGAAGAACCAATGGGAGCCACGGGTTGGCTTCAGTTGGGACGTGATGGGTGATTCGTCGTTGAAAGTCTACGGCAATGTCGGACGCTATTATCTGGCCCTGCCGCAGTCGGTGGCCGAGCGTGCCGCGACCCAGTCGACTTTCACCGACGAATACTTCACCTACACCGGGATCGATGCCAATGGCATCCCGACCGGCCTGGTGCCAGTACCGGGCGTGGGTGGCCTGCCACCTCCTGGCCCGGTTTCCGCCAACAACGAACGTGGGCAATCACCGAATCCGCGGGTTGTGGCGTCCTCCAACTTGAAGCCACAGTATCAGGACGAGTTGATCCTCGGTTTCGACAAGACACTTGGTCCCGACTGGGCGTATGGCGCAAAGCTGACCTACCGCACCCTCGGCACGGTCATCGACGACGAATGTGATCCGGGAGTTGTTGGCGACAAGGTTGCTGCGATGGGCCTTGACCCGGACAACTATGCATGGGACGACCCGGGCTGCCATATTTTCAACCCGAACCAGACCAACGATTTCGTGGTTCTCGCCAAAGACGGTTCGCAGCCGATCACCGTGTCGGTCACCCAGCAGGATTTCAACATGCCGGATGTCCAGCGCGATTACTACGGTCTGGACTTGTATCTGGAGCATCCGTTTGACGGGACCTGGCAGGGCCGCATCGACTACACCTTCTCTCGTTCGTGGGGCAATGCCGAGGGTCAGGTGCGTTCGGATATCGGCCAGACCGATACTTCCAAGACCGAGGATTGGGACTACTGGCAGTTGATGGATGGTTCCCGTGGCTATCTGGCCAACCACCGCCGGCACGCTCTGAAGGCCCGTGGTGCCTGGCAGATCACGCCAGAGTGGATGTTGTCAGGCACGTTGCTGTTGCAGTCGGGTGCACCAACTTCCTGTCTGGGTATGTTCGGACCGGACGGGACCAACCCTGGTGGCGGTTATGGCAGCGACTACCATTGGTGCCGCGGCGCCATCTCGACCCCGGGTGAAGACACCACCCCATGGTTGAAGCAACTCGACCTGGGTATCACCTATCGACCGGGTTTTGCCCAGCAGAAACTGGCGTTCTCGGCTCAGGTGTTCAATGTGACCGACGAGCAGGTGGCGCTGCAGACGCAGCCGCATCTGTTCAACCGCGCGGGCACCGCCGTCAACAATCTGTATCAGGCACCGTTGTTCTACCAGACGCCGCGCTTCATTCGGTTGTCAGTGTCGTACGATTTCTGAGTTTGGTTGATGGCAACACGGACGTTGTCGGTCCAATGCAGACGCCACCCCCCGGGTGGCGTCTTTTTTCTGTGTGCCGGGCGGGGGATCCAATTGGAGGGGCAAATCCTCTACACGGCCGGCGGGGAAGCGCCGACAAAGCGCCGAGTGGGCGATGGATGGCATCCGCGTCAACACCGTCGCGCTACACCCGCACCCAGCGCTCGAAGCCGGCGCTGAAAGTTGGCGGTGCGTTCTGTAGCGGCAGAACGGACGACCCATCCATGTGCGCCAACATTGACCGTCTCAGGGATAATTATTGGTTGTTGGTTAAATGGTGCGTCGGTTCGGCGTTGGTCTCATGGCAGGGGCGCGAAATTACGCCTCCGCTCCAGGTTGTTGCGGGAACGCAGACCGTCTGCGGCGTTATGTCGCAGGCGGCATGGATGGTCCCGGCATTCACCTCACTTCACTTGCATGATGCGCAGAGCGAGGGGCAATGGCAGCGCGGATTTATTGAGCGCGACAACCGGCCAGAGCCGGCGCAGGGCGCGCGGTACAACGATCGAGCCACGCAGGCGTTTGCGTCGCGCTCGGCGATCGAGTCGGGCCAGATTTGTCAGCGTCGCCATAACTTCTGGCCGCGGCGTCGGTAGCGGGATTTGCCCCGCGTATGCCGGCCCAACGAAAAGTTATGGAATCGTTGCGCTTTACTGTTCTTTTCGCTAACGTCCGCCCAGTGCCCGCGATTTCCTGCTGATAAAAGTGACCGTTATGGACGTCGCTTGTAGTGCCCGGGCCGCTTTCAGCCGTCCCCCCGCTCGCCGTGCGACAAGGTTTAGCGACTGGAGGGGTTGATTGGTCAAGTAACCAAAAAGATGGAGAGGTCCCATATGAAGTTGCTCACAAACAAACTTACGACTGCAGTGCACACCGCCTTGGCGGTTGGTGCATTTGCGCTGGCGGGTAGCGCATTTGCGCAAGACGCTCCGGCTGGTGCCGACCAGGCTGCCCCGGAGCAAGCCAAAACCCTGCAAGCTGTCACGGTGACGGGTACGCGCATTCGCAGCGTCGATTTTGAAACGGCGCAGCCAATCGTCGTGCTGGATCGCGCCGCCATCCAGCGCCAGGGCTTCAACTCGGTGGCTGATATCCTGCAAAACCTGCCGGAGGCTGGCACGCCGCCAATCAGTCGTTCCTCGGTTCTGGCTTCCGGCGAAGATGTCGGCGGCTACTATGTGGATCTACGCAATCTTGGCGCCAACCGCACGTTGGTGTTGTTGAACGGCAAGCGCCTCGGCACAACCACCGCTGGCCTGCAGGATCTGTCGCAGGTGCCGATTTCGGCGATCGACCGCGTTGAAGTGCTGAAAGACGGCGCTTCCGCGATCTACGGTTCCGACGCGATCGCGGGCGTAATCAACCTCATCACGCGCAAGGATTTCGACGGCGCCGAAGCCAGTGCCTACGTTGGCCAGTACGACCAGGGCGATGGCGACAAGCAGACCTACAGCATGACCCTGGGCGCGCACAGCGACCGTGGCTCGGTGCAGCTCACCGCCGAATACTCGAAGGAAGATCCGGTATGGGCGAAAGACCGCCCCTACAGTGCTTTCCCCAGCACCAGCCGCCACCCCACCGCCGGCTGGTCCATCGTCTCGAAGGAAGGCAACTTCTTCATGCCAGACGGCTATTGCTCGTCCGGTCTGTGCGCGTTGAATCCCGGTGGCAATCCAGCCAACCCGGCGGATTGGCACAACACTGGTGCTGGCGGCGTTCCCAATGACCGCACCAATACGAACACGGCAATGATGCTGAACACCGGCATCGAGCGTCACTCCTTGTTCGTCAGTGGCGACTACAGCATCACCGACAACATCAAGTTCTCAAGCGACTTCCTGTACAACAAGCGCAGCACCACGCAACAAGTCGCCGGCTATCCGTTCCAGCCCGCGTTTTACCTGCCGTTCACGTTACCGGATGATGTGACCGCGATCGGTCTCTCGCCGGACAGCTATTTCAACCCGACCGGCGAGAAGATCGACTTCTACCGCCGTGGCTGGGAAGTGCCGCGTGTCACGCGCAGCGATTTGCAGACCTATCGCTTCTCCGGCACGCTGGAAGGCAGCTTTGACATTGGCGAGCGCACCTTCAACTGGGATGTCGGCGGCTTCGTCAACAACAACGACCTGCTCAAGGTCCAGCATGGCGACTTCAGTCTGATCGGCCTCACCGGTGCGCTCGGTCCATCGTTCCTCGACGCCAGTACGGGTCTGGTCACCTGCGGCGGGCCAGACAACGCGCTCCCGTACGGCAGTGCCCCTGGTTCGTGCGTACCGTGGAACCCGTTCATCCCGGCCAGCAACGGCGGTCCGAACTCGCTGTCGGATCCGACCCTGCAGGCCTATCTGTTCCCGTTCTATCACGACACCGGCAATACCCGCACGGTGGATTACAGCGCCAACATCACCGGCCCGGTCTTCACCTTGCCGGCTGGCGATCTGAGCGTGGCAGCGGGCTTCGAATACCGGCATGAATCCGGTGAGTTCGTGCCCGATGCATTCAGCCAGGCCGGAATCAGCACCAACTTGTCGTCGGGCCCGACCGGCGGCTCGTACAACGTCAAGGAGTACTACGTTGAAGTCGAGGCGCCGCTGCTGAAGGACGTTCCGTTCGCCAAGTCCTTGACGGCAAACGTCGCCAGCCGGTATTCGGACTACAGTTCGTTCGGCACCACCACCAACAACAAGTACAGCCTGGCCTGGAAACCGATTGATGACTTGCTGGTGCGTGGCACGTATGCGGAAGGCTTCCGTGCGCCGACCATCAACGATTTGTTCGGTGGCATCAGTGGCACGTTCGACTTCTACACCGACCCCTGCGATGTCAGCAATGGTTCGGCGGCAATCAACCCGACAGTGGCTGCACGCTGCGCGTCCGGCTTTGGCGGGCAGCCAGGTACGCCAGCTGGGTTCGTCCAGCTGGGTCAGGGCGGCGCGCCGTGCACGAATTTCCCGTGCCAGACCGGCACCCAGTTCTTCGCTGGCGCCAATCCAAACCTGGATTCGGAAACTTCCATCAGCCGGACGTTGGGTCTGGTCTATAGCCCGAGTTGGGTCGAAGGGCTTGACCTGAGCCTCGACTGGTACCGTGTCCGTATCAACAATGCGATCACTGCCGACACCACCACCGATCAGCTTGATGACTGCTACGTGCTTGGCGTGGCTTCGCGCTGCAACCTGTTCCAGCGTAATGCGACCACCGGCGTGGTTGTCAACGCGCTGCGAGGCGGCCGTAACGCAGGTTGGACTGACACCAAGGGCTACGACTTTGGCGTCAACTACCGTCTGCCGCAGTTCTCCTTCGGCCGCTTCGCGATCCATTGGAATACGAACTACGTCGACTATCTGAACACCAAGGCGGACAACGTGGACACCACGCCGGTGGAGCCGAGCACCAGCTTCTTTGGCAACTTCCGCGTACGTTCCAACCTGGGCTTGGACTGGACCTTGGGTGACTTTGGTGCGACGTGGACCACGCGTTACTACTCGAGCATCAAGGAACCGTGCTCGTTCGATAACGTCCCTGGCGGCGGCCCGGAGTGCAACATGCCCGATTACATTGGTTCGGACAGTGTTGCGACTCGCTTGAACCATTCCGGTGCGAACACGTTCCACGATTTACAGTTGCGCTGGAACGCGCCCTGGAATGCCACGGTCTCGGTCGGCGCGAACAATGTGTTCGATCACGTTGGTCCGAACCTGTACTCGGCACCGAACTCGCAGTACTCGTACTACGGCGGCTTCGACATCGGTCGCTTCTACTATGTGCGTTACAACCAGAAGTTCTAGGCTTCGGTCTGGTTCCATGGTGTGATGAACGGCCCCGGAAACGGGGCCGTTTTTTTTGGACACGTCCGGCGCGGAAGCGTTTCAGGGAGCAGCGAGTCGGGAATCTGCAGGGAAGCAAAGTTCCAGCCGGAGCGCGATTCGGGCCCGCGGGCAACCCCCGCCCACTTTCCGTACGAACCAGCGTGGTGTCGTGTGACGTGTGCGTGGCAGGGATTGTTGCGAACGGCGCGCGCAGCGGGCGTCAGAAGTCGGCTTGGTGCTCTTCGGCCGCAAAGCCGAGCATGGCCGCACCCTCACCGACGTTGACCATGCCGGTGATGCTCATGGGTGCCTCCAGCAATTCGACGCCAGTGTCGGCACATGCTGATTGCAGGTCGGCGTAGCCAGGGAGGTGTTCCAATACCGCCAGATCGCCACCGTAACTGACGCACACCACCGGCACCAGCAAGCCGGCGCGCACGCGGCGTGCGGCATAACCAAACAATGTGCCGGCACCCTGTTCGAAACCGCGAATCTTGCCCACGGGGCCAGTCTCGCCGCGATAGCAGCGCAACAGCGGTTTGATGTCGAGCGCCGAGCCAAGCATTGCGCTGAACAGGCCCACGCTGTGGTCATTCTTCTTTTTGGCGCGCGCACGCAGGTAGTAAAGGTCGCGGGGCAGAAAGTAGCCGTAGGTGTTGTTGGCAATGTAGTTAAGTCGCTCGCGGATCGCCGGTGGTGGTTGCTCCGCAGCGATCATCCGTGCCGCTTCGTAAATGGGTGGCGCGGCACCAGCGAAAAGATTGCGTGTATCGATCACACGCATCATGAACGGTCCGGTCACGCCAGCGGCGTCGCGCGCTGCCCGGTAGCCTTTCAGTATGCCGAAGCTGGCGACGTGCACGTTCTCGTTGATGGGGCTGCGCGTCGCAGTGACGGTAAGGCAAAACACACAATCGTGTTCCAGCACCAGCTTGCCGAGAAAGAGCTTTTGCACGTCTTCGACCGAACACGCCTCGGTTTCTGCAGAGTGGCTGCGGTTGCCCAAGCGGTGATTGATGAAGCGCTGGATCTCGGCCGGGCTGCGGTCGTCCATGAACACTTCGTTGTCGACCCGCACAGTGATCGGCATGACCGTGATGTTGTGCTGTCGCAAGAACGCGTGCGGCAAGTCACAGGATGCATCGATAGCCAAACCTGTCCGCATAGCATCTCTCCTGACGGTGGACTGCACGGGAAACATAACACGCGCAACACCTGGCGTTCACGCGGCGCGCCGCGCGTTCCTGTCTCTTGCGCACGCAGCACATCGCGCCTGTGAGCGTGGCGAGTACATGCGTCAGTTTCGCGAATCTCCGCAGGGCAGGGTTTTTCGCCGTCGTGGAAGTTGCACGCCGGTGGTGCTCCAACCATCGTGTCACGTTGGGTTTCCGACAGGGCGCTTACGTAGGCGCCGATGCGTGATCGGGGTGCGCAAGATCCCGGGTACGCACATCGCCGATGGTCACGATCAACCGGCGTTGCGAATGAGCAGCGGGGAAGCGTAATGTCGCGCGTAATCTTTGCCGGAACGTGCGGCACCCCCGCACGCAGCATGTCGTCTGCAGCGTATCGACTTTTTGCCCCGGATACGGAGTCAGTCGGGCACGCTGGGAGCCGCGTGATGATGTGGTGCCACGAACAAGGTTCCTGGTAGCGTTCCGGCCTTGGCAGTGGTCCCAAGGTATGAACCCGATGGCGGCAAAGCATCGGTAGCGCTTGAGTTCCCGCGAGTTCCTACGGCTTCAGCGTTTGTTTAGTTTCATCCCGAAATCCGGCTCCCAAGTGGCGCAAATGGTGGGAATTCCGGCCTTGGCTTGTTTCCTTGCCGTAAGTCAATTGTTGACAAATTGTAAAGCAAGCGGGATAAAAGGCGGCAGATTGCCGCAGGTGGTCGCAGTAGGTGTGCAAAAGGATGCCTGACATGGATCGTGGCACTTGTGTGCTACTTGATGGAGAACCGCGGTTTTGGGTGCGGTGTTGTTCCATGGTGGGTGGTGTGGTGGCGGTCATTGCAGGCGTGCGCTAGGCGGTAGGTTTCCCGGCAGATGCTGGTTCTGCACGGGGTTGTCCAGCCGACGAATTGAATTAAATCAAACTTGAGGGTGTTGTCATGAAACTTGGGGTCAAGAAACTTTCTTCGGCGGTCCGCCTGGCATTGTCGCTAGGGGCGGTCATCGCGGTGGGCGCAACCACCACCGCATTTGCGCAGGATGCTGGCGCGCAGGACGCGGCAAATGCGCCAGCTCAGCAGAAGGCCAAGACGCTGGAATCGGTGGTCGTCACCGGTTCGCGCGTGCGGCGTGTCGATCTGGAAACTTCCAACCCGGTGCTGACGATCGACCGCGCGCAGATTCAGGCCAGCGGCAAACAGACCGTGGGCGATCTGGTGCAGCAGTTGCCGGCTATTGCCGGTTCGGCGACTAATCCGAACGTCAACAACGGCGGCGGCAACGGCGCATCGACCGTTTCATTGCGCGGTCTGGGCGACAACCGCACGTTGATTCTGGTCAACGGTCATCGCGTGCTGAACAACGACATCAACACGATCCCGGCCAGCATGGTCGAGCGCATCGAAGTATTGAAGAGTGGCGCCTCGGCGACGTACGGTTCGGATGCGATTGGTGGCGTGGTCAACTTCATCCTGCGCGGTGATTTCCAGGGTGCACAGGTCAGTGCCAACTATGGCGAGTCGGACCGCTCCGACGGCCAGCAGACCGGCTTTGCCGCCACGTTCGGCACCTCGTCGGACAAGGGCAACATCGTTGCCGGCATCGACTACAACAAGTTCGACGCCATTTCGTCGGGCAATCGTGACTACTCGAAGTTCGCCACTTATCTGTATTCCGGGTCGGTGTTCAACGCGGGTTCCAGCCGCAACCCGAACGGCCGTGCATTCTTGGCGGATGGCACGAGCGTCACACTCAACCAGCCGGGTCCTACCGGCAAGACCGCGACCGGGGACTATCGCCCCTACAACGGCCGTACCGATGCGTACAACTACGCCGCTGTCAACCTGATCCAGACCCCGCAGGAACGCACCAACGTGTTTGCGTTGGCCAACTACAACCTGACGGACAACGTGACGGCCTTTTTTGATGCGTTCTACAACAAGACTACGTCCAATGCGGCATTGGCGGCGTTGCCGTTCGATGCGAATGGCGACGGCGTGACGATCTCGAAGGACAATTACTACAACCCGTTTGGTCAGGACTTCGGCCCGGGTTTCGCCACCGCAACTGATCCCAATGTCATCTCCGGCGATATTGCCGCTGGCGATCCCACGGCGTACAACTACCTGACCCGCTTCACCAACCTTGGTCAGCGCGTACTGCACTACTCGACGACAACCGGGCAGGTCGTAGCCGGGCTGAAGGGCAATTTCGGCGCCGACAGCAGCTGGCAATGGTTCGGTGACTTGAACTATGGCCACCAGGGCACGCAGCAGGTCAGCCCGGGTTACGTGTACTACAACGGCATGAAGCAGGCGTTGGGAGCATCGTTCCTGGACACGGACGGTGTGGTGAAGTGCGGCACGGCGGGAAATGTGATTGATGGCTGCACCCCGATCAATTTCTTCAATCTGAATGACCCGACGACAAAGACTGAACTCGAGAAATTTGCTGCCGCGCCGTTCTACCACAGGTTGCAAACCTCGCGTCGTGCCGAGATTGGCGCCAATGGCAGCTTGTTTGACCTGCCGGCGGGTACCGCGCAGTTGGCCGTGGGCATGTCGTATGACAAGGAGTATCAGAGCTATCAGGTCGACTTGATTGCGCAGACGACGGGTGCCAACGGCACCTGCTTCATCTCGCAGGAAGCCTGCTCGACACCGTTGGGCGGCAGCTTTGACGATCGTGAGGTCTACTTCGAGACGTTCGTGCCGGTGTTGGCCGACATACCCTTGATCAAGTCGTTGAACGTGACCATCGGTTCGCGCTTCTCCAAGTACCGCCCTGGCGGCAGCAGCTGGAACCAGAAGTTTGGCGTCGAATGGCGGCCGATCGATGACTTGCTGGTTCGCGGCACGGTAGCAGGTGTGTTCCGTGCGCCGAATATCAACGAGCTGTTCGACGGCGCGACGGGTAGTGCACCGCAGGTCAACGACCCTTGCAACAACCTCACGGCGGCTGAGTTGGCGGCGCATCCAATCGCTTGCCAGTTTGTCCCGCCGGGGCACAAGCAGTCCACTTCGCAAACGACGGGCGTGATCTCCGGCTCGGTTGCCGCGGGTGTCGACCTGAAGCCGGAGCACGGCAAGTCGTATGACTACGGTATTGTGTACGATCCGAGTTTCGCGCCAGGGCTGTCGGTCAGCGCCGATTTGTGGCGGGTGACCCTGGATGACCTCATCGCGCCGGTGGGAGCGCAGACGGTCACCAGCAGCTGCTTTGCCAATGAAAGCAGCCCATTCTGCGCGCTGCAGCATCGCAACGTCAGTGGTGAATATGCATTTATCCAGCAGCCGACCGTCAACCTCGGCAAGCTGAACACCAAGGGCATCGATGGCAGCATCAAGTACAAGATTCCGCACTTCGACATGTTCGGTGGCGACTACGGTGACTTCACCGCAGCGCTGGATGCGACCTACCTGATCCGCTACAACAACGACACGGCTCCGGGCCAGCCGGGCGACGTGATCGTGCACATGGCGGGTCACTACAACAACCAGAGCCAGTACGGCAACTTCACTCGCTGGCGCGGTCTGGGTCAGTTGAACTGGTTGAATGGGCCGTGGAACATCAACTACACCGCGCGCTACATCCACAAGGTGACGGTTGGTTGGGCCGATCTGCGGGAAGGGTTGTCGGCTGATCCGGGCGCCGGTTTCGAAGGCACCGAATTGCATGTGCCCACTCAGGTGTACCACAACCTGGCGTTTGGCTATAACTTGGCTGCGTACCACACGCGTCTGGACGTGGGCGTGAACAACCTGGCCGACAAGCAGCCGCCGTTGATGTACCAGAACAATGTGCTGAACTCGAACACCGATATCAACACGTATGAAGCCATTGGTCGCTACTTCTGGGGCCGCGTGACGATCACGTTCTGATCCGGAACAATCAGGTAGCTATAATCAACCGCGCGGTGTGAGCCGCGCGGTTTTTTTTGTTTCATATCATGAGTATTGACTTGGCCATTGAGCAGACCGACACCGACCACATCAGGTTGCTGCTGCGCCGCGGTCAAGCCGGACAAGCCGAGCGGTCGTGCCGGCAACTGCTCGAAAGGCAACCGGATGATGAGGCCGTACTGACCCTGCTTGGGGTTGCCCTGCAGCAGCAGGGCCAGCCGCTTCGCGCCGCGGCAGTGCACGAGCGGCTGACTGTGCTCTATCCGGATCAGGCCGTTCACTGGGCCAATCTCGGCAATGCGCTGCGCGAGGGTGGGCATCCGGAGCAGGCAGAGGAGGCGTACCTGCTCGCCTTGCGGCTGGCACCCGAACACGCCGGTATACATGCCAATCTTGGCTTGCTTTACAAGGAACGTGCCGATTATGCCAAGGCCCGCGAGCACTTGGTGCAGGCGGCCCGGCAGCTCCCTGGTGATTACGAGATCTGCATCTACGCTGCGATGGCCTGTTGCGAATGCGCCGACAACGCGGAGGCTGCCCGGCTGGTGACGGGCTGGCGCAGTTGGCCGCCGCTCAATGACGATTTGTCCATTGATCTGGCGTGGATGTTCACCCAGATGGGGCGCATCTCCGAGGCCGAGCAATTGCTCGGCCGCTCGATGCAACTCGATGGCGCGCGTCCGCGCACACTCGCGCGCATGGTTGGCTTGCTGGAGCGGGTCAATCGATTGGAAGAGGCCGATGTGATCCTGGCCGGCCTGCCGGATCCGCGGACATTGCATGACCCGGTCGACCAGTTGGAGGTGATCAGCGCGATGGGCGTCATGGCGATGCGCGGTCGTGACCCGGCAGCGACCCGGTCATTGCTGCAGCGATTGATCGCGATGACCGCGGAAACCAACCAGCTGGGCAATCTGTACTTTTCGCTGGCGAAGGCCTGCGACAAACAGGGCGACACCGTTGCCGCCATGGATGCGCTGGGCAAGGCGCACGCGGCGCAAATGGTCAAGGCCGCGCAACTGGTGCCCGAGTTGCTGTTGCCCGGCGTGCCGCCGCTGTCACCCGCGCTGATCCGCATGACCCCGGCGCAGGCCGTCGGCTGGACTGCGCCGGTGCCCGTCGAGGGCATGCCGGCCACGCCGATTTTCGTGGTCGGTTTCCCGCGCTCGGGTACCACCATGCTGGAGCAGATGCTGGATGCGCACCCGGGTTTGACGTCCATGGACGAACAGCCGTTTCTACAGGGTGTAAGCGAGCAGGCCATCCAACACGGGGTGTTGTATCCCGAAGCACTGGGCGAGCTGGATCAAGCTACCTGTACGGAGTTGCGCCAGCATTACTGGAAGCAGGTCGGCACGGTCGTCACCTTGCAGCCCGGGCAACGCCTGGTCGACAAGAATCCGTTGAACCTGCTGCACTTGCCGCTGATTTGCCGGCTGTTTCCCGACGCACCGATCATCCTCGCGTTGCGTCACCCCTGTGATGTGGTGCTGAGTTGTTACATGCAGAACTTCCGTGCGCCGGGATTCCAGGTGCTGTGCTCGTCACTGGAACGCCTGGCTGGCGGCTATGTCAATGCCATGCACTACTGGATCCATCACGAGGCACTGCTCAAACCGCACGTGTTGCATCTGCGCTATGAGGATTTGCTGGACAACTTTGCTGCCGAGGTGGCACGCATTGGCGCCTTCATCGGGCTTGCCGACGCGACCGCGTTGCGGCATTTTGACCAGCATGCGCGCGCCAAGGGTTTCATCAGCACGCCGAGCTACGCACAAGTCACCCAGCCGCCAAACAAGTCGGCAGTGGATCGCTGGCGTCGCTACCAGAACGAGTTCACGCCGTTGTTGCCGATCCTGCAAGACGTCATGGAGCATTGGGGCTATGCCAGCTGATCCGTCGGTTGTGAGTGGCTTTCCCGTGGACACCCTGCGCAGCTACGTCCAGGTATTTGATGCGGCGTTGCCGGCGCCGTTTTGCGCGCAGATGATTGCCTCGTTCGAGCAGATGAGCGATCACCACATAGTGCGCAAGCCCGGTTGGCGTGAGGGGCTGAACGCCAGTGCGTGGACGGAGCTGGACCTGTCGGTACTCGCCGATGATGCGTTCAAGGGCTTTTTCTACAAGCAGATCGAGGACTATCTGGCCATCTACAACCAGCGCCTCGGGCTGACCATCCCGGTGCCAGCATCACCACAGATTTCGGAGATGCGCATCAAGCGCTACGTGGTCGGAACCGGGGAGGCCTTCCAGCCGCACTTCGACGCGATTTACGAGGTGGCACATCGTTATCTGGTGTTCCTGTGGTACCTCAACGATGTCGAGGAAGGTGGCGAGACCGAGTTTTGCGACCTGGGCCTCAAGGTCGCCGCGCGTGCCGGGCGCTTGCTGATGTTTCCGCCATACTGGATGTTCCAGCATGCCGGGCTGCCGCCCGTGTCCAACGACAAATATTTTCTGTCGCTGTATTTGCTGTTTCCGCAGGCGCGGTTGGCGGCGGCGCCTTGAATCCGTGGCGCCAGCGGGTGCACGCCCGCACCAGGATGTGCTGTCGGGCGGAATGTACCGCACGGATATGCAAGTGAGCAGCAGCCCACGGTCCGCGCCCAGTTCGTTGCACTCGGCAACGGCGCCGTGGCAGGCATCGGCCTTGGCCGGCGAGCATGTGGAGCGTTGTCTCGACGATGCGGCAACGCTCGGTGCCCAGCCCGCACTTGAGGCGTTGTGTACGCGCTTGCGCACCGCGGCTGCGGTGGTCTGGGTGGACTGCGCACGGCTGTTGTTGCAGCGAGAGCAACCGGCATTGGCTGCTGCCCTGCTGGACCGCGCAGCGGGCGCCGGGTTGGTGGCGGCGCACGCGCGCTACTGGTCGGCGCAGGCGCTATGGCAAGCCGGGCAGGTCGAACGGGCCGAAGCACAGTTGCGCGAGATGCTGGCCGCAGCGGTCGATATCGACGCCGCGGTTTTGCTGGCCAAGGTGTTGCGTGCGCAAGGCCGGTTCAACGCTGCGGCTGCTGCCATGCAGCTGTGCGCAGATGCCCCCGGCGCTGACCGTGCACAGCTCATGCGCTCAGCCCAGTTCATGCGCGAGTGTCAGCACCAGGATGCGGCCTTGCTGTTGTGTGATGCGGCCCTGAGCAAACACGACGACGATCCGGCGCTGCACGCGCTTGCCGGCAATCTGGCGCAGGAGCTGGGGCGTTTCGGCGAGGCGGAGCGACACTATCGGGCGGCACTCGCCCAAGGTGTCGATCTGAACGCCTGGTTTGTGCTGCATAGTCTGGCGGCGCTGAAGCGCTATCGGGATCCCGACGACGCGGATTTCGGGCTGTTGCGTGCGTATGCCGACAACCCGACGCTGACGCCGGTGGCGCGAGCCGCGGTTCTGTTCGGGTTGGGCAAGGCCAGCGATGATGTGGGTGACTATGCCGCCGCAGTGGCGGCGTGGCGCCGGGCCAACACCTTGCGGCGAGCGTCGAGTCCGTGGTCGCGTACTGGTTGGGACGCCTGGGTGGCGGCACGACTGGTCGCCCCACTGTTGCCGATGTTTGATGCGCCAGATCGCAGCGTGTGCCCGATCTTTGTCGTGGGTCTGCCACGCACTGGCACGACGCTGGTGGCGCGATGGTTGGGCCAGCATCCGCAGGTGTGCAATCGTGGCGAACTGCCCACGCTGCCTTACCTGGCCGAACGCCTTACCACCGTGGATGCGGCGCAGCGGCCATCCGCTGTGCGCGAAGCGGCGGCGATTTATCTGGCTCACGTACGCCGCGATGATCCGCCGGTACGCGGTTACGTCGACAAGAACCCGCTCAACTGGCGTTATCTGGATGCCGTCGCGGCGATGTTTCCACACGCACACATCGTTGTGTGCAGCCGTCGCCGGCGCGATACCGCACTGTCGATCTGGGGCCAATCATTCGCCCACGCGGACTATGCCTTCGCCGCGGAGTTCGCTGACATTGCCGCCTTTGCCGCTGGCCATGACCGCTTGCTGGCACACTGGCGCGCGACGTTGCCGTTGGCGATCCACACCGTGGATTATGAGCAACTGGTACGCGATCCACGCGGCGCCACGGACACGCTGTTTGCGCAGCTGGGTCTGGACCCGCTTGAGTCAGACCCGGCGGCGTCCGACCCGACTGGCGTGATCACATCGGCCAGCCAGTGGCAAGCGCGCCAGCCGGTGCACACGCGTTCGGTGGATCGCTGGCGGCATTACGCCCCATACCTGCCCGAGCTGGAACGGTTGTTCCCGCAGTGAATGGCGTGCACCATTCGTGATGAGTGCTCAGTCGGCAACGCTGGTGTTGAAATCACCAATGGCTGCAACCAGGTCGGTCACCGCTGCGCGCTCGGCCTCGCTCAGGTCCGGATTCCAGCTGTCGAGGATCAACACCACGCGCGTCTGCGTGCTGCGGTTCCACGCCTCGTGCTCAAACGTGTCGTCGAAGGTCACGCAGTGATCGGTTTGCCAGACGTGGGTTTGTCCACCCACGCGCAGCGCACAATCCGGGGGCACGATCAGTGGCAGATGCGTGACCAGGCGCGTGTTGGTCACGCCGCGGTGCGGCAGGATGTGGGTGCCGGGGCGCAATACGGAAAACAGCGTTTCCGGGGCGTGGTCGCGAATGCGCACCAGCGATGCTTGCGCCAGCAGTTCTGCGGTGTGTGGGCAATGCGCGCAATGTTCGTCAAAGCGCTCGCCGTGACGGTAAAAGAAATACGCATCCCACGCCGCTGGAGTGGCGCCGGAAGCACTCAGGTACGCTTCGGCTTCTTCGGGCAACCCCGATTGCAGAAACGATTCAAGCTCTTGCGGCTGGCCCAGGACGTCGTGCAATTCCTCGCGGATGTGCGAGGCGCCCGCCTCCAGCGCGTCCTGCCATGGAAAACGCTCGCGCGCGTAGAAGGGCGCCGGCGGCAGCCCGGGGAAGTACAGAAACTTTGGTGCCTGGCGCGGGTCGGGCAGGTTGGCAGGCTGCTGGTGCAAGAAGATGGCGAGGCATTGATCCACGCGCGTCAGTTCCGATCGGCCATAGCGCTGCCGTAGCGGTTCAAGGGTCGCCTCGAACAACTGCTGGCGACCGGCGTCCACGTAGTCCATCGCCCGTTTCACGACCTCGCGCAGCGCTGGCGCGGTGGTGGCGTCGTTGACCCAACGGCCCTGCGCCTGCGCGCTGGTGAGCGCCTTGAAATATTCAATCAGCGCGGCCTGCTTGTGCTCCAGTTTTTCCAGGGCGATGGCCAGGCGCAGACGGGCGACGAACATGTTTGGCGCCAGTTGCACGCAGCGGCGCAGGCTGTCGACCGCGCCAGCGAAATCACCAGCGTCGAGCTGGGCGGCGCCAAGATGGTGGTGGGTTGGCGCATCCTGCGGATGCGTGTGTTCGATATCCTGCAGCAGACTGACGGCGCGTTCCGCCACCCCCAGCGTGGCCGCGCCACTGGAGAGAAACTGCAGCGCCTCGACGTCGCCGGGTACCAGCTCCAGCAAGCGCGCAAACGACTGCTGGGCCAGCAGCGTGTCGCCGTTGCGGCGCTGGATGCGGGCGCGTCGACGGCACTCGTCAGCGTCGTCGTTGGTTGTTGTGCTCATGCCGGGTGCCGTACTGGTTGCGGAACGTTGCGCGGAGGCCTTGCGTGCGACTTGACCCAGTCGCGCCAGAGCGACCGGGGTCGGCTGAAACTGGAATCAGTAACGCGGTACGTCATGGTCGATCTCACGCGACCACGCATCCATGCCGCCCTCTACGTTGGAGATGTTGGTGAAACCGTGCGCGGCAAAGCGCTCGGCCATAGCGTGGCTGGATACGCCGGTGTGGCAGATGAACGCCAACGCGGTGTCTTTGGGCAAGGCGGCCAGGCTGGCATAGCCTTCGTCTTCGAGTACGCGCGCTGGTGCCAACGGTGCGGCCAATGCGCGGCCCGCAGCCGGACGCACGTCGATCAAGGTGATGTCGTTGGCGGCCAGTCGGGCCTTGAGCTGCTGCACGCTGAGCGACTTGATCTCCTGCGCGCCGGGAAATTTCAGGCTGAGGCCTTCACCTTGCACGGTGGATACCCAGTCAATCACGATGCCTTTGGCCCGCTGTGCGCTGGCTGGATCAAAGTGCACTTCCAGTCCGTTCGCGTGCGCGACGATGTCATGCTCGCCAGCGGGGGCCAGCTGGAAACCGGCGCTGTGATCCGGGCCGATTTCCAGATGCAGCGCCACGCCCTGGGCGTGCCCGGTACCGTCGCGGATGGCCTCGGCGGCAGCATCGGTGATGGTGATGGTGGGCGGCGTGCGATCCGGCGCGGGAAGGCCGAACAGCGTGTGCAGCTCGCCGCTGGTGTACATCTGGCGGATGATGTCCGCGCCGCCGACCAGTTCGCCATCGACGTACAGCTGGGGGATGGTCGGCCAGTCACCGTAAGTCTTGATGCCGTCGCGGATTTCCGGATCGTCCAGCACGTTGACCGTGTGATAGTCCGGCAGCAGCTCGTTCAAGGTATTGGTCGCCGCCAGCGAGAAGCCGCACATCGGCTGCGCCCGGTCGCCCTTCATGAACAGCACAACGCGGTTCTCGCGCAGGACGGTTTCAATGCGTTCGCGTGTGGTGTTGTCGAGGGACATGAGCGGCTCCGGCAAATAATGCCCATGATACAGCGCAGCGCCACGCTGGCGCCGAAGCACCGGCTGCGCCCGCGAGTCTATGCCGATGCGCCCGCAGCTGACCAGGCACGGTGGGCAATCGGCGCGATGGCGTCCGTCCAGCGCTGGTACTGCTCGCCGGAAGGATGCAGGCCGTCGGCGGTGAGCAAGGCGGGATACTGGCGGGAGATCGCGGTGACATCGCACCAGTGCACGCCGGCGTGGGCGGCTTGGGTGCGGGCAATGGCGTTGAACGCGTCAATTTCGTGCGCTATACGCAGGGCGTCCCGCTGCTGCTGGCGGGCATACGGGGTCACCCCCCAGTCGGGGATGGACACTACGACCACCTGTTGTGCGCGGCCATTGGCCAGTTCCACCGCGCGTACCAGCAGGGCGGAAAATTCGGTGCGGTAGGTATCCAGGCTTTCGCCGCGATACTGATTGTTGACGCCAATTTGCAGCGTCACCAGGCGGCGGTTGGCGATCGGTGCGGCAGCGTCCAGCGCCTTGCCCAGTTCGCTGGTGGTCCACCCGGTGCGCGCGATGATCTGCGGCTCGCCGGTGGCCAGGTCGCGCTGTTGCAGGGCGCGTGCCAGCTGTGCCGGCCAGCATTCGCGTGCCGCCACCGCTTCACCAATAGTGTAGGAATCGCCCAAGGCAAGGTAACGGTGCGCGGCGGCGGATGGCATGGCTCGTGGTACTCAGGCGACCACGGCTTGCGCGGCGGCGGGTGGCTGCACCTGTGCGGCGGCCATGCGTTGCAACAGGCGCTCCGTGCGCGCGAATACTTCGCGCAGTTGCGCGGCTGGTGGCAACAGCGTCATGCGGAAGTGGCGGTTGTCCGGCGCGTTGAAGCTGGTGCCGGGCACGACGAGCACGGCTTCTTCTTCCAGCAGGCGCAGTGCAAATGCATTGTCGTCGAATACCGGGATGCGCTCGGCGCGGATTTGTGGAAACGCGTACAGCGCACCCGCCGGCGCGACCACGCTGAGGTAGTTGCTGGCGTTGATGGCTTCCAGGGTGATGCGGCGTGCCTCGTGCAGGCGCCCGCCGGGTGCGGTCAACGCCTTGATCGTCGGCGCGCCTTGCAGCGCAGCGGGAATGGCCCACTGCGCCGTGACGTTCGCGCACAAGCGCAACGCGGCCAGCAGCTGCAGTGCATCACGATAGGCCGCCGTGCCGGCGACATCCCCGGACAGGCTCATCCAGCCGATGCGATAGCCGCAGGCACGGTAGGCCTTGCTCAGACCGCTGAAGCTCAGGCACGGAACGTCACCGGCGACACCGGCCAGCGGTTGGAAGAGCGCACCGTCGTACAGGATTTCGTCGTAGATTTCGTCGCTCATCAACAACAGGTGGTGGCGTGCGGCGACGGCTACGAGACGTTCCAGCAGTGCGCGTGGATAGACGACGCCAGTGGGGTTGTTGGGGTTGATCAACACCAACGCGCGCGTGTGCGCCGTGATCAACGCCTCGATTTCCGACGGATCGGGCAGGTGCCCGTTGGCTGCCGTGCAGCGGTAATAGCGCGTGCGACCGCCGTTGAGAATGGTCGCCGCGCTCCACAGCGGGTAGTCCGGGCTGGGCAGCAACACCTCGTCGCCGGGCTGCAGGAGCGCACGCAGGCTGATGTCGATGAGTTCGCTGACGCCGTTGCCGATGAAAATGCGCTCGATGGCAACATTCCGGGCGCCATGTGCACGCTGGCGCTCGGCGATCACTTCCCGCGCGATTTCCAGACCCTGTTCATGGCCGTAGGCTTCGCTGTCGTGCAGGTGGCTGGCAATGACCTCGCGCAGATGGGCCGGCACCTCGAAGCCGTAGCGCCCCGGATTGCCGATGTTCAGCTTGATGATGTCGTGGCCGGCGGCCTCCATCTCGCGTGCACGCCGGGTGAGCGCACCGCGGATTTCATAGCGCACATCCGTGAGGGTTGCGCTTGGGGTCAAAGCGGGCAAGATGCGTGTCCTGGCAGGTGTCGCGCCGGCGTGGCAGCGGCTCAAGTGGTGATGCTAGGGGCGTGGGCGGTAGAAACCAAGCACGCGCGGCAAAGTCGTTTGGAGGCAGTTTCCGTGACGGTTTGAAGGCCCACAGTGGCTCCATGGGCCGAAAAGCGACGCGGAAGTGACCAAAACGGCGAAGCCGCAGCCGCTTGTGTTTCTACCGCCCACGCTCCCAGCAGCGGCCACGGCGGGTGCGAACCCGTAAGCGACCCGTCGGTTCCCCATACCGTGCCGGTGCGGGGCATAATTGGCAAAACCGTGCAGACAGATCTCCCATGAGTGACGCCGAATCGATCGACCGCCTGCGCCGTATTGGCTGGCGTGGTGATGCGCTTCCGGAATCCGGATTGCGCGTAGCGCGGGTGGTAGTCCAACATCGCGCCGGGTATGAGTTGCACGATGGCGAGTCGCTGTTCGGCGCGCAGCCGGACGGGCGCTTTCTGAAGCGTGGCATCGACCCCACCTTGCGTCCGGTGGTCGGTGACTTCGTCGAAGTGGAAGCTGGCACGCCGCCGCACATCATCCGCGTGGCGCCACGACGTACCGTGTTGTCGCGGGCCGTGGCCGGCGAGCGCTACGAGCAGCAAATCATCGCCAGCAATATCGATTACGTGTTTGTGCTCACCGGGCTCGACGGCGATTTCAATCCCGCCCGCATCGAACGCTACCTGTCCCTGATCGAAGGCTCCGGGGCGCAACCGGTGGTCCTGCTGAGCAAGCTGGATACGCGCGACGATGCGGCTGAACAGATTGATGCACTGCGCGAACGCTTGCCCGCAGGCACGCCGATCATCGCGTTGAACGGCAAGGATCCGGGCAGCGTGGCGTTGCTCGCGCCTTATCTGCAGCTGGGTGACAGCGTGGTGCTGGTGGGTTCGTCGGGGGCGGGCAAGTCCACCTTGACCAATACCTTGCTGGGCACGGCGCGCATGGCCACGGCCGAAGTGCGCGCCAGCGACAGTCGGGGACGACACACCACCACGCGACGCGCGCTGCTGCAATTGCCCACTGGCGGTTGTCTGATCGACACGCCGGGCATGCGCGAGCTCAAACTCACCGGTGAGGAAAGCCTGGACGTGTTCGCCGACATTGAAGCGCTGGCCGAGCAGTGCCGGTTTGCCGATTGCGGTCATGGCAGTGAACCGGGTTGCGCCGTGCAGACCGCGCTGGATACCGGGGAGCTGACCGCCGAACGTTGGCGCAATTACCTCAAGTTGCACGACGAACGCGAAGAGCAGGCCGCATCGCTGGAAGCGCGCTTGCGGCGTCAGCGCGGCGGGCGCCCGCTGGAAAAGCCGCGCGGCGTACGCGACACCCGCGAGCGCGAATAGCGCGAAATGGCGTGCTGTGGCTGGATCCCATCGCCGTTGCGCGGGCAGCTGGACCGGCATTTGCCGGGAAGTGCCATCGCCTTGCAAAGTCGAATTGGCGCCGCTACCTTCACGCTGATGTCTGCTTTTGATTCGCGCGAACCGCGCATCCCGCTGGTCACCTCCTTTTTCGGTCTGCCCGCGACGTTGGTATTGCGGGTGGTCGCGCAGGCATGACCCCGCCAGTCGCTGGCGAACTTGAAGCGCGCTGGCGCCGGGCGAAACAGCACCTGGATGCCGGCGACACGCGCGCGGCGACCGTCGAACTCGACGCCATCCTGGCGCTTGATCCGCGCCAGCCGCTGGCGTGGCTGACGCTGGCGCGCCTGGCATGCGACGAACGACGTTGTCGTGCCGCCGTGGGGTGTGCGCGTAATGCCGCGGCTGCGGTGCGCGAATCGGGCGACTGGGGCTGGTTGGCCGATACCGCCCTGTTGTTGGAAGGCCTGGGTGAGTCGCTCCTTGCGGTGCGGCTCATACAGACGGCCGACCAGACGCGGCCGGAGGTGGTGGCGGCGGCCGACCGGATCGCCCAGTGTCTGGGCCAGGCCAATTTCCATGCAGACGCGCTCCGCGTCCTGGATGCCGCGCTGGCGCGGAGTGAGCCGACCCCAATGCTTTCCTTCATGCGGGCCACCACCTTGCGCCACCTTGGTCGCCGGGCCGAGGCCACGGTCGAGTATCAGCGTTGTCTGCAGCTTGCACCCAGCTACGGCGCGGCGATGCTGATGCTGGCCCAGCACGACCGTGCGGCCGATCCGCAGGCCCAACTCGCGCTGGTGCGCCAGGCGCTGCAACAGACCCCGCAGCAGAATCCGCTGAACACGGCCATGCTCAACTACGCCTTGTTCATCCATCTCCAGGCTGCCGGAGATACCCAAGGTGCCTGGGCGGCGCTGATGCGCGGCGCCGCGATAAAACGCCGCAGCCTGGCGTGGCAGCCCGCGCGCGACGAGGAACGGGTGGCCGCGATTCGTGCCGTGTGCCAGGGCACTTTCCTCGATCCGGTGCCGGCCACCACCGCTGCCGGACACGTGCCGATCTTCATCGTCGGCCAGCCGCGCACCGGCACGACGGTACTCGAGCGCATTCTGGGCAACCACAGCCAGGTCGGCTCGGCCGGCGAGCTCAACGATTTCCATCTGCAGCTGTGCTGGCAAGCCGACATGCTCGTCGAACATGTCGATCCGGTCTTGTTGCGGGCGTGCGCGAATCTCGATTTTGGCGCGATCGGGCGTGGCTATCGGCAACGTACCGGCTGGCGCGCGCAGGGGCGACGTTTCCTGATTGACAAGATGCCCAGCAATTTCTGGTATGCCGGCCTGATCCACAAGGCGCTGCCGGATGCCCGCATCGTCTGCCTCGTGCGTGATCCGCTCGACACCTGCTTTTCCAATTTGAAGGAGCTGTTCACGGGCAACGCTTATCCCTACAGCTACGATCCGCTGGAAGCAGCTGCGCATCATCTGCGCTTCCGGCAATTGCTGCAGTATTGGGACGAGATGTTGCCCGGCGTGGTGCTCACCGTGCGTTATGAAGACATGGTGCGCGATCCGCAACCGGTGGCGCGGCGCGTGATGGAGCATTGCGGTCTGCCCTTTGAGCCCGAATGCGTGGATCTCCTGCGCAACCAGACGCCGTCCGCCACCGCCAGCAGCACGCAAGTGCGCGAGCAAATCCACTCGCGCTCTATCGGTGCCTGGCGTCGCTATGCGGAACCGCTGGAGGAAACCCGCGCGTGGCTTGCCGCG
>DATCWU010000014.1:0-1849 GCA_036566165.1 Rhodanobacter sp. | reverse complement strand
CGTAACCAATGGCAGCATTGCGGGCGGTGCAGGCCAAGCCGACGCCATCGACTTTTCCGGTGGGGGCAACGAGCTGACGCTGGAAGTGGGGTCCACTGTGGTCGGCAATATCGTCAGCACCAGCGGCACCACCAACGGTGGCGACACGCTGATCCTGGGCGACGATACGCTGGGCGGCAATCCGGCGGCGGGTGGCAGTAGCAGCCTTGATATCGGCACCGCGGTGGGATTTGCGAACTACAAAAAAACCGGCACCAGTACCTGGACACTGAGTGGCGTCAACACGGCGGCGGCGCCGTGGGTGCTTGATGGCGGTACTTTGATGGTAGGCGACGTCCATAACGCCAACGCAAGGCTGGGCGGCTCCGTCACCGTAAATGCCGGCGCGACGCTGGCCGGTTACGGCAGCATTGCCGGCAATGTGCAGGTGAACGCCGGAGGCATGCTGGCGTCCGGTAGTGCTGACGTCAATCGCAGCTCGCCCGGCTCCGTGAATCCCGGCGGCATCCTGAACGTCGGCGGCAACCTGGTGCTGGCGGGCGGCAGCCAGTTGGATTTCGAGTTGGGTGCATCCGGAAGCAATAACGGTATCCACGTCAGCGGCGCGCTTATTCTCGCCGGCGTGAGCACCATCAACCTCACTGCAGCCAACGGCTTTGGTTCCACTACCGTCCCTGGCGAGAATGGCTTTACCTTCGGTCAGTACAGCCTGATTACCGCTGGCAACATCTCGGGCGCCGGCAACCTCGTGCTGGCGCAACCCGTGCTGAATGGCAATTCGATGAGCCTGCTGGAGACTTCGACGGCCATCAGCGTGCTCAGCATGAACCCGCTTCTCGACAACCTATGGAACCCAAGCGCCGGCACTTCGGTGGATACGCTCGGCGGAAGTGGCACCTGGTCAGCCATGTCGAAGACTTGGAGCGACTCTGCCCTTGCTTCACCCGTGGCGATGAATCCACAGCCCGGGTTTGCCGTTTTCACCGGTCCGGCGAATGGCTTCGGCGGTACCGGCGCAAATATTGTCGTGGATGGCACTGACGGTGCGGTGAGTGTCACCGGCATGCAGTTTGCGGTGACGGGCTACCGGCTTGGCGGCAATTCCCTGGGCCTCGCCCCCACAACCGGCAATGCCTTTGGGCAGACCGAGATCCGCGTGGGTGACGGTGCGTCCGATGTGGGCAAGGTGGCGACCATCGCCAACATGCTCACCGGGGCGTCAGGGTTGAACAAGACCTTTGCCGGCACGCTGGTCCTTGCCGCAAACAATACGTTCACCGGGGGCACCACCATCAATCAGGGTGTGTTGCAGGTGGGTGACGGTGGCGCGGCGGGTTCCCTCGGCAGCGGCGCCATCGTCGACAACGGGCAACTGATATTCGATGTCAGCGGCGATCCGAACTTGGCAGTCAATCTCACCGGGAGCGGATCCTTGACGCAAAGCGGCCCTGGCACACTTGCCGTGGTCGGTAGCAAAGTCAATCTCACCGGCGGCTTTTCCGTGCTGAATGGGTCGCTGGTGTTGGGTCTGGCAAATGGCAGTGTGGCGGGGATCATTGCCGGTAACGCTGGTGCGGAGGGCGCTCTTGGCGCGGGTAGTGGCAACGGCACTGGCGGCAACGGCGGCGCTGGCGGCAACGGCGGCAACGGTGGACACACCGTACAGGGCACCCGTTTGACGATTCAGAACGCGTTTACGGCTGCGGGCGGTGCGGGCGGTGCGGGCGGTGCGGGCGGCTTCAATCTCAGCGGCGCCGCAGGGAACGGCGGCACCGGTGGCAATGGCGGTGCAGGAATCAGTGGCGCGTCTTTCTCGGTCAGCAACCATGGAACCATTATCGGCGGCAAT
>DATCWU010000012.1:0-2709 GCA_036566165.1 Rhodanobacter sp. | reverse complement strand
CGGCTGCCGCTGGCCACCGCTTCGCCATCCAGCGCGAACGGGTACAAGGCTTCGGGCCGCAGTGGTTGCTCCAGCAACGCATTGGCGGCGACCACGGCGGCGACGCAGGAGGCGGCCGAACCACCCATGCCCGAGCCCAGTGCGATGCCCTTGTGCAGCGTCAGCTCGAAGCCGTGCGCCAGACCAAGCGCCGTGCGCATGGACAGCAGCGCGACCCCGGCGGTGTTCTGCCGTGGATCGGTTGGCAAGTTGGTGACGCAGCCATGGATGCCGACGATGCGCACCACCGGTGCGTCGATGCGGCGCACCTGCGCGCGGTCACCGGCGCCGGCCACGCTGTGCCCCAGCAAGTCGAAGCCGACGCCCACATTGCCGACGCTGGCCGGAGCCATGGCACAGGCAATTTGCGGAGGGTTGACGGGCGGTGACGGGGACATGGCGGATTCCGGCAGCAAAGGGTTTATACGCAGGCCGGCGACGCTTCGGCAATGCGCAACACATCGGTGAACACACTGGCGGCGGTCACTGTCGGACCAGCGCCGGGGCCCTGCACCGACAGCGGATTATCGCAGTAGCGGTGCGTACTGAACTGCACGCTGTTGTCGGTGGGCCGGTAGGCGCAGTGCATGCGTGGTCGCCAGCACTGGCAAACTCCCGCTGGCGTGGCCATGCCGATCGCGGTGGGCGACGTGGCGCAGCACGTCGCCAGCGAGCGGCGCGGGTGCTGCAATCAATCAGCAGCGCACGGCTCGCGCGACCGGACCGGGCAAACGCATCACTGTGACAAGTCGATGGCGTAGCTGGCGGTGCCGTCGCCGTGATCCTGCACCTGGCGGATGTTGTCGATGCCGGCCGCGCGTGCCACGTCCCCCTTGCCGCTGGCGGCGGTGAACACCACCGGCCCGCGGGTCCGCAACGGCGCAAACCGCCATGACACAGGTTCGAGCGTCTGCGCGTCGATGGTGGGTTGCTGCTGCAGCCAGCGGGCCAGGATTTCGCGGTTGCCGTCGGGTGCGGCAAGCACGATGGTGCTGCCATCCAGGCCGGGGAAATGGCCGCCGCCGCTGGCGCGGTAATTGTTGGTGGCGACGATGAACGGCTGGGTCGGCGTGACCGCCTGGCCCAGATACGTCAACGTGGTGATGCGCTGGCCGACGGGCTTGGAGACATCGATGACGTAGTGGATGCCGCCCTGGATCTGGTCGAAGTTGTAGCCGACGTAGCGCGGGTTGATCAGCTGCTGCTTGCTGGTCCGGTGCGGGTCGATCTGGTTGAAGCGTCCAGCGGATTTTTCCAGCCAGGCCTTGAGGCCCGCGCCGTCGGTTTGCACGGCGGCCAGCGTGTTGGGATAAAAGTACAGGTCGGCGGCGCTGCGCAGCGTGAGCGGCCCGGCGGCCACGTCGGTGTAATCGTCAGGGCCGCCGAAACCCGTGCGGAACGCGGCGGCCGCGGACAGCACGGGCACGCTTGCCAGCTCCGGATGCAGGCGTGGCAGTTCGCGGCGCACATAGTCCGCTTGCGCCGCGTTGACCGGCGCCAGCGCGGTCATGTTGCCCTCGTCGGCAAAGTAGCTGCTCATGCGCAGCGTGCTGCTGCCGATCGGCGTGTTGACGTAGGTGATGGCAGCCGCGTGGGCTTGCTGCACCAGCGGCGCAATGGCCGGATCGGCCGGTACGCACTCGACAGCGCGCGGGTCCGCCGCGTGCGGGCCGCGCGGCTTGCTGCAGATCGGGCGCACCTCGCTGTGCGTTTCCTTGTAGTCGATCATCCAGCGTCCGTGCTGGCGCTCCAGCACCAACTGAATCACGCCCAGATCCTTGCCAAAGAACCCGCCCATCACCGCCGGCTTGGTGCGCACGAAGCCGCGCGTGGCGTCGACGTTCTGCATGCCGACGTAACGCGGGCCGGGAAACTGCGTGTGCGAATGGCCGAGCAGCAGCACGTCGATGCCCGGCACGTCGGCCAGATACCAGCCAGCGTTTTCCATGTCCGGCGTGTAGGGCGCGGTGTCCAGGCCACCGTGCAGGATCGCCACGATCAGGTCTGGGTGCTGCGCCTGCAATTCGGGTACGTATTTCCGGGCCGCTTCCACCACGCCGCTGACCGTCACCTTGCCGGCGAGGTGTTGTTTGTCCCATTGCATGATCGGCGGCGGGGTAAAGCCAATGATGCCAACCTGCAGTGGCACCTCGAGCTTGCTGCCATCGATGGTGTAGGCCTCGATGGTTTTGCTGACCACGGTCCAGGGCCGGAAGATCGGCTTGCCGTCGCGCGCGCTGAACACGTTGGCCAGCACCAGCGGAAAATGCGGACCCGCGCAGCGGTTCGGGTGGCCACCGTCGACGTTCATCGGCGTGCCGGTCACCTGCGACAGAAAGCCCAGGCCGTAGTTGAACTCGTGATTGCCGGCGGTGCCACCGTCGTAGCCGAGCGCATCCATCGCCCGGTAGATCGCCAGCTCCTGGTCGCAGGCCGGCGGTTTCACCAGCGCCTGATAATCGGCAAGCACGGTGCCCTGGATGGTGTCGCCACTGTCAAACAGGAAGGTGTTGGGAAATTCGTCGCGCGCCCGGCGGATCAGCGTGGCGGTGCGCTCGTAGCCAAGCGATGCATCGGGCTTGAGCTGGTAGTAGTCGTAGCTGAGGACATTGGAATGAATGTCGGTGGTTTCCAGAATCGCCACGTTTGCGCGTGCACCGTCCGGCAAGT
>DATCWU010000008.1:0-2447 GCA_036566165.1 Rhodanobacter sp. | reverse complement strand
TCATCGGTTGCAGCGGCGCGGTATCCGCCGTGGTGGGCACCTACGTGGCCCTCTTTCCACGCGCCAGACTGGGTCTGGTGCTGCCGTTGGGGCTGTATCTGGAGTTTGTACGGGTACCGGCGTTCCTGCTGATCGGGTTGTGGGTATTGCTGCAATTGCTGTTCAGTTACGTGGGGCCAAGCTATGGCGCTTACGTGTGGTGGGCCCACATCGGCGGGTTTTTGTTTGGCTTGGTGTTTGCGCTCATATCCCGGGATTCCATTGCGCGCCGCCTGCGCGGCTGAGCGCGGCAACCGGCTGGCGACCTACTCCGCCCAGCCGTGGCGTCGGGCGAACTGGCGCAGCAAGCGGCGTGCGCCAGGGGTGGCGGCCACTTCGCGGAATACCCCCAGCCGTCGCAGATCGGCGTGTCGTGTCTCGGCGTGCTTGCGCCGAACGTAGGCGCGCATCACCTCGGCACTGAATTCCGGGTGGAATTGGGTGCTCACGGCGTTGCGACCGTAACGCAGCATCTGGTGTGGATCCCGTGCCGACCGCGCCAGCACGACTGCTCCGGGTGGCGCCTCCAGCACGGATTGTTCATGCGTCGTGTGCGCGCGAAAGGTCGCCGAGGTGGCGCCGGTGGCCACGTCGTCCGCTGCATCCGGCGACAGGGTGATCGACTGTGTTCCGATCTCGCGCCCGCCTGGCAGGTAGTCCACGCGGCCACCCAGCGCGTGCGCCATCAGCTGGTGTCCGAAGCACACGCCAAACAGCGGCAGGTCGACATCCATCGCGTCACGAATCCAGCCCGCGGTTTGCTCACTCCAGGGCAAGCGCTCGGTCACCATGGCCGCCGATCCGGTAATGATGGCGCCCGCTACGCCCGTAACCGGCGGGAGTTCGTCGCCAGCGGCCACATCGATCACCCGCACGCGCCAGCACATGAGGCGGGCAGCGCGCTGGAACCATTGCGGAAAGTCGCCGTGCCGCGCACGGATCGTATCCGGCGCGTGGCCGGTGCCGATGATCAATACAGGTTTCATGCCGGTGTGTCGGTGGTCAGCGGTGGCGTGTCGTCAAAGCCTTCGACTGGTGGCAACACGGTGAGGATTTCCTGCACGGTGGTAACGCCGCGTGCGACCTGGGCGGCAGCGGAGATGCGCAGCGGGCGCATGCCTTCGGCCAATGCGGCCTGGCCGAAATTGCCTAGATCCAGCTGCGCCGAAATGAGCGAACGCAAGTGTGGCGACAGCCGCATCATTTCGTAAATGCCGGTGCGGCCCATGAAGCCCGTGTTGCGACACTCCAGACAGCCCACTGGTTCGTAGACTTTTTCCGGCATCGGAATGGACCAGCCGTGCGTGAGCACTTGCCAGGCGTGCGTGTCCTGGGTGATCGGCTCCTTGCAGTGCGGGCACAGCGTGCGCACCAGCCGTTGCGCCACGACGCCGGTAAGGGTCGACTGGATCAGATAATGCGGCACGCCCAGGTCGAGCAGGCGCGTAACCGCGCTGGGCGCATCGTTGGTATGCAGCGTGGACAACACGAGATGGCCGGTCAGTGACGCCTGCACGGCCATTTGCGCCGTTTCCAGGTCGCGGATTTCGCCGACCATGATGATGTCCGGGTCCTGGCGCAGCAGTGTGCGCACGCCGGCGGCAAAGTCCAGGTCGATCGATGCCTGCACCTGCATCTGGTTGAACTCCGGCGCGACCATTTCAATCGGGTCTTCCACCGTGCACACGTTGATCTCGGGCGTGGCCAGATGCTTCAGCGTCGAATACAGCGTGGTGGTCTTGCCCGAGCCGGTGGGCCCGGTGACCAGCACGATGCCGTGCGGGCGCTCGACCATGCTGCGCCAGTGCGCATCCTCGCTCGCCGAAAAGCCAAGCTGGGCGAAATCCTTGACCACCAGGTCGGGATCGAAAATGCGCATCACCACCTTTTCGCCAAACGCCGTCGGCATGTTGGAGATGCGCAGCTCCACTTCGCGCCCGGTGGCCGAGCGGGTCTTGATGCGCCCGTCCTGGGGACGACGCTTTTCCGCCACATCCATACGCGCGAGAATCTTGATGCGCGCCGTCACCGCGGTCATCACCGGCGACGGCAACTCGAACACCTTGTGCATGATGCCGTCGATGCGAAAGCGGATTTGTCCGGTTTCGCGTCGCGGCTCGAGATGGATGTCGGAGGCGCGTTGCTCAAATGCGTACTGCAACAGCCAGTCCACGATATGCACGACATGGCGGTCATCGGCGCCAACTTCGCCGGCTTTCCCCAGTTCCACCAGTTGTTCGAAATTGAGGATCGCCGAGGTCGGGTCATGCGCGTTGCCCTTGGCATCCTGTGCCAGCTGGATGGAGCGCTGGACGCCGTAAAATTCCTGCAGATAGCGATTGATGTCGATCGGGCTGGACACGACGCGGTGCACGTCACGGCGCAGCATCTGCGCCAGATCCGTCGCC
>DATCWU010000002.1:0-3914 GCA_036566165.1 Rhodanobacter sp. | reverse complement strand
CTTGCCGCGCGCCTGCCGCCGGAAGCCTTCGTCGCGCGGTGAGCGAGCGGCATGCGGACCTGGCTGCTTAAGTCTTTCGCACCCGTAAGTGGCCCCGTCCGGCGTGGGGAAAGCATCTCCCGGCTCAGCCCGGTCCCTTGATCACGTTTTCGATGACGTATAGCCTGCCCATGTCAATACCGGCATCGGCAGTCATCATGATGGGTAACGAGACGTGGTCGCAGCAGGTATTCGGGGCGTGTGAGCTGGGGGATACCGGGGTACCCGGCGCCTGGTGGATGTGCTGGTCGCGTGGCGGGCGCAACGCGTGAAACCTTGGGTGCTTCCGTGAATATGCTGGTCGATCCGGCGCTGCAACGCTACGCCGAACTCGACAGGCGTCTGGTGGCAGCGGTTCGCGGCATCCACATCCTGTCCACGGTGGCGTGGCCGGCATCGCTGGAAAACCGCATGATCGAGGCCTACGGCCAAGGTCGTTTCGGCCTGCCGAAGGTGTCCTATCGCGTACCCGACCTGGCCCACGCACGCGCCGAATTGGCCGCGATCGAAGCGACGGCGGCTGCGGGCACGGCGGACGTCGATCCCCTGGGGGACTACTTGCGGCGCACCGCCAAATCCTGGCGTATCGCCGCCGAAATGCTGGAGGCCGTGGGGACCGCCGGCATGACCGCGCCCTCGCTCGCGTTGTACGGACGTCCGCTGGATCTGATCCCCGGCAGCCAGCGCAGCAATCTCGATGCGGCGCGCTATTTCGTGGAGTTGGCCGATGAGCTGGGTGCGGGCGTGCTGGCGGACAAGACGTTTGCCGACGTGCCCGTGGATGCGTTGCGGGCAGATCTCGCGGGTGTGCTGGATGCGTTTTTCGGCGCCGGGGTGATCACGGTGGAGATTGATCCCGAACTCACCGCCAAGGCCGCCGCCGGCGCCACGCGCATCCGTTTGCGGGATGGTGCCAGCTTCAGCGAGTACGACCACCATCAGCTGCTTGCGCACGAGGCGTTTGTGCATTCGCTCACGGCGCTGAATGGTCGACGCCAGCCGCTGCTGGCCTCGCTGGCGCGCACCTCTCCGCGCGTCACCGCAACGCAGGAAGGGTTGGCCGTGTTCGCCGAACTGGTATCCGGCGCGATCGATATCGCCCGGCTCAAGCGGATCAGCCTGCGCATCGTGGCCATCGACATGGCGTTGAATGGTGCGGATTTCGTGCAGGTGTATCGCTATTTCAGCACCTGCGGACAGAGCGTGGCGGACAGTTTCCACTCGACGCAACGCGTGTTTCGCGGCGTGCCGTTGACTGGTGGCGCGGCGTTTGCCAAGGACAACGTGTACCTGTCCGGTCTGCTCACCGTGCATACGTTTTTCCGCTGGGCGTTGAAGCAGCGGCGCATGGACCTGTTGTGCCACTTGTTTGCCGGCAAACTTGCGCTGCCCGATGTGATGACCCTGCAGCCGCACTTTGCCAGTGGCGCGATCCTGCCCCCGCGCTGGCTGCCGCCGTGGATGCAGCACATGCATGGCCTGGCCGGCAAGCTCGCGTTTTCAGTGTTCATCAACGGTATAGCGATGGATCAGGTCGACCCCACCGCCTGGTCACACGCCGTGTGACCACGGGCTGGATGGGTTGCCGGTGCTAACATCCACGGCGAGCCGCCGCCGTGTTGGCGTGCGCGATTCCTTCATTGAAAAAGCACATTCATGCCCCTTTCCGAAGAACTGCGTCTTGCCGCGCTTGAATACCATCGTCTGCCGCACCCGGGCAAGATCAAGGTCACGCCCACCACATCATTGCTGACGCAACGCGATTTGTCGCTGGCGTACTCGCCTGGCGTGGCGGCAGCGTGCGACGCGATTGTTGCCGATCCCACCTCGGCTGCGGAATACACCGCGCGCTCCAATCTGGTGGCGGTGATCTCCAACGGTACCGCGGTGCTGGGGCTGGGCAACATCGGACCACTGGCGGCCAAGCCGGTGATGGAAGGCAAGGGCATCCTGTTTCAGAAATTTGCCGGCATCGACGTATTCGATATCGAGATTGACGAGACCGATCCGGACAAGCTGGTCGACATCATTGCCAGTCTGGAGCCGACGTTTGGCGGCATCAATCTGGAGGACATCAAGGCCCCGGAGTGCTTCATCGTCGAGCGCAAGCTGCGCAAGCGCATGAAGATTCCGGTCTTCCACGATGATCAGCACGGCACGTCGATCATTGTCGGTGCGGCAGTGCTGAACGCGCTGGTGGTGGTCGGCAAGCGCATCGAGGATGTGCGCGTGGCCACGACCGGCGTCGGCGCCGCGGGCATCGCCTGCCTGGACATGCTGGTAGCGCTGGGCGTGAAGCCCGAGCACATCCTGGCACTGGATCGCAACGGCGTGCTGCACAACGAACGCAAGGACCTGGATCCGGACAAGCAGCGCTATGCGCGAGACACGCCCAAACGCACGCTGGAGGAAATTGTCGAGGGCGCGGATATCTTTTTGGGCTTGTCTGCCGGCGGCATTCTCAAACCGCAGATGCTGGCCACGATGGCGGCGCGGCCGATCGTGTTTGCGCTGGCCAACCCGAATCCGGAGATCACCCCGGAAGAGGCCAAGGCAGTACGCCCGGATTGCATCATGGCCACGGGGCGTTCGGACTATCCAAACCAAGTCAACAATGCGCTGTGCTTCCCGTACCTGTTTCGCGGTGCGCTGGATGTCGGCGCCACGGTGATCAACGAGGCGATGAAGGTGGCCTGCGTCAAGGCCATCGCCGCGCTGGCGCGGCGCGAGTCGTCCGATGTCAGCGCGCGTGCGTATGGCGGCAAGCCGCCGCGCTTTGGTGCCGACTATCTGATACCGCAACCGTTTGACCCGCGCTTGTTGCTGCAGTTGCCGCCAGCGGTGGCCAGGGCGGCGATGGACTCCGGTGTGGCGACCCGGCCAATCACCGACTTTGCCGCCTACGACGATCGCCTGAACAGTTTCGTGTTTCGCACCGGATTGCTCATGAAGCCGGTGTTCGAGCGGGCGAAGGCGGCGCCGCGCCGCATTGTTTATGCAGAGGGCGAAGAGGAAACCGTGCTGCGCGCAGTGCAGACCGTGGTCGACCAGGGTCTGGCCGTGCCGATACTGATCGGTCGTCCCGACGTCATCGAGAAACGCATCCAGCGCGCCGGCCTGCGCATCAAGCCGGGCGTGGACGTGGAAATATGCAACATCCACTCCGACCCACGATTCGATGCATATTGGCAGCACTACCACCGCCTGATGGAGCGCCAGGGGGTGACGCCGTCAATGGCCAAGGCCGTGGTGCGTTCGCGCCCGACGGCGATTGCCTCGCTGATGGTGGAACGCGGCGAAGCCGATGCCATGATCTGCGGCCTGGTTGGCCAATACCAAAGCAAGCTGCGCTATATCCGCAACATCATTGGCATGGACGCCGGGGTCAGCGCGCCGTCGGCGATGGCCGCAGTCGCCACCGAGAAGGGCACCTTCTTCTTCCTCGACACCCATGTGCAGGACGATCCCAGCGCCGAGCAGATTGCGGAGGCGACACTGCAGGTTTCCATCCGCCTGAAGCTGTTTGGCGTCACGCCGAAAATCGCGCTGTTGTCGGCGGGTAATTTCGGCAGTCGCGATACCTGTGGCGCGAACAAGATGCACCGGGCGCTGGACCTGATCCGCGCCCGTGCGCCGAATCTGGAAGTGGAAGGTGAAATGCAGGCAGACACCGCGCTGTTGCCGGCGTTGCGTGAGCAGTTGTTCCCGAACTCACGATTGCACGGCAAGGCCAATGTGTTCGTGTTCCCGAACCTTGACGCGGCGAACATCGCTTACAACATGACGCGCATGCTCAGTGACGGCGTGGTGATCGGCCCGATCCTGATGGGCATCGCCAAGCCGGCGCACATCCTGATGCCGCAATCCACGGTGCG
>DATCWU010000475.1:0-1669 GCA_036566165.1 Rhodanobacter sp. | reverse complement strand
CAGCGGCCTGGGCGCAATCCCAAGACCGGCGAGGAGATTCCCATCTCCGCACGACGCGTGGTCACGTTCCGCCCGGGACAGAAACTCAAGGTGAGAGTCGAAGGATATGCTGGATCAGGGGAATAACACCGAACTGCCGCCGATTCCGGCCAAGCGCTACTTCACCATTGGCGAGGTAGGCGAATTGTGTGGTGTAAAACCCCACGTGTTGCGTTACTGGGAACAGGAATTCCCCGCGCTCAATCCGGTGAAACGGCGGGGCAATCGTCGCTATTACCAACGCCACGATGTGCTCATGATTCGGCAGATTCGTTCATTGCTGTACGAAGAGGGCTTTACCATCACCGGTGCCCGTGCCCGCCTGGAAGGGCCGCAGGCACGCGTGGAGGCGAGCATCACGCATCAGGTCGTGCGCCAGGTGCGCATGGAGCTGGAGGAAGTACTGACCCTGCTGCGGCATTGAGCGCAAACGCTTCCGGCCACCACCGGGAAGCTGCTAGAATCCCCTCGCTGTTCCGTCGGGGCGTAGCGCAGCCTGGTAGCGCACTACGCTGGGGGTGTAGTGGTCGCGAGTTCGAATCTCGCCGCCCCGACCAATGCAGCACGCTGACATGCGGCACGATGAAGGCAAGCGCCATGGCTGGCGCTTTTTTTGTGCGTGCGCGACTGCGAAGCGCTCGGCAGGCCGGTACCACCGGCACCGGCTGGCCGCGATGTTGGCGTCAGTACAGCACGCGGCTGCGCAGGGTGCCGGGGATGGCGGCGAGCTGTGCCTTGAGCGCCGCCGCTTGCGCCTCGTCGGCGGTAACGTCGATCACCACGTAGCCGACATCCGCGTCAGTTTGCAGAAACTGCGCGTCAATGTTGATGTTGCCGGCGGAGAACAGTTCGTTGATGCGCGACAGGATGCCGGGCGTGTTGCGGTGGATATGCAGCAACCGCAGGCTGTGTGGATGCTCGGGCAGCGCGACTTCGGGAAAATTCACCGCCGACAAGGTGGAGCCGTTGTCGCTGTAGCGGATCAGTTTGCTGGCCACTTCGATGCCAATGTTGTCCTGCGCTTCCAGTGTGCTGCCGCCAATGTGCGGGGTGAGGATGACGTTGTCCATGCCCACCAGTGGCGACACAAACGGATCCTTGTTGCCTTTGGGCTCCACCGGGAAAACGTCCACGGCGGCGCCAGCGAGGCGTCCGGCGCGCAGTGCATCAGCCAACGCCTGGATGTCCACCACGTTACCGCGCGAGGCATTGATCAGCATGGCACCCTGGTGCATGCGGGCAAGTTGTGCGACGCCGATCATGCGCCGGGTGGCCGAGGTTTGCGGCACGTGCAGGGTGACGACATCGGCGCGTTCGAGCAGTTCGTCCAGGCTGGATACCGCGTGCGCGTTGCCGAGCGACAGCTTGCTTTCGATGTCGTGGAAGATCACGTGCATGCCCAGACTCTCGGCGAGCACACCGACCTGCGTGCCAATGTGGCCATAGCCGACGATGCCAAGCACCTTGTCGCGCGTTTCGTAACTGCCGCTGGCCGACTTGGCCCAGCCACCGCGGTGACATGCGGCGTTTTTCTGCGGGATGCCACGCAGCAACATGATGGCTTCGGCAATGACCAGTTCGGCGACGCTGCGCGTGTTGGAATACGGCGCGTTGAACACCGGCACGCCGA
>DATCWU010000473.1:0-1712 GCA_036566165.1 Rhodanobacter sp. | reverse complement strand
CCGCGGCACGGATGCTCGCAGGTAACCCGACCGGCTTGCCGGTGGCCGGGTCCATCCACACCATGACCACGTGACCGTCGCAGTACAGGCGCGTGTCGTCGCTCGCATCGACAATGCGATGCGCGAGCGTGATCGAGGTGTTGCCCAGGCGCGTGCAGGACAAATGCACGCGCAGCGTTGCCGGCCAGGCGATCGGGCGCCGGTAATTGAGTACGGATGCGGCGAGCACGGGCATGGCCGACGCGTGGTGCCAGTCGGCAAGCGTCAGCATCCATTGCAGCCGCGATTCCTCCAGATACGTCAGATAGTTCGCATTGTTGACATGGTTGAACGTGTCGAGGTCGTGCCAGCGCACGGCAAGCTGAGCGACAAATACGGGTACCGCTGTCGGCTCGCCGGGACAGGGGGTGCGGGTATCGGCGTGGTTCATGCCACGGACTTCCGCGTGCCGGGCTTGGCTTTGCCAATCGCCTTGACCGCGCGCAGCACCTTGCCTTTGGGTTTGGCTTTTGGCTGCGCTTTGGGCTTGGACGCAAGGTGCGGGGAAAGAAACTGGCCGGTGTAGGACGCGGGGGTGGCAGCCACGGTTTCCGGCGTACCGGTGACCAGAATGCGACCGCCGCCGGCACCGCCTTCGGGACCCAGGTCAATGATCCAGTCCGCGGTCTTGATCACGTCGAGGTTGTGTTCGATCACGACGACGGTGTTGCCCTGGTCCACCAGTTGGTGCAGGACATCCAGCAATTGTTCGATGTCGTGAAAGTGCAGGCCAGTGGTCGGCTCGTCGAGGATGTACAGCGTGTTGCCGGTGTCGCGCTTGGACAGTTCCCTGGACAGCTTCACGCGCTGGGCTTCGCCGCCGGAAAGCGTGGTCGCACTTTGCCCGAGCTTGATGTAGTCCAGGCCAACCGCGCGCAGTGTTGCCAGTTTGCGCGCGATGGTCGGTACGTTTTCAAGCAGCTTCAGTGCTTCCTCCACCGTCATGTCCAGCACGTCGGCGATGGTGTAACCCTTGTACAGGATTTCCAGGGTCTCGCGGTTGTAGCGCTTGCCGTGGCAGACGTCGCACGGCACGTAAACGTCAGGCAGGAAGTGCATCTCCACCTTGATCAAGCCATCGCCTTCGCACGCCTCGCAGCGGCCGCCACGCACGTTGAAGCTGAAGCGGCCCGGCGTGTAGCCACGGGCGCGCGCCTCCGGCACCTGGGCAAACATTTCGCGCAATGGCGTGAACAACCCGGTGTAGGTCGCCGCGTTGGAGCGCGGCGTGCGGCCAATCGGTGACTGGTCGATTTCCACCACCTTGTCGAACAGCGTCATGCCGCTTACAGCCTCGTATGGCGCCGGCTGGGTGCTGGCTCCATTCAGCTCGGCGGCGGCCAGGCGGTACAGCGTGTCATTGACCAGCGTCGATTTGCCCGAACCGGAAACGCCGGTGACACAGGTGAACAGACCGGCTGGAAAAGCCGCGTCGACATGTTGCAAGTTGTTGCCGCTGGCGCCCGTGATACGCAGCCACGATGCGTCGTCCACGGGCTGGCGGCGCAGCGTCGGCACCTCGATCTCGCGTACGCCGGACAAAAATTGCCCGGTGACGGAACGTGGCGCGTCCAGCATGTCCTGCACACTGCCCTGGGCAACGACTTCGCCGCCGTGCACGCCCGCGCCGGGACCGATGTCGACGACATGGTCGGCCGTGCGGATGGCGTCCT
>DATCWU010000341.1:0-17332 GCA_036566165.1 Rhodanobacter sp. | reverse complement strand
TTCCATGCGCCAGCGCATGGCCGCGTCGATTGTCGAGCATCTGGCGCAGCGGCTAAACTGGGTCGCTACTCCTGTCGTGATGCCGACGGCGGGAAACACTTGAAGTCTGGCGCCGCCTGGCGCCGTGGAGACATGCTCATGGACCAGATCGACGACATCCTTGACCAGGATATCGACCCTACCGAAACGCGCGAATGGATGGATTCGCTCAACGCGGTGCTGAACCACGACGGTACCGGGCGTGCGCATTTCCTGCTGGAGAAAATGGTCGATACGACCCGCCGTTCCGGTGGCTATCTGCCGTTTGATCCGACCACGGCGTACGTCAATACCATCCCGCCCAATCAGCAGGCGAAGAGCCCTGGCGATGCGGCGCTGGAGTGGCGCATCCGCTCGATGATTCGCTGGAACGCGATGGCGATGGTGGTACGCACCAACCGCAAACCCGGCAGCCTTGGTGGCCACATTGCCAGCTTCGCCTCGTCGGCGACGTTGTACGACGTCGGCTTCAACCATTTCTGGCGGGCACCTTCCGCCGACCATCCGGGCGACCTGATCTGCTACCAGGGGCACTCCAGTCCAGGGCTGTACGCGCGCTCGTATCTGGAAGGCCGCATCAGCGAAGAGCGGCTGGACAACTTCCGGATGGAAACCATCGGTCGCCCCAGCCTGCCGTCTTATCCGCATCCATGGCTTATGCCCGATTACTGGCAGGTGCCGACGGTGTCGATGGGCCTCGGGCCGATCCAGGCCATCTATCAAGCGCAGTTCCTGAAGTATCTGGAAGCGCGTGGGCTGATGCCGAAGTCCGATCGCAAGGTATGGTGTTTCCTCGGCGATGGCGAAGTGGACGAGCCCGAATCGCTGGGTGCGATCTCGGTGGCAGGGCGGGAGGGACTCGACAACCTGATTTTCGTGATCAATTGCAACCTGCAACGCCTGGATGGCCCGGTGCGCGGCAACGGCAAGATCATCCAGGAGCTCGAGGGCGGGTTCCGTGGCGCCGGCTGGAACGTGATCAAGCTGATCTGGGGCTCCTACTGGGATCCACTGTTGGCGCGCGACAGTCAGGGCGTGCTGCGCAAGTTGATGATGGAAACGGTCGACGGGGAATATCAGGCGTGCAAGGCACTCGGCGGCGCGTACACGCGCGAGCACTTCTTCGATAAATATCCGCAGACCCGCGAAATGGTGGCCAGCCTGTCCGATGAGGACGTGTGGCGGCTGAACCGCGGTGGCCACGATCCACACAAGGTCTATGCGGCCTATCACGCGGCAGTGCACACGAAAGGCATGCCTACCGTGATCCTGGCCAAGACGGTGAAGGGCTACGGCATGGGTTCTGCCGGTGAGTCGATGAACATCGCCCACCAGGCCAAGAAAATGGACCGGGCGGCGATCCTGCTGTTCCGGGATCGCTTTCGCATTCCGCTCGATGACGAGCAACTGGCAGGCGACGGGCCGGAGTCGGTGCCCTATTACCACCCGGGCAAGGATTCCGAGGAAGTGCAATACATGCTGGCGCGCCGCGCCGAGCTTGGTGGCTTCCTGCCGCAGCGCCGCGAGAAATCCACGGTCTCGCTGCCGGCACCACAACTGAAGGAATTCGAAGCGATCACCAAGGGCACTGGCGAGCGCGAGATCAGCAACACCATGGCGCTGGTGCGCGGCATGAACCTGCTGCTGCGCGACAAGAAGCTGGCACCCCACATCGTGCCGATCGTGGCCGACGAGGCGCGCACGTTCGGCATGGAAGGCATGTTCCGCCAGATCGGCATCTACGCACCGTTTGGGCAGAAATACCGTCCGCAGGATGCCGATCAGTTGCTGTATTACCGTGAGGCCGAGGATGGCCAGGTGCTGCAGGAGGGCATTTCCGAAGCCGGTGGCCTGTCGGCGTGGATCGCCGCCGGTACCAGCTACTCGGTGTCCGACCAGCCGATGCTGCCGTTTTTCATCTTCTATTCCTTCTTCGGCTTCCGCCGTGTCGGCGATTTGATCTGGGCCGCCGGCGACCAGCACACGCGCGGCTTCCTGATTGGCGCCACGGCCGGTTGCAGTTTCCCCGGCGAAGGTCTGCAGCATTCGGACTGCACCTCGCAACTGGTGGCGGGTACCGTGCCCAACTGCCGCGCGTACGACCCCACCTACTCCTACGAGGTGGCCGTGCTGCTGCACCATGGCATCAAGGAGATGTACGAAGAGCAGCAGGATGTCTTCTACTACATCACCACCACCAACGAGAACTACACCCATCCGGATATGCCCGAGGGCAGCTACGACGGCATCGTCAAGGGCATGTATCTGCTGCGTGACGCCGGCAAGGACAAAGGCAAGAGCAAGGCGCCGCGCGTGCAGTTGATGGCGGCGGGCGGGTCCGTGCGCGAGGCGGTGCAGGCGGCCGAACTGCTCGAAGCCGATTTCGGCGTCAAGGCCGACGTGTGGTCGTGCCCCAGCTTCAGCGAGTTGTCGCGCGACGGTTTTGATTGCGAGCGTTACAACCGCCTGCATCCGGAAGCCAGGGAACCGCGTGTCGCGTGGGTCACCCAGTGCCTGGCCGACCACGCGGGCCCGGTGGTCGCCACCACCGAATACGTGCGCGGCGTGGCCGATCAGGTGCGCGCGTTCGTTCCTGATGGGCGTGGCTTCACTGCGTTGGGCGCCGATGGCTACGGGCGCTCGGACACACGTGAGCACCTGCGACATTTCTTCGAAGTGGACCGTTACTGGATTGCGCATGCCGCCTTGGCAGCGCTGGCGCGGGAAGGCAAGGTCAACGCCAAGGACGTGAGTCGCGCCATCCGCGATTACAAAATCGACCCGCAGGCACCAAACCCGATCACGGTGTGACCGACACCAAGTTCTTCAGTATTGTCGAAAAAGCCGCCAGGATGGCGGCTTTTTCGTCGCCGCAGCGTCCGCATGGGGCGCCACCGGTGCGTGTGGCTCAGTCTTCGTCGTCGCGGCTGCGGAATACACGGCTCAGCAGCAGAAATGCAGCAACCGTGCCGGCGACGATCGCCACCGCTGCGACCGGGTGACGAGACACCTGTCGGCGCATCCGTCGATAGTGGTAATTCGCTTCGTCAGCAAAGTCCTCGGCCTTGTCCGCCAGCTGGCGACTGTAGCCGTGACCACGCTTGCTGAAGCGCGCGCCAAAGGCGCGGCCGCGTTCGACAAGCGACTGTGCACCGTTGCTCGCCTGATCGGCGTAGTAGCGGGCGCGCTCGCTGGCGTGATCGGCGGTGTCCCGGATTCTGTTTTCCATATCGCGTTGGTGCATGGTGGCTATCTCCTGGGGCGGCACTCACGTGCACTGAGTACGTGCTGCCGGACGTTGTTCTGGATGGATCGGTGGCTGGCGCAATCAGCAGCGTTGTCGATAACGTCGATGACGACGGCATCGGCCAGCGGCGGTTCCATGCGCACTACAGGACAGACCATGCCAGTACGGCTGTGAGCGCAACGTGGACACGCGCTGTGCTTGGCGTACGGCGTTCAGCGCCCGGCACGTTTCTGCCCGGAATGATCGCGCCTGGCTCGGCCAAGGTCGGTTCGCCATTGGACGGGTGTGCGGGAGGGTGGTGCTTTCGCCTTGCGTGCTGCAGGCGGTCGGGGCACGCGGTAGCGGATCGTGCCGCAGTAGCGGGCTTAAAAAATCTCGGCCACGCAGCAACGCAAGCTGCCACCGGCTTTCTCAATCTCGTCCAGCTCCACGGCGCCGATGGTGAAACCGTAACTCGACAATGCGCGGCGCTGTTCGCGGCTGAGCGCGCGTGACGCGGCGGCACTCATCCACACGCGGTTTTCCGCCAGGGTGATCGCGTTGCCGGCAAATGCCTGCTTTTGCGCAGGCGTCAGCCAGATTGCCCGCTCGTCGTGAGCTTTGGCGATGGCGGCTGGTACGGCCGGGTCGCGGAAGCCGTCGGCGGCAATGATCGCGGCGCGGCTGGCCAGCAGGGACAGCACGACGTTGGTGTGATATTCGCTGGCGGCCAGCTCGAAACAAAACAGCAGTTGCAGCTTGAACGCCTTGGCCATCGCCTGGGCGCCGGTCAGGTTGCAGCGTTCACTCAGGCCGCAGTAACCGACCCCACGCAGGCGATCGATGACCAGCGCGCCGGTCAGCTCGGCCACGATGTCCGTGCAACCAGACAAGTCGATTTCGTCGTAGCCGAGCACGTCGCCGAAGAACGCGCGGATGTCGGCACGTGCGGCCTCGCGTTGGCGCACGGCGTGGCACATGCGACCGATGATCAGCCGCCCCGGCGCGGTGGCGAACACGTTGTTCGGGAAGATCCCGTCTGGCGCGGCGGGATCGCCCGGAAACGTGATGATCGGGCAGTCGGCACGCAGTGCTTGTGCCAGCGCACTGTGCTGGGCCAGCGCGTGTAGCGGATCGACCGGCATGGCCAGATCCATGTAGGCGTTGTCACGCGCCGATTCCGCGGCCAGCGAAAAATCCGCCGGGGCGACCATGAACGCGGCGCGCGCCGTAGCTGCGGCGCACGGCACGGGTAACGCGGCAAAGGCATCGAGGAATTCGGTTGGCGACTGGGTGATCATGGGCGATCGGTGTCTGCTGTGTGGCGATGCGCGCTGGTTGGCGCGGTCCGGGGTGATTGCGCAGGGTGACACCATCGAGCATATCCGCTGTGCGCGTCTGGCAGACAACATCCCTGCATCCTGCGTCGTGGATTGGTGCGCTTGCCTTCGCCGGGGTTAGCGTCGAGAGTAAGCACTTCAATGCAGGAGAAGCATATGGGTGCGCAGGCCCCGCAGGTGTGTGTCGATGCACGCGACGTGCAGCGTCTGGTGGCGTTGATCGCCCAGTTGCCGGCGCATGGGCACGTCAAGTTGCACATGCGCGATGGCAGTGTGTGTGAGGGGGTGGTCCGTACCCGGCCAAATGTGCAGGTGTTTCGCGATCCGAAGCAAACCGAGGGCATCAATGTCAAAGTGAGCCTGGCGTATCGGGATGCGCCAAGCCGGATTCAGCGTGTCTGGCTCGACCAGGTCGCGCGTATCGAACACCTGGATTCAACGTTGGGCGACGAAAACTGACGCATGGGGCGATCCGCCGCGTGTTGTCACTCCAACCTGGATTTTGCGCGACGGTTGCGCTGCGACGGGCGCTAGCGGCAAGCTGGCAGTCCTGTATCCCCGATGGTGACCGCTCATGATTTCCCTGCCCGCTGGTCTGGTACCCGTGGCGTTGTGTGTTGCCTTCGCCGTTGGTGGTTGCTCGCAGCAAGGCTCCGCGCCGGCTCCGGCGGAAATGCAGGCCCAGGCGGATGCGGCCAGGGCCAACACCAATCTCGATACCTATCGACAGTTGTTGCGTATTCACAACGACGAGATGGCGGTGACGATGGGCAAGGATATCCTCAGCCGTTTTCCCGACAGCGCCGCGGCAAAGGAAGTGCAGCAAACCCTGCCGGAGATCGAGCAGCGCTACAAGGAGAACAGCGAAAAGACACGATTGGCGGCCTTGTGGTGGTATCAGGTGGCGCCGATGGCTGGCGGCAAGCAGTCCACAGCGACCATTCGCAACAGTCAGCCCGGTGCCGCCGAGCCGGTCAAGTTGGTGTTGCGCCGACACACCCAGTGGGGGCAAAGCGTGTTCCTGTATGGCAGCGGCCACGGCTTTGTATGTCGCGGCAATTGCACGCTGGCGCTGATGGTGGACGGCAAGAGTAGGCACATCAAGGCGTTTGCCCCACCCACGGGCGAGCCGGCACTGATGTTTCGCGATGACAAGGGCTTTATCGCCATGTTGCGCAAGGCCCACAAGATCAGCATTGACGTGACGCCGGTGGACGGTGAGAAAAAGCAGACGCTGGTGTACGAAGTGGGTGGTTTTGATCCGGCAAAGTGGGTCGAACCGGGCAAACAGAAGGCGCGGTAAACGGCTCGCCGCGTGCTGCGTTTGTCATCGTGAAGGATCGACTGCAGAGGTCGATCCGGGAGCCACTCATGACCATCATGCGGTTTCTCATTGTTGTCGGCGTAGGTGCCCTTGGGGCGTGCAGCAGCCTGCCGTATGCGCAGCGGCAGGCCGAGCGACTGGCGGCATACACCGCCGCCGCGGGTGCACCAGTGTCCAACTTCCGGTTTTTCACGTTGTATTCGTGGGAACCGTTGAGTAACAGTGCATTGGCCGTCTACACGCGACCGAACCGGGCGTGGTTGCTGGACGTTGACGGCGGTTGCCACAACCTGGCTTTCACTCAGTCGATCGGGCTTACCTCCAACCTCAACCAGGTGTGGGTGCGTTTCGACAAGGTGTTGACCGGGCGGCGCGATTTCCCGTGCACGATCACGCAAATCCGGCCGGTCGATCTCAAGCAACTGAAGGCCACCGAACAGGAGCAGCGGCAGATCAGGGCGCAGCCGCGTACCGTGGAGCCCACGTCCGCAGGCTGAGTGCGGAGGGTGCCTCGTCAGCGCAGGAACAGGTGCTCGGTGACGAACGCGAGCGGCCGGGCGAGGGTGTCCTGCAGGCGTGCCGGCAGCTCCAGCGGCTTGAGCAGCATCTTCACCGTCATCTGCGCGGGGATGTGTCGGCGCAGCAGGCCCTGCGCGTGATTGCTCACGCGGCGAAAGGCGGCTTCGTCGCCACGTTGCTGCGGATAGCGCACGTTGAACACGTGGCGTAGCGCAATGTCGCTGTCCTCGCTCTTGACCTCACGCACACGCCGCACGATCGCGCCCAGCACCTGGCGCCGCGGCAGGCGTTCACGCTCGCGATAGCGCCGGTAGTGCTGGTAGAAGTATTTGAAGTGGCGTACTTCGTCACGCTTGATGTTCGTCGTCAACTGCTGCAACACCGGCTCGCGGGTGATCTCGTTGAGCGCGCGATACAGGCTCGCCGTGCCGGTTTCCACCACGCAGCGCGCGGCCAGCTCCAGTCCGCGCCGCGATTCCAGTTGCTCGGCCGTGCACACCGCGCCGTATTCCTTCCAGAACGCGTGGAAGCCGCGCTCCCAGTCAAACTCCGGCCAGACGGCGCGTACGTAGGCGCCCAGCGCGCGGCCGTGTTGCAGCTCCTCGTGCTGCCAGTGGGCATCCAGCCAGTGTTGCAGTTCCGCATCGCCGGCAAAGTGGGCGATCAGGTTTTGCGAGTACAGGTCTGAGCCACTCTCCACAAACGATGCGCTACACAGCAGAAAAAACAAATCCTCGTCGTCGCGGATGCGCGTGTGGTCGATACGACCCAGGTCCAGACTTTCCAGGGTCCAGGGCAAATCGGTTGGATGACCCATACGGGTGTCCTCTACAGACAGGTGTGGCAATGCGCTGACAGCATACGACGCGACATCGGCTCAGGGCACGATCGTCACCGGTACGGGTGCGCGTGCCAGCACATTGGTCGACACCGAACCGAGCAGCCAGCGTGCAAGGGCGCCGCGCGCGGTATGGCCAATCACCAGATGATCGACATGGTGCTGCGCAATCTGGCTCAACAATACGTCGCCCGGACTGCCGTGCGTCAACTCCACATCGATCAGGGTGGCGGCGTCGGGCACGATTGCCGTCAACTCGTCCAGCAGTTCCCGCAGGCGTTCGGCACCGGAGTCCGCCATCATCAGCGCGCAGGCGTCAGCACCCGCTTCGGTGACTTGCAGCACGGATACCACCCGCACGCGACCACCGTTGCTGCGCGCCATGTCCACCGCAAACCGGAACGCGCGGCGCGCCGCGTCGGAACCGTCGTAGCCAACCAGCGAATACTTGACCATGCTTCCCTCGACACAGCAATGCTCTTCCCGCTCCGAGTCTAGTGCAGCCACTTGCCGGTGCGTTGATCGCCGGCGCAGCCCGCGTGGCGCGCACAGGACGCTTGGCTTCGGCCTGGCGTTATCGCGTGTCGCGCGAAGCTGAATGCACGGCGCGAATCTGCACATGGCCGTCACGATCTGTTGCCCACTGTGAAACTACGCGACGGGTCACGGGCGCCATTGCTGTGGCCGCGCACAAACTTCCGGGAGATAACCATGGTCAAGACGTTTGGAATGGCTGCGTTGGTACTGGCTTGCGCGACCGCCGCGACCGCCCTGCCGACCAGCAGCGCACGGGCAGTGGACGCCAGCGTGAAGTGTGATCTGATGTACAACCTTGCTGGCTGGTCGCTGCTCTACAAGCATGCGGAGGGCAATGGCACCGTCACCTGCAGTAATGGCCAGCGTGCGAATGTGAAGATCGCGGTGGTTGGCGGCGGGCTGACGGCCGGCAAGTACCGTATCAACAATGGCAAAGGTGAAATCAGCAAGGTGCACGACATCAGCGAAGTATTTGGCGATTACGTGCAGGCCGGCGCCGAGGCTGGCGTGGTGAAGAGTTCGCAGGCGCAGGTGCTGACCAAGGGCACGACTTCGCTGGCGCTGGCCGGCACCGGGGAAGGCGTGAATCTGGGTGTTTCAGTCGGCAAGTTCACTATCAGCCGACGGTAACGGTTGAGCGTGACAACGGTCGAGGGCACAAGGGCACCGGGAGGTGCGCTTGTGCTGTGCGCGTGGCGCCAGCGGAGCCGCGGAAGCGCTGGCGGGCTTGCATACCGCTGGCAGTGGATGCAGTGGCCGGAGCACAGCGGGTAAACTCGACCGGTCACCATTCGCCGGAGAACTCGCATGCGTCGTCTATCCTGGTTGCTTGTCTTGCTGGCGTCGTGTGCGCTCGTCGCCCCGGCATTTGCCGCCGCGCCCCAGGCGGGCGACATGGCACCCACGTTCCGTCTGCAGGATCAGGACGGCCATTGGCACACGCCAGCCGAATTCCAGGGGCGTTGGTTGGTGTTGTATTTCTACCCGAAGGATTTCACGCCCGGCTGCACCACGGAAGTGTGCACATTCCGTGACGACATTGCCAAGCTACGCCACGCGGGTGCCGAAGTGGTGGGCGTGAGTCTGGATGACGTGAAATCGCACGCCGAATTCGCCGCCAAATATCACGTGCCGTTTCCCTTGCTGGCGGATACGGGGCGTGACGTCGCCACGCGCTACGGCGTGCTCACATCACATGACGGTAAGCATTACGCCAAGCGGACGACGTTTCTCGTCAACCCGCAGGGCATGATTGCGAAGGTATATCCGGATGTTGATCCGGAGAAAAACTCCGCCCAGGTACTGAGCGATCTGGCCGCGCTGAAAGCCACCCCTTGAACGCGTTGCAGCCGGACAGCGGCAGCGCGCATTCACGCGGCTTTGCGTGGTGGGCCTTGGGCGTGTGGGTAGTGTTGCTGTTGGCGATGCTGGGCGCCATACAGTATCTGCGGCGGGCTGATTTCGTTTATCTGGCCGCTGCCGTGGGCGTCCTTGTGGTGTGCGCCGGTTGCATTCTCCGGCAGGGTTGGGCGCGCCCGGCGATGCGCGCCCTGTGCGTGGCGCTGGTGTTGTGGACGCTGGTGAGCGGTGGCCTGATGCTGAGCCAGTGGGATCGCTTCGACATCGCCCGGCAGCACGCGTTGGCGCAGCCACAATTGGCCGATCTCGCGCTGTGGCTCATTGCCCGGGCGCAACGTACCTGGCAGGTCGCGTTGGGCTTGAAGGCGCTCGCCATCCCGCTGCTGCTGTGGTTGGTGTGGGAGTTGGGACGTCCAGCAGTGCAGAGCCAATTCAAGCGCCGCGGTTGACCAGCTGTGGTTACGTTGTCTGGCGCTGGGCGCGGCGTGTTCAGCATGTGTTGGCAGGTCAGCGATTATCGATGACGGTGGTTGTTTCCGGAGGCTTGCCGATGCGCGCCCGTTTTGCAGTTCTGCTCGTTGCCATGTCGCTGATCGCAATGCCGTTGTCAGCGCAGGATCTGGCCAGCACGTGTCATGCCAGCAGCAGTTACGACGTCACCATCAATCCCGACGACCTGGTGTTTGACCGCCCGTCACCAGCGCCGTTGCGCGTGGAACTGCGGCAAGGTGCGTTGCGCGTGGACGGCGCGACGGTGCCGCTTGGCGCGGAAAACCAGGACCGCCTCGTCCTGTTCGAGCGCGAACTGCGGGCGCTGGTGCCACGGGTGCGCACGGTCGCGCAAAATGGTGTGGACCTGGCCGTGCGAGGCATCCTCGCGGAGACCGCCGGGCTCGGCCTGAGTCCGGGCGTGCGCGCTGAGTTTGCGCAGCGTCTGGCGCGGCATGCCGGCAACTTGAAGCAGCGCATCGCCAGCATCCGCAGCACGCACGATCTGCAGGACGACGTGGCCAGTCGCTACGAGCATGAAATGCTGGCGGATCTGGCGCCATTGGTGGCCGGCGACCTTGGCCAGCAGGCGGTTGATGCGGCGTTGAACGGCGATCTGCAGGCCGCTGCGGACCTGCGTGATCGCGGCGCCACCCTGGCTACCCAATTGCAGCCGCGGATGCAGCAACGCATGCAGGCGTTGCGCCCGCAGATTGCCGCGTTGTGCCCGGCCATCGAGCGGCTGGCCGGATTGCAACAGGGTGTGCGTGACGCGCAGGGTCGGCCGCTGCATTTGCTGCAGATGGCCCCGTGACCTGTACCGTCGCTGCACGCCGCTCCCTGATTGCAGCGTCCGGTCGCGGGATTAATGGTGGGCTAAGAGTGCACGGCTCAGCATGGCGTCGTTGGCTGGTGCCGAGTCGGCTGGAGGCGACGATGTCGTCGCGCGACTTCATGTTTTCCGGCGGGTCGCTGCTGCGACGCAGTGTGGAATTGCTGTGGTTGTATCGCCGCGCAGCGGCAACCTGTGAGCCTGGATTGCGGCTGGTGCTGGAAGAACATGCGCAGACGCTCGCGGCGTTGGTTGGCGATTTGCGCGCATCGCCGCTGACGTTCGAACCGCGCTGGAAACAGGTGCCGGCCATCGGCGCTGATGTGCTGCACCGGCGTGTCGTGGGCGGTCTGATGCGAGCGACTGGGAATCATGACCGCGCCTGGATTGCCCTGGTGGCGCGGCGGGAAGCCGTGTTGCTGCGTGCGTTTGAGCAGGCCGCACAGCATGCACCGGCCGCCGCGGGGTATGTGCTCGATCACCAGCTGCATCGCCTGCGCGGGCTGTATCGCGACATGCACTGCTTGACCGCCGCGAGCGGAGGCTGACATGGGCGTCCCTGCGCTTGCCCGGGAGGTGCTGGCCTTCTGGTTTGCGGACGGGCACACGCCCCATTGGTTTGCGCGAAGCACCGGGTTTGACGCGCAGATCCGGACGCGTTTCGCCGCGGCGGTGGATGCTGCCAGCGCGGGGCAGCTGGATGACTGGGTGCACACGCCCGAGGGTTGGCTCGCGCTGCTGATCATGCTGGACCAGTTCCGGCGCAATTTGTATCGGGACGATGCGCGCGCGTGGGCGTGCGACGGGCAGGCACTGACGCTGGCGCTCGCCGGCATTGAACGTGGCGATGATCAGCGATTGCCACCATTGCAACGGGTGTTTGCCTACATGCCGCTGGAACACGCCGAGAATCTCGTGCTGCAGCATCGGTGTGTCGCACTGTTTGCGGCGTTGTGCACGGTAGCCGGACTCGACCCCGAGCAACGCATCCTGTTGGAGAGCTTTCTCGATTACGCACGTCGGCATCAACGGGTGATCGAACGGTTCGGGCGCTTCCCGCATCGCAATGCGCTGCTTGGCCGAAGCGGCACCAGCGCCGAGCTCGCGTACCTGGCCTTGCCCGGCGCGGGGTTTTGACTGACGCGCCAGTGGGGAACATGCCTGCACGAAGATGGCGCTGCCGTCATTGGCGGATGCGGTTGCGCAGTGCATGCTCAGTGCAGGCCGGGGATCCCTGGCCCAGCCGGGTCGACCATGGAGGCAGCTGATGCGCGACACATCATGGAGATGGGGTTGGCTGGTGATGCTGGCGCTGGCGTTGACGCCAACCGCGGTGACGCACGCATCCAGCACTTTGCGCGTCGGCAATCAGGTCCTGGTTGCCGGCGACAGCAGTGAACGGGTCACGGCATTGCTGGGTCGACCATCATCGAAATCCCATCGGCGCACCAGGCGTGCGCGCAGCAGCGGTCGCGGTGGCGTACGGGTGCTGGACAACCACGCCGGCGGTGAGCAGTGGCACTACCGGCGTGGCGATCATGTGACCGTGGTGACGATCGTGGAGGGTCGCGTGCTTGAGATCGAGGACCGCCGAATCTGATCGTGCGCCTGCGTGCCAGCGGCGGTCCGCCCGGATTGGCTGCGGCTGGCCAGGCTGGCGCCAAGTGGCGACAGTCTGGACGCCGAGCTGGCTACCGAACCGCCTGGCAGCGGGAGGGTTGTGGTCGCCGGGCGCTGTCGGGAGCCGTTGGCAGTGCGCCTACTGCAGCGTCACCGCGCGCCGGTTGTCGCTGGAGACCTTGTCGATCAATTCGTTGTACGGGTCGATGCCAGCCTGGGCGGGCAGGCCATCGACGGTCACCGTGATCGTGCTGTCGCCGTTCTTCAGCGTGCGCTTTTGCAGATACAGCGGCTGGCCATCCTGGCCGTCGCTGGCCGCGGCGAACACGCCGATATCGATGGGGATATCAGGGTTCGCTGCAGTTTCCTTGCCGGTGCCGTCCACGTAAACCTTGCCGGCGTGGACCTGCATGGTCACGGCGTACTTGCCACCCGGCAGCTTTTTTGCCGTGGCGTCGGTAATGCGATTGTCGAACAGCGTGATCTTCCAGAAGAAATCATTCAGCAGTGGCTGCCACCGCGGCCCGAGTGCCGTGCCCAGCGCGTCCATGAATTCGCGCGAGGTGGTGTACGGCGGTTGCTGGAAACCCTTGTCGATGAGGAACTGCTTGAGCACGGCATCGAGCTTGCCCTCGCCGACATAATCCTGCAGCGCGTAGAAGATCAGCGAGCCTTTCTTGTAATGGATGTATTGCTGGTTCTCAACTTTCGCCAGCGGCTCCTCGGCCAGTTTCTCGGTGGCACGACCGGTCAGATAGCCGTCCAGCTCATACTTCAGGAACTTGCGCATCTGGCTGGCGCCGTACTTGTGCTTCATCACCATCAGCGCCGAGTATTGCGCCAGCGATTCGCTGAGCATGGTGGAGCCTTGCATGTTGGCGCCGATGACGCGATGCGCCCACCACTGGTGCGCCACTTCATGCGCGGTAACGTAGTAGACGTAGTCGATCTTGCGCTTGTCGCGCAGGTCGGCAATGAAACCGAGCGCTTCGGAGTACGGGATGGTGTTGGCGAAAGACTGCGCAAAGCCCGCGTAGTTCGGAAATTCCAGGATGCGCAATTGCTTGAACTGATAGGGCGTGAAGTTGGCATCGTAGTAATCCAGCGAGTCCTTCGCGCTCTGGATCATGCGGTCGATGTTCCAGGCATGCGCAGGGTTGTAAAACACCGAGATGTTCACGCCTTTCCAGGTCTCGCTTTTCACCGCGTAACGCGCGGACAGGTACGAGTAGAAGTTCAGCATCGGCTGCTGCATCCGGTAGTGGAAGTAGCGCCGGCCGTTGGCCGTCCATTCCTTTTGCAAGGTACCGGGCGCCACGGCAATCTGGTCCGCAGCGGTGGAAACCGTCGTGTCGAAGCTGATCCAGTCCGCGTCATTGCTGATGTAGGTGTTGGCGCGTGCCTTTTCGTCGCCGAGGTTCGGCATGCGTGGCACGTCGAGCTTCAGCCCGTACTTGCGCCGGTCGTTGCGATCGGTCAGCTGCACCTGGGTCTGGTAGCCAAATTGCGGTAGCACGCCATTGCTGAAGAACGTGCCGTTGTGCGCAAGGAATTGGCCTTCCGGGCTGTTGGTGAAACCCTTTGGCGCGTAGACCTGCTCGAACGCGAAATCCATGGATGCACCCGGCGCCAGCGGTGTCTTCAACTGGTAGATCGTGTAGCCCAGATCCGGGTCCGCGCTGATGACGTCATGTGGCGCGAAAGTGAGCGACTTCATGGTGAAGTCAGTATCAAAGTTCACATGCAATTGGCTGATGGGTGCACTGGTTTTGTTGACCAGGGTGTAGTGCGCGCGGATGTCCAGGATGCGCCGGTAGGGATGAATGTCCACGTCCGCTTGCACCGCGGTGATACGTGGTTGCGGCAGATCCTTGTACTTTGCGTACTTCTTCTCGTAATCCGCGTGCTGGATCGTCTTCGCCGTGCTGCTGCGGAACGTGTTGAGCACGTTGGTGTTGTAGTAAATCCATGCGCCACTGGCGACAAATGCGCACAATCCGAGACCGAGCATGAGCGCGGTCGGCGCGTGCAGGCGAGCGCGTGCTTCGCGTATCCGCTCACTCCAGGTGTGATCGGTGCCACGCGCCCAGAACAATGCCGCCAGCACCAGCAGCACCACGGCGCAACTCGCCCAGTAGAAATCGAACCACAGCGTGGCGGACAGGAAATGCCCGAAGCCGTTCATGTCCGAATACGGCGCGCCCGGCGCATTGCCGTAGTTGTAGATATTCTGTTCCCAGTGCAGCAGGCCGAAACCGACTTGTGCCACGAACCAGACGATGGTCAGCAGGTAGCCTAGAAACTTGTTGTTGGCCAATACCTGCAGGAACAGCGCCAGTGCCGCCAGCAGCGCAAACGGGACGGCATTCAGTGCCAGCGTCGCCAGATACAGACCCGGTTCCAACTGGGTATAACCGTGACTGAGCTGCCAGACGACACCGACCAGCGAACTGATCGCCAGATACACCACAGTCACCGCCAGCAGCGCGCCGAGCTTGGCGAGCAGCGGTACCCAGTCCGGCAGCGGAAACGCGTCGCTGACTTCGGCCATGCGCAGGCTGCGTTCGCGCCACACCAGTTCGCCGGCATAAAACGTGAGGATGATGTACAGCAGCCATTGCGAGCTGCCGCGGATGATTTCCAGCACCTGGTGCGTCACCGGCCACGTCGACGTGCCGTAAATCTGGCCGGACAGCAGCAGGCTGCCGATCAGGTTGGCCAGGCCAAGCGCCAGCATGATCAGGAACGGCACGCCGCGCAGTACACCGAGCGTGTCGAATGCGAACTGCGCGCGCAGTTGCCGCAGGTGCGTGCGCCACGTGGCGCCGACGTGCACCGGTGGCAGGTGCAACGCCGCCGCACTCGCCGCCGGACGCAGGATCGGCGGTTCGGCACGTTTCTTGCGCCGGGGCAGCTGCAGCCCTTCGCTGGTGGGCCGGAACAACGCGAACGTGGCCGCAAGCATGCCCAGGCTGACCCCGACCCACAGCACGCGATTGAACAGCAGTACCCCGACCAGCGCGGGCAACTGGTGGTTGGCCTGATACGCCGACCAGTAGCGCGTGACCAGGCCCACGGTGCGGGCACCGAATGGGTCGAGGATGGCCGCGACGAAATGGTTGTTCACGTCCTTGGTCAGCTGGCCGACGATACCTTGCAACACGAAGTACACGATCACGCCGATGTACGTGGCCAGCAGTGAGCGCGTGGTGGTGGCCAGCAGATACAGCAGCGCGGCAATGAACAGCATGTCCGGCACCACCATGACCCCGAGCGCCCACGCATAGCCGTGCCAGTCGGCCGGGCCGAGGCGCGCCGCGTCGATCCACGGCATCAGGCTGCCCAACGCCAGGCCGAGCACGCACGCCAGCATGATCGCCAGCGAGGCCAGGTATCCGGCGGCAAAGCGGCCGCCCAGATACGCGCCACGGGACATCGGCGTGGTGAAAAACAACTCCGCAGTGCGGTTGTCGAAATCGCGCAACGCCGCGCCGGCCACGAACACCGTGACCAGAAACATGCTGAGCACGGTCAGCACGCTGAGCAGGCGCACGATCACCAGTGGCGCATTGCGCAGCACGTTGCCGCTGGCGCCGCCGACCATCACCGCATCCGTGCTGGCCAGCGTAAACGCGAGCGCGCCGAAGACCACGGCGATGATCCAGAACAGCGGTGCCTTCAGCTGCTGGCGCAGTTCAAATCGGAGTATCTCGAAAAAACTGGACTTGAGAAGCATCGGTGATCCTGTCCTGGTTGTAGGAGCGCATCCTGTGCGCCAGCGCTTCGATCGGGCGCGAGGCTTTGTGCGCAAAAGCCATCGCACACAGCGTGCGCCCGACGAAAGTTTGCTGGCTGCTCAGGCGGCCCTGGTCATCGCTTGCGCGCGCAGGTGGCCGAAATAGACGTCCTCGAGATCCGGTGCCACGGCTTCGAACCCTTCCTCCGGTTGCGCATCGGCCAGTACGTGCAGTTGCGTACGACCGGCGGTGAGGCGCGTGGACAGGATGTTCATGCGCGCGCGGTAGCCGTCCAGTTCAACCTTGTCGATGCTGCGCCGCCAGACCCGGCCATCCAGCGCGCGGATCGCTTCACTCGGCTCGCCGGCCAGCAGCACCTGGCCCTGGCCGATGATCGCCATGCGCGAGCACAAGTCGGTTACGTCTTCCACGATGTGCGTGGACAGGATCACCACGACGCGCTCGCCAATCTCCGCCAGCAGATTCAGGAAGCGGTTGCGCTCTTCCGGGTCGAGCCCGGCGGTGGGTTCGTCCACGATCACCAGGCGTGGATTACCAATCAGCGCCTGGGCGATACCGAAGCGCTGGCGCATGCCGCCGGAATACGTGCCCAGCTTGCGTTGCCGCACGTCCCACAGGTTGACCTGGCGCAGCAGCGCCTCGACCAGCTCGCGCCGCTCACTCTTGACGGTGACGCCCTTGAGTACGGCAAAGTGATTCAGCATGGCCTCGGCCGACACCTTCGGGTACACGCCAAATTCCTGCGGCAGATAACCCAGCAGGCGCCGCGTGACTTGCTTGTCAGCCAGCAGGTCGGTGCCGTCGAGCGTGATCGTGCCGGCGTCGGCTTCCTGCAGTGTGCCGATGGTGCGCATCAGCGATGACTTGCCGGCGCCGTTTGGACCGAGCAGACCAAACATGCCGTTGGGAATATCCAGCGACACGTCGCGCAGCGCACGCACCCCATTCGCGTAGGTTTTCGAGAGATTGCGTATCGTCAGCATGGATCGTTCCCGAACCGCCGTGCGGTATGTAATGCCGGGCAGGTTACGACATGCATCAGGTCCAACGCGTGCGCTCAAGGTCATGGATACGCGGGCGTATGGTTGGGCGCTGCGTGACTGCCCGCGTGACCGCGGGCATACGCAGCGAAGGCGGCTTCGCTATGATTACCGTTCAGGAGTCTGCCGGTCAGGATGGTCGCGACGGCGCCGGTTGTGCGATGACGCGAGTGTCGTCACGCGCTGGCAGCAGTCGGGCATGTCGACAAGGTGTGCAGCGATGCGGCGCGATGGTTCGTGCGCGGCTGCTTGTCCGACAGGTTCGATTCTGCCGCTGCCTTCCCCCGGTCAGTGTGCCCATGCCATTGCAGGAGTCCCCATGGCCGACCTCAAACAAGTGCTTGTCCCCGATGTCGGCCACGCCGATGTGCCCGTGATTGAAGTGATGGTCAAGGTCGGCGATCACGTTGA
>DATCWU010000438.1:0-1704 GCA_036566165.1 Rhodanobacter sp. | reverse complement strand
TGGCTGCTGCACCAGCCGGCGGTCACTGCGCCGATCGTGGGAGCGACGAGACCGCATCATCTGGAAGAGGCGGTGGCAGCGCTGGCGGTGAGCTTGCCGGATGCCGACATCGAGGCACTCGATGCGCCCTACCTGCCGCATGCCGTCGCTGGCATCGACTGATCAGTTCAGTGATCGATGCCGTTGTCTTCGAGCGGGTGCCCGAATTTCACGCCGAGCTCCGCGGCAATGGCGTGATCCGCATCGCAATAGAGGTTCCTGCTTTGGAAGTGGTCGACACGCTGGAAATAAACCGGCGGTGATCCCGGCACGCCATCCGTATTGTGCGCAACACGATAGATCGAGAATGTCATGCGCGCCTTGTCGGCATAGGACGTTCCCATTTTGCGATCAGCTGCGACAGCCGTGACGGAACCATCCGGGTTGCGCAACAAGACCATGTCGCGCAGCCAGCAATCCGCACCCTCGATGGTATCGAAGGCCACGTATTCGGGGACATCCTTGGTGAAAAACGGCACAACATTCCACGCCGACTTCTCCTGCACCGTGCCATCCGTTTCGCCAGGGTCAACATGCTCTTGCGTGTAGAACGTGATGTGCTCGAAATCGTGTGCGTTGAAGTTGCTTCGGTGGGCGCTGAAAACCAGATCTTTCCGGCCATCGCCATCGATGTCGATCGCATTGGGTCCGTTGGCGATGTCGATGACCTGCAGGTGGTTGAAATTTCGTGCGCTCGATGGCTGCGCCGTCGTTTGTGCCGATCGTGCAAGCGGACATGCCAGGGCGAATGCGACGATCCATGCGGACTTCATCACGGTGATGACCTCAATTTCGTTGAACTGCGATGCCGAACTTTTGCAGCTGCGCCTGCACGCTGTCCGGTCCGGCCAGGTGCGCGGCGCCCACGGCGATGAAGACGGTGCCCGGTTGCTGCAGCATCGCAGCGATCTTCGTTGCCCAGACCTGGTTGCGCTGCACCAGCAGCAATTGGTAGAGCTTCGGCTCGTGCCGGCGCATGTCGTCGTTGCCGATGCGCGCGATGCTGTCCACGTCGCCGGCCTTCCAGGCGTCGATCAGTTCGGTGAGCCGGAACGTGCCCTTGTTCGCGTCGCGCATGGTCGAGCGCAGCAAGGCCAGCTCGATCGCGCGCGGCATGTCGGCGAGAAAGCGGATCTGCTGTTCGGCGGTTTCCAGCCCCAGCACCGGCTTGCCGGCGCCGCTCATTTGCGCCTTCAGCTGCTTGTCCACGCCATGCTCCGGGTCGAGTCCGGCCTTCAGCAGTGGCGTCACCGCCAACGTCAGCGCGGCCAGCCACGGGCGCATCACGTTCAGCGTCTGCATGCCGCCGGGCACACCGAGCTTGTTCGCCAGCAGGCCCAGCCGATGCGCCTCCGACGGGCTGAGCTGGCTGGACAGCGGGTGCGCCGCATCCATCCCGTGGCGCAGCACCAGCGCCGCCATGTTCGCCGGGTCGTCGTCGGTGATCTCGATATACAGCGTCTGGCTGTCCGCCATTGCCCGGTCCAGCTCGGGGGAATGCCAGCTGGCGTCGCTCGGCATCAGGTGCACCGTGCCGAACAGGTAGATCGTGGTGTCGGCATCCTTCACCACCCACAGCGCGGGGTGGGCGATGACGACCGCGGGCAGCAGCAGGAGCAGGCAGAAGGAAATGCGGGCGAGCAGATATTTCATGCCAGCGAGTGT
>DATCWU010000431.1:0-7802 GCA_036566165.1 Rhodanobacter sp. | reverse complement strand
CGCAGCCTGGATCGGGGTGGGTTCGGTGTAGCCGTATTCGGCAAGCGCACGCAACAACGCGGGCGCAAGGCCCAGCGAATCGAAGGACATGAAACACTCCTGAGCAACCCGGAGTGTTCATACCGTGTTGCAAATAAAGGGAAGAGCGACATGAAGTCGCGGCAGCCAGAGGGACTGCGCCGCCTAGTATAACGGGTGATGGCGCGCGCGTCTGCATGCCAGTGGAGAAACCGGATGTGATCAAAGCCGGGTTCAGGCCGACGGAGTCGCGGCAGCTGCGGACGCCGGGTGCTGCCTGCGCGTTACGTTCGCACCGTTTGCCGGCGGCGGGTGTCGTGCGCGGCAACCGGCACCAGTGTCGCCGCTGGCGTGCAGCGCAATCACCGCAGTGGTCGCGCCACAATCAGGTAGCTGTTGAACGGTGTGCGGCCGCGCAGTGGCGTCAGGTGTACTTCAAGCCCGGCGTCTTCCAGCGGCACGCGCAGTTCGTGCGCGCGCGGATAGTGCTGTACGCCGCCGGGAATCCAGCCGCTGACAGCCAGAAAAAACTCTTCCAGCCGGGTCGCGTGGAAGCGCCAGTTCGACTCGCACAGCACATTGCGGATCACCAGCAGACCGCCGGGTGCGAGATGTTGGGTGGCGGTCTTCAGCAGCGCGCGTTGGCGTGCCGCAGGCAGGTAGTGCAGGACATCGAGCAGCGCGACATGGCCATGCGTCGGCGGCAATGTGGCAGCGTCGGCGCAGTGCAGACGCTGCGCGTGCTCAAGGCCGGCGCGGCGCGCCGCAACCTGCGCGGCGCCGATCTTGCGCACATCGTGGTCCACTCCGGTGTAGGCGACGCGCACGCCTGCCGCGCTCAGGTATTGCCCAAGCAGGCCGATGCCGCAACCAATGTCAAGCAGCGGCAGCGTCGAGTCACCAAGCAGGGCGGCAGTGGCCGCGTAGACCGGATCGTTGGCGAATTTCCAGCGTGCGTGCAGCTGGTGGCCGAGCTGTGCGTAATGCGCGGCAATGGCCTTGCGTGCGGCGTGGTCGAGTGACTGCATGATGCTTCCCTGGCATGTCGCCAATGGTGCACAGGTGTATCGATCCCGGTCAGCAGACTCCCCCGCTCCGATAGTAGCGGACAAAGCCGGCCCCGCCGGACCCGGATGACGTGGTAGTTTTCGCGTCGTTGCCATTGGGGGGATGGGTTGATGTCGTTGCTGTCGCCTCTGCGCGAGCTCGATCGCGAGCAGCGCCATACCGTGCTGGCGAGCTTTCTCGGCTGGATGCTGGATGCGTTTGATTATTTCCTGCTGACCTTCGTGATCGTGGCCATTGCCGAGGAGTTTCGCGTCGGCAAGGCGGAAGTCACCTACGCGCTGTTTCTGACCCTGGCCGCGCGGCCGCTTGGCGCGCTGTTGTTTGGACGGTTGGCCGATCATTTCGGGCGGCGGCCGATCCTGATGCTGGACGTCGTGCTGTTTTCGGTCTTCGAGCTGATCACGGCGTTTGCGCCATCGCTGACCGCACTGTTGGTGTTGCGTTTCCTGTTCGGCATTGCCATGGGCGGGGAGTGGGGGATTGGCGCATCGCTGGCAATGGAATCGATCCCCGCCAGGTCACGCGGTGTGATTTCCGGCCTGTTGCAGAGTGGTTACCCGTGCGGGTTCTTCCTTGCCGCGCTGGTGAACTGGTTGCTGGTCGATCACATCGGCTGGCGCGGGTTGTTCGTGGTGGGTGCGTTGCCGGCGCTGCTGGTGCTGTATATCCGACGCAAGGTGCCGGAGTCGGCGGTGTGGGTGGAACAGCGGCGCACGCAGCCGCGGGTAGGTTTGTTCGACTCCATGCGCGGGCACTGGAAGCTGGCGCTGTACCTGATGCTGTTGATGGCCACGTTCAACATGTTCAGTCACGGCTCGCAGGACATGTATCCGACGTTTCTGCAGGTGGATCTGCACATTCGCGCCGGTTCCGGCACGGCGTTCATGCTTGCTGCGCTGCTCAATCTGGGTGCGCTGGCGGGTGGGTTGTACTTTGGTTCGCTGTCCGAGCGGATCGGCCGGCGCAAGGCGATCATCATTGCCGCGCTGCTGGCCATTCCGGTCATTCCACTGTGGATGTATGGCGGCTCGTTGCTGTTGCTGGGCTTGGGCGCGTTCCTGATTCAGGTGATGGTGCAAGGTGCGTGGGGCGTGGTGCCGACCCATCTCAATGAGCTGTCGCCGGCGCAGGTACGCGGCACGCTACCGGGCTTTGCCTACCAGATGGGCAACCTGCTGGCGGCGCTCACCGCCACCGCGCAGACCTGGATCGCGCAGTGGCACGGTGGTGATTTCGCGTTCTCCATGTCGGTGTGGATTGGCACGGTGGCGGTCGCGCTGGCGCTGCTGACCTGGTTGGGACCGGAGGCGCATGGCGCGGAGTTTGGTGCGGGGAAAGCACCGCAATAGCGCCTTTGCATGGATGCGGTGCTGCTAGAATCCGCGGTTTGATTTCATCGACGAGACGCGCATGAAGGCTGGCAAGGACAAGGTCATCTCTCTCCATTACACGTTGACGGTGGAAGGCGAGAAGGTCGAGAGCTCGCATGATGGTGGCGAACCGTTGTGGATCCTGCTTGGTCACGGTCAGCTCATTCCCGGGTTGGAAACTGCCCTCGAGGGTCACGAAGCGGGTGAATCACTGGCCGTGGATATCGCCCCGGCTGATGGTTACGGCGAACATCAGGAAGGCCGGATCCAGCGTTTGTCGAAGAAGTACGTGGCCCAGGCAAACCGACTCAAGCCAGGCATGACGACCGTGCTGAAACAAAAGGACGGCAGCCAGCGTGCGGTGACGGTGCACAAGGTCGGCATGAGCACGATCGACCTGGACATGAATCATCCGATGGCCGGCAAGGCGCTGCACTTTGATGTTGCACTCGGCGAAGTGCGGGATGCGAGTGCTGAAGAAATCACCCATGGCCATGCCCACGCGCCGGGCGCCGACGCACATTGAGCCACCGCGATCATGGGCTGGCGCAAACCACGGTGCGCTGACCACGGCTCCGGCAGTTTCGCCCCGGGATGCAGTGGGGTAATGGCGCCGCAAGGCCGCTGCGGCAGCAGTTTGTGCTGCTTGCTGCCGTGGCCTGCGACACGCGTGGCCGGCGTGCACGGCATTCATTTCAGCACGCGTTTGCCGTACGCAAAATGGTCGCGCCAGTACGGGCCGTCGAGGTCGTCCAGACGCACCGTGCCGCCGCTGTTGGGCGCATGCACGAAGCGGCCCTTGCCGACGTACACGCCAACGTGGCTGATGCTGCCGCTGCTGGCGAAGAACACCAGATCACCGCTGGCCAGTTGCGTCATGCGCCGCACGTTGCGCCCGTCCATGGCCGCCATGGCGTGTGACGTACGCGGTAGTTGCCGGCCGGTGGCTTCGCGATAGATGTAGTTCACCAGACCGCTGCAATCGAACCCGCCAGCAGGTGTATTGCCGCCCCAGCGGTACGGGGTGCCAACCAGGGCGATGGCGCGAAACAGGACGTCATTGGCCACGCCAGCGCTGGCCGCCGATGGTGCGCGCGCCGGCAGGTCAGCCAGCGTCGAGTGCGATGCCTTGAACGTGGGCTGGTGTGGTCGCGGCCCGCTCGCACACGCGGCCAGCAACCCCACCAACCCGGCCAGCAGCAACCATTGCGGCAGACGCGATCGCCATGCTGGGTTGGACTGAGGGGTAGCTGACAAGTGCATGAAAACCTCGGCGTGGCTGGCGCTGAGGTTAACAAATCAATGGTTTGAGCGAAAGTTCTCAAGTATTGGGCGAAGCTCGCGGCGGCTTCGGCCGGGACGCGCGGCGGATCAAGCGCGGTAATTGGGAGCAGCAGCGATGGCGCAGTCGGCGGTGGTGGCAATGGCGCAGTCAGTGGTGCAACCGGTGACGGCGACGCGCTGGCGTTGTTTGCGCGCGTCGGGGAGGCGGGCGCTGTCGCGGCTGGTGCCGATGCGCCGATGACGCGCGCATTACAATGATGCATGGACACCTTTACCCTGCAGCGCGGCCGCGTACCGCTTCTGATCAGCTTGCCGCATGACGGCAGCTTTATCCCCGATGACATTGCCGCGCGCATGCTGCCGCGTGCACTGAGCTCACTGGATACCGACTGGCATGTGGCGCGCCTGTATGCGCCGCTGGCGCAAGAGTTGGGGGCAAGTGTGCTCAAGCCGCAGGCTTCACGCTATGTGGTCGACCTCAATCGACCTGCGGACGGCCACGCGTTGTATCCCGGGCAGCGCGAGACCGGCGTGGTGCCATCGGTCGGTTTTGATGGTGAGCCGCTGTATCGGTCAGGTCAGGCGCCGGATGCCGCCGAAGTACAACGGCGGATAAATGAGTTTTGGCAGCCCTACCACCAGGCCATCACGCAGGAACTTGTGCGCTTGCTCGCCGAGCATGGTCGCGCGGTACTGTGGGAGGGGCACTCCATCCGCAGTCGCGTCCCCATGTTGTTTACCGGCCGGTTGCCTGATTTCAATCTGGGCACGGCGTCCGGTGCCAGTTGCAGCCCCGGGTTGCAGGCGCGTCTGCAGGGCTGCCTCGACGCACACGCGGCACGCTTCAGCCATGCCGTGAACGGACGCTTCAAGGGCGGCTACATCACACGCCATTATGGCGATCCGGCAGGGCGCGTGCAGGCCGTGCAACTGGAATTGGTGCAGCTCAATTACATGGATGAGGACAGCCGCGTTTTCGATGAGGAGAAGGCCACCGAGGTACGGCGGCAGATCCTGTCCATGCTGCGGCAGTGCCTGGTCTGAGCGCAAGGTTTTGCGCTCTCCACCAGCGATGAAAAAAGTCAAGAATCCCGTTGCGTCCGAAGCACGAAATTCCGCGTTTCATTCAGCGTTGGTATCGTGCCCGTACTGCTAGTGTCGCGGTGTCGCGCCCCCGACGTGCCGGGTTCCGGCCGGGCTCGCGATAACTGTCTTTCGAGGCTGAAATCATGCTGCGACAACTCGCGATCGCTTCTTTGTTGGTAGCTGGGGTGGCGCTTTCCGGCGGTGTGCTGGCCCAGTCGGCGGCACCGCAGGCGATGCCGGCAACTCAGGCCGCGCCCGCCACAACTCCGGCCGCCGCAACTGCCGCCCCCGCGGCGCACGCTGCGCCTGCAGTCAAGACTGCACACCAGAACACCCATCACCGGACTCACCACAAGGCTCATCACAAGGCGAGCACGAAGTCTGCTGCGCCGGCTGCTGCAACTTCCACTGGCGCCTGATACTTTCAGGTGCGGTGGTGGCAAACGGCCTTGCCACCTGGCAAGGCCGTTTCATATCCGCGGGTGACGATTGCGATCGCTGCGTCTGGGCGTTTCAAGCCACCGGCACGGGCAACACCGCAATGCATTTCATTTCAATCGCGATTGGGGTTGGCAAGGCGGTGACACCGACCGTGGTGCGACACGCGTCGACTCCGGCGAAATGTTCTGCGTACAGTTGGTTGTAGGTGGCAAAGTCACGGGACATGTCAGTCAGAAACACGGTTACGTCGACCAGGTCATTCCAGGCCGCGCCGCTGGCCTGCAGTATCGCCCGCACATTGGCAAAAACCTGTGCGCATTGCGCCGCAATGTCATGGCTGACCAGCTGTCCATCAGCGGCATATACGTTGCCGGGGATGGTCCCGCTGCCGGGTTGGCGCGGACCGACCCCGGACAGGAACAGCAGATTGCCGACCCGGCGCGCATGGGGGTAAGCCCCTACTGGCGTCGGCGCGGTTGCCGTGTTGATGACGTCGTTCACGCCGGCACCGGGGACGCCAGCAAGTGCTGCAGCGCGCGGTCATATGCCGGATGCACGTCTGCGGGCGCACTGATATGCATGCCGAGGTCGTTGATGTGGCCCTGGTCCAGGCTGTAGCACCACGCGTGCACCGAGAGTTTCTGCCCGCGCTCCCAGGCGTCCATCACCATGGTGGTGTGGCACAGGTTGACGGCCTGTTCGATGGCATTCAATTCGCACAGACGTGCGTTGCGCAGGGGCATGGCCGGGATCGCCGCCAGCGTGGTCGCATATTTCTCCGCCACTTCGCCCACGTGCCGCAGCCAGTTGTCGACCAGGCCAATGCGCAGATGGTCGAGTACGGCCTGCACGCCGCCACAGCCATAGTGGCCGACCACCATGATGTGCTCGACCTTGAGTGCGTCGACGGCGAACTGCACGGTGCTCAGGCAGTTGAGGTCGGTGTGCGACACCACGTTGGACACGTTGCGATGCACGAAGATCTCGCCCGGTTGCAGGTCGACGATCTGCGTGGACGGCACGCGCGAGTCGGAGCAGCCGATCCACAAGTACTTGGGGGTTTGTTGCTTGGCCAGCTGCTCGAAAAAGTGCGGGTCCCGGGCGCGCAGTTCAGCGGACCAGTGGCGGTTGCGATCAAGCAGGTCTTGCAGTGGACTTTCCAATACGGTGACTCCGACAGTGGCGATGGATGGCGTGCGCCGCATCAATAGCGCACGCAGATATTCTTGGGTTCGGTGAAAAATTGCAGCGCCTCGGTGCCGCCTTCGCGGCCGAGGCCGGATTGGCCGGTGCCGCCGAACGGCGTGCGCAGATCACGCAACAGCCAGCAGTTGACCCACACGATGCCGAACGCGAGTTGCGCGCCCAGTCGGTGCGCACGTGACAGGTCCTGCGTCCACAGCGACATGGCCAGGCCGTAGCGGCTGGCGTTGGCGATCGCCAACGCCTCGGCTTCATCCTCGAACGGAATCAGGCTGACGACGGGACCGAAAATCTCCTGCTGGTTGGTGCATGCGGCGTTCGGCAAGCCTTCGATCACCGTGGGTGCGACAAACCAGCCTTGCGCACAGCGTCCCGGTACGCTCACCACTTCGCCGCCGCACAGGAACTGGCCGCCTTCGGCGCGCGCTTGCGCCAGGCAACCAAGCACCTTGTCGTAATGCGCGCGCGAGACCAGCGCGCCGAGATCGCTCGTTGCGTCGTTGGGATCGCCCACACGCAGCGCCCGCACGCGTGCCAGATAGCGTGCGCGAAATTGTGGGTAGATCGAGCGTTGCACCAGCAAGCGCGAACCGCACAGACAAATCTCGCCCTGGTTGGCAAAGCCCGAGCGCACGATGGTGTCCAGATTGGCATCTGAAAGCTCGGCATCGGCAAACACGATGGTTGGGTTCTTGCCGCCCATCTCCAGCGAGACTTTCTTGAACTGCGGGGCAGCGGTGATGGCAATCTGGGTGCCCGTCGCGGTGCTGCCAGTGAACGAAATGGCACGCACTTGGCGGTGTGCCACGAGTGCCTGACCCACCGTGGGCCCGCGCCCGTGCACGATATTCAGCACACCTGGTGGGAAGCCCACCGCGATGCTCAGTTCACCCAACAAGGCGGCTGTGCAGGGCGTGATTTCCGAGGGCTTGGCGACGACCGTATTGCCTGCAGCCAGCGCCGGCGCGATCTTCCATGTGAACAAGTACAGCGGCAGGTTCCATGGGCTGATGCAGCCGACCACGCCCAGGGGCTGGCGCAAGGTGTAGTTGATGGCACCGGCGCCCGTCGTGCCAGTTGCCATCGCATGTGCTTCGCTGCCCCAGGTCGTGATCGCGGCGGCGAAGAAACGCAGGTTGCTGATGGCGCGCGGAATATCGAGCTGGCGCGCGAGGCGCAGCGGCTTGCCCGTGTCGCGCGATTCCAGCGCGGCGAATTCGTCAACTCGCGCCTCGATCAGGTCGGCCAGCCGTTGCAAGACCTGTGCCCGTTGCTCCACCGGGGTACAGGCCCAGGATGCGGCAGCACGAGCGGCAGCGGTTACCGCGGCAG
>DATCWU010000426.1:0-3190 GCA_036566165.1 Rhodanobacter sp. | reverse complement strand
CGGCTGCTTGCCGGCCAGCAAGTCGGCGAGGTAACGGCCCGAACCGCAGGCCATGGTCCAGCCCAGCGTGCCATGACCGGTGTTGAGGTAAAGATTGCGCATGCGTGTGGCACCAATCACGGGCGTGCCGTCCGGTGTCGCCGGGCGCAGGCCGGTCCAGAACGTGGCGCGGCTGAGGTCACCAGCGTGCGGGTACAGGTCGGTGATCACTTTTTCCAGGGTCTCCCGGCCACGCGACCGCAGCGACAGATCAAAACCCGACACCCCCGCCATGCCGCCAATGCGCACGCGCTGATCAAACCGGGTCACTGCCACCTTGTAACTTTCGTCCAGGATCGTCGAGGTAGGTGCCATCGCCGCGTCGGTGATGGGCACGGTCAGCGAATAGCCCTTCAGCGGATACACCGGCAAACGAATGCCCAGCGGCGCCAGCATGGCGGTCGAGTAACTGCCGAGCGCCAACACATAACGGTCAGCATGTTCCGTCTGGCCGTCCATACGCACGCCGGTAATCTGATCACCATCGTGTTCCAGCCCCTGCACGGTCACGCCAAAACGGAATTCGACGCCGGCAGCCTGTGCCAGTGCCGCCAGGCGCCGGGTAAACAATTCGCAGTCGCCAGTTTCATCGTGCGGCAGGCGCAGCGCACCGGCCAACGTATCGGCGACACCTGCCAGTGCCGGCTCCACCCGCACAATGCCGGCGCGATCGAGCACTTCGTAGGGCACGCCGTATTGCTTGAGCACGGCAATGTCCTTGGCCGCATCATCCAGTTGCGCCTGGGTGCGAAACAGCTGGGTGGTGCCAAGCTGGCGGGCCTCGTAATCCAGTCCGGTCTCCCTGCGCAATTCATCCAGGCAATCGCGGCTATATTCGGACAGGCGCACCATGCGCGCCTTGTTGACGGCGTAACGGCCAGCCGTGCAATTGCGCAGCATCTGCCACAGCCACACATACTGGTGTGGATCCAGGCCGGGACGAATCGACAGCGGCGCGTACTTCATGAACAGCCACTTCAACGCTTTCAGCGGTACCCCCGGCGCGGCCCACGGCGAGGCATATCCGGGAGAAATCTGCCCGGCATTGGCGTGACTCGTTTCCAGCGCGGGTTCGGCCTGGCGGTCAACCACCGTCACCTCATGACCGGCGCGCGCGAGGTACCACGCGCTGCACACGCCGATCACGCCACTACCCAGTACCAAGATACGCATCACCCTTCCCCCGCCATTGGTTTCCCTGCGCTTCGAGTCACAGGAACGTTATCTGCGGAGTATAGAAAGGACGTAATGGTTTTATTTTCTGTATTTATGATATTTGCCGCGTAAAATCCCTGCCAACTGCGTTTGAAAACGGAACTTCCATGGCTGGGCGAGCGCGAGAACTGGACAAGATCGACCAACACATCCTGCGCATCCTGCAGGAGGAAGGCCGCATCTCATTCACCGAACTGGGCGAACGCGTGGGTTTGTCCACGACACCGTGCACCGAGCGCGTGCGTCGGCTGGAGCGCGATGGCGTAATCACGGGTTACCACGCGCGGCTTGATCCGCAGCAGGTGGGCGCGGGGTTGTTGGTCTTCGTCGAAATCAGCCTGGCGTACAAATCCGGAGACATCTTCGAGGGCTTCCGCAACGCCGCGTTGCGCCTGCCCAATGTACTGGAATGCCATCTGGTATCGGGCGATTTCGACTACCTGATCAAGGCGCGCATTTCGGAAATGGCGTCGTATCGCAAACTGCTGGGCAGCACCTTGTTGACCATGCCGAACGTGCGCGATTCCAAGAGCTACATCGTGATGGAAGAAGTCAAGGAGACGCTCAGCCTGCCGATTGGTGATCGCACGAAAGCAGCAGGCAAGCCGGTGTCGCGCGGGTAAATGCTGCGTACGCCAAACACCAGCGGGCACTGTCCACCCTGCGTGCCAAAGCCAAATCGCAGAGCCGCGCCGCGCAAGGTTCGGGTAGGTGGGCACAGCCCGCCGCGATCACCTTGCGCCTGACACCATCGGGCGCGGACGCTTAAGCGAACGGGTCGTCGAGGATGATGGTGTCATCGCGATCCGCGCCCGTGGCAACAATGGCCAGGCGGCAACCGGACAGCTCCTCCACGGAACGCAGATACGCACGGGCGGCGGCCGGCAGCTTGTTCCACTCGCGCACGCCGGCGGTGGATTCCTGCCAACCGGGGAATTCCAGATACACCGGTTTGCACTCGTCCCAGCCATCCGCGTCCAGCGGCGCCAGTTCGCGACGCTTGCCACGGTATTCGTAGGCGACACAAACCTTGATCGACGCCAATTCGTCAAGCACATCCAGTTTGGTGATGGCCAGCCCGTTGATCCCGTTGATCTGCACCGCGCGCTTGAGCGCGACCAGATCGATCCAGCCGCAGCGGCGTGGACGGCCCGTGCTGGCGCCAAACTCCATGCCCCGCTTGCGTATCAGCTCACCCATGTCGTCGTTGAGTTCAGTCGGGAACGGCCCGCCGCCAACGCGCGTGGCGTAAGCCTTGCAGATGCCCAGCACGTAATCGATATCGCCCACGCCCACGCCGGTGCCGGCCAGTGCACCACCGATCGTGGTGTTGGACGAGGTGACATAGGGATAGGTGCCATGGTCGATATCCAGCAATGCGCCCTGCGCACCCTCATACAGGATGCTGCCGCCACTGGCGCGCACGTCGTGCAGGATGGTCGCGACGTCATCCACCAGCGGACGAATGTATTCGCCCCACGCCAACGCATCATCCAGCACTTTTTGGTAATCGACCGGCTCGGCATGCAACCACTGCGTAAGGATAAAGTTGTGGTAATCGACGGCCGTGCGCAACAAATCCGGCAACTCGTGCGGGTACATCAAATCGGCCACGCGCACGCTGCGGCGAGCCACCTTGTCTTCGTAGGCCGGGCCAATGCCGCGTCCGGTGGTACCGATGGCCTTGCCCCCAGCAGCAATCTCGCGCGCCTTGTCCACCGCAATGTGGTACGGCATGATCAACGGCGTCGCCGGACTGATCTTGACGCGCGAGCGTACTTCCACACCGTTTGCTTCAAGGTCCGCAATCTCGGCGATCAGCGCTTCCGGTGACAGCACCACGCCATTGCCGATCAGACATAGCGCGTCGTCGCGCAGGATGCCCGAGGGGATCAGGTGCAACACGGTTTTCTTGCCCTTGATCACCAGCGTGTGG
>DATCWU010000423.1:0-2040 GCA_036566165.1 Rhodanobacter sp. | reverse complement strand
CGACAATGGGCGGCGCCGCTGGGAGCACAGCGTCCGAATTGCGACCAGCGTGAAACCCCGACCGACGCAACCCAGCGAGCAAAGCACGCCTGGTGCCCAACGCCACAACAAACCCGCAACCCCAGCATCAACACGACATCCAGACATGCGCAGCAAACTTGATCGACTACTCACCGAAATCCGCGCCTGCCAGATTTGCGCGGCGCACCTGACGCTCGGCCCACGCCCGGTACTGCAGGCGTCAGCCACTGCGCGCCTGCTGATCGTCAGCCAGGCACCGGGGCGCAAGGTGCACCTGAGCGGCGTGCCATTTGACGATGTCAGCGGCGACCGTTTGCGCGCATGGATGGGTATCGACAAGGCCACGTTCTACGATGCCAAACGCGTCGCCATCGTGCCGATGGGTTTCTGCTTTCCCGGCAGTGCCAACGGTGCCGATCTGCCACCACGACCGGAATGTGCGATCGCCTGGCACCCGCGCCTGCTGCCGCTGCTGAAGCAAGTGCAACTGACGCTGCTGATTGGCCAGTACGCACAGGCGGGCATGCTCGGCGTGCCCCGCGGCACCAAACTCACCGACACCGTGCGCGCGTGGCGCGACTACCTGCCGCAAGGCAAGCTGCCGCTGCCGCACCCCAGCCCGCGCAACCGACCGTGGGTGATGCACAACCCCTGGTTTGAGTCCGAACTGCTGCCGGTGCTGCGCGCGCGTATTGCCGCGGCATTGCACGATCCGGTCTGATTCCAGCGACCAACGCTGCGCCGCGCCTTGCCCGGCAGTGGCGCCTTCCTCTAACCTGCCGGCACGCGCAGCCAGCCGGCTTGTGCACAGTTGCGCAGGGGAACTGCACATGCCGGATATCTGTCGATGAGTATCAAGCGGCGCTTGATCGTGATGAACTTCCTGCAGTTTTTTGTCTGGGGTTCGTGGCTCACCACCGTCGGCAACTATTGCTATCACACCCAGCACTGGTCGAGCACCGAGTTCGGCGCGATCTTTGCGACGATGGGTATCGCGTCGCTGTTCATGCCGGCACTGATGGGCATCGTCGCCGACAAGTGGATCAACGCCGAGCGCCTGTATGGCGTATTGCACCTGCTGGGCGCGTGCATGTTGTTCATCGTGCCGGCGATCGACAGCCCGCAGGTGTTGTTCTGGGTGATGCTGGTCAACATGTGTTTTTACATGCCGACCATCGCGCTGGCGATCACGGTGGCCTACAACGCCCTGAAAGCCGACGGTGCGGACATCATCAAGGCGTACCCGCCCATCCGCGTGTGGGGCACGATCGGTTTCATTGTCGCCATGTGGACCATCAGCCTGCGCCACTTGGACACCTCGCCGGGCCAGTTTTACGTGGCCGGTATCGCCGCGGTCGTGCTGGGTCTGTACGCGTTCACCCTGCCACGCTGTCCACCGGTCTACACGAAACATGCGTCGCTGGTCGACGCGCTGGGCTTGCGCGCGTTCGCCCTGATGAAGCAATACAAGATGGCGGTATTTTTCCTGTTTGCGATGGCCCTGGGCGCATCCCTGCAACTCACCAATGCCTACGGCAACACGTTTCTGAGCGACTTCGGCAGCAACCCGGCGTACGCGCACTCCTTCGTGGTGAGTTACTCGAACATCGTGCTGTCGCTGTCGCAGGTATCGGAAACGTTGTTCATCCTGGCCATTCCGTTTTTTCTGCACCGCTTCGGCATCAAGAAGGTCATGCTGATCAGCATGGTCGCCTGGGTGCTGCGCTTTGGCCTGTTTGCCTACGGCAACCCGACCGACCTGCTGTGGATGATCCTGCTGTCCAACATTGTTTACGGTATGGCGTTCGACTTCTTCAATATCTCCGGTTCGCTGTTCGTCGAGGGTCAGGTCGGCCCGCAGATCCGGGCCAGCGCGCAGGGTCTGTTCATGCTGATGACCAACGGCATCGGCGCGATCCTGGGCAGCTCGCTCAGCGGCATCATCATTGACGCCTGGTTTACCGAAGTCGACGGCAGCAAGGATTGGCACGGCATCTGGGTCACGTTCGCCGCTTACTC
>DATCWU010000414.1:0-1487 GCA_036566165.1 Rhodanobacter sp. | reverse complement strand
CACTGCCCGCCAGCTCGTCTGCAAGACGACCATCGCCGCCACTACCTGCCCAGTCGGCGCCGAAGCGCGCAGTCAATGCCCGAAGCGGTCGGTCGCCTCCAGCAGCTGGTGCATGTTGCCGGGCTCAAATGCGGAATGGCCAGCGTCCTGCACAATGTGCAAGTCTGCCTCGGGCCAGGCTCGATGCAGATCCCACGCACTGCGCAGGGGACAAACCACGTCGTATCGACCTTGCACGATTACCGCCGGGATATGCCGGATGCGGTCAATGTTGCGCAACAACTGATCGTCGTGTTCGAAAAAGCCGCCATGCACGAAGTAGTGGCATTCAATACGCGCAAACGCCAATGCGAACTCGTCTTCCGCACTGGACTCAATATGTGACGGATCCTGCCAGAGGAAGCTGGTGGCGCCTTCCCACACCGACCAGGCGCGCGCGGCAGCGATCCGTACCGCTGGATCGGCGCTGGTCAGGCGTCGATGGTACGCACTCATCAGATCACCGCGCTCCGCCTCGGGTATCGCCCCCAGATAGGTCTCCCACGCATCGGGATACAGCATGCTGCAGCCTTGCTGATAGAACCATTCCAGTTCCTGGCGGCGCAGCATGAAGATGCCGCGCAGGACCAGTTCGGTGACCTGGTCGGGATGCGTTTGCGCATAGGCCAACGCCAGCGTTGATCCCCAGGAGCCGCCAAACACCTGCCAGCGCTCGATTGCCAGATGCTCGCGCAGGCGCTCCATGTCGGCCACCAGATCCCACGTGGTGTTGCCACTCAGCTCCGCGTGCGGCGTCGACTTCCCGCAACCACGCTGATCAAACAGCACGATGCGGTATACCGCCGGATCAAAGAAGCGCCGACACTTCGGGGTCGTGCCGCCGCCCGGGCCACCGTGTACAAACACGGCCGGTTTGCCATGCGGGTTGCCGCTCTGCTCGTAGTACAGCGTGTGCAATGCGGACACCTGGAGCATGCCGCTGTCGAACGGTTCGATCTCCGGATACAACGAACGCAGTTCCGATGGCATGGCGGCTCCCGAATGCTGGCAGACAACCGCTCAAGGCTAGCACGCGCGCATTGTTTCAGCCTGTCAGTGGTCCACGAACAACTTGCCCGGATTGAGAATGCCATTGGGATCGAACACCTTGCGTACGCCACGCATCAGTTCGATTTCCGCCGTACTGCGCGTGCTCCACAGGTAAGCACGCTTGACCAGGCCAATGCCGTGTTCGGCCGAAATACTGCCGCCGTGGCGCTGCAAAGTGGCCGCCAGCAATTGCGTGACATGCTCGCATTGCGCGATGAATGCATCCTCGCTTAGTGCTGCCGGCCGCAGGATGTTGATGTGCAGATTGCCGTCGCCAATGTGGCCAAACCAAACCACCTCGATCTGCGGGTATTCACGCGTCAGCAACGCCTGCATGTCACGCATGAAAGCGGGCACCACGCTGACGCGCACGGACACATCGTTCTTGTACGGTTGGT
>DATCWU010000402.1:0-4381 GCA_036566165.1 Rhodanobacter sp. | reverse complement strand
CACCACCGCATTGACCCGCACCGATACGTTGTCCAGCGAAATGACATCCTGCGGCGGCACGTCCATCACCGTGACCCGCAAGTCCACGCGGATCATGCGTTGCACAGCCGGCAGCAACAGCACCAGGCCCGGTCCCTTGGTGCCGGTGTAGCGGCCCAAGGTGAGGATCACGCCGCGCTCGTATTCGGGCAGGATCTTGATCGTCGCGAACAGCAACATGATGCCGATGATCACCAGCACACCAACAAATCCAAACATGACACTCTCCCGTAAACCGCTTGATGAAACCGCTACGCCCAATGCATGCGACTGCAGTTGAAGCTCAACCACTCAATGCCGCCGTGCACTACCCGCCCGCTCACTGGTGACACACCCGGATGTACGCCGCTCCCGCAGGGCGGGCACTGCCCGCCGCCTCGCCTCCGTGCGCATCCACTACCGCAAGACTCGTCCCGACCAAAGCAACTCCAGTGGCGACACGCGGACATGCATCACACCGGTACTACCCGCAGCAACAAACCCTCACGACGTATCACGCGCACTTTCGCACCCGCCGGCAGCGCACTGTCGCAACGCACGCGCCAACGTTCACCACGCACCAGCACCCACGCCTCGCCACCGGCGCTGACCGGCTCCAGCAATTCGGCAATATCGGTAAGCATCCCTTCATCACCGGTCACCACCTGCGACCGCCGTGAGCGAAACACCAGCCACACAATCAGGCCCATCAGCGCAGCTGCGCTCAGGGCAATGGCGGCGATCACGCCCATGTTCACTGCATAACCCGGCACCCCGGTATTCATCAGCATCACCGACCCCACGACAAATGCAATCACGCCCCCGATACCAAACGCGCCCACGGTGGGGTTGACTGCCTCTGCCACCAGCAAACCAATGCCCAACGCCATCAACGCCAGCCCGGCATAATTGACGGGTAACAACTGCAATGCATACAAACCAACCAGGAGACAAATCCCCCCTACAATGCCCGGCAGCATTGCGCCCGGGTGCAGTACCTCCAGCCCGATCCCGAAAATGCCAGCCAGCAACAGCAAGTAGGCAATCGTGGGATTGGTGATGACGCCCAGGAACCTGGTACGGGCACCGGGCGCGTAGTCGCGTACCACGGCACTCTTGAGGTGCAGGGTCACCTGACGCCCGTCGACCTCCACCGTACGGCCGTCGGCCTGCGCCAGCAAATCAGCGACATCGCGTGCGACAAAATCGATCACATGCTTTTGCGCCGCTTCGCTGGCGGTCAAGGTCGCTGCGCCACGCACCGCCTGCTCGGCCCACGCCGCGTCACGGCCGCGCAGCTGCGCCAGCGAGCGGATGTAAGCCACCGCATCGTTCAATACTTTGTGCTCCTCCGCGTCTGCCGTATCCGCCGGCGCCGGCTTCGCGGCCGAGCCGGCGGGGGCCGGCTGGTCACCGGGCTGCACGCCAGGCAGCGGTACCGGCAGAGGCCTGCTGCCGCCAAGCTGGATCGGGGTTGCCGCGCCCAGATGCGTTGCCGGGGCCATAGCGGCAATCTGCGCCGCGTACAGAATGTAAGTTCCGGCTGACGCGGCGCGCGCGCCGTCGGGCGCTACATAACCCAGTACGGGAATCTTGCTCGCGAGTATGCGCGAGATGATCTGGCGCATCGATTCGGATAACCCACCGGGCGTATCCAGCCGCAACACGATCGCCACCGCACCATCGGCTTCGGCACGCCGCGCCACGTCATCAAAATACTCTGCCGCCGCCGGACCGATCGGACCATCCAGCGCGACCTGCGCCACCATGGGCGTCGCGGTGTGATCAGCCGCTGCTGGAGGCGCGCCAGCGGCCGCTGCCCCGGCCGACAACAGACCGAACGTGACAAATCCCGCCGCCCAAAACCAACGCGCCATCTTCACTCTCCCGAACGCTGCAGCGCCATGGTTGGCACTGTAGCGCGAACGATGTTCAGCGGTTGGCAACGTCAGCGCGAAAGCACCGGTGACCCACTTGCCGGCGTGGTGATGCATTCAGCGCTGCCGGGCGACCTCAGTGCGCAGCGGCAGCATGGCCTGGCATCCGTTCGCGCTCCGCACGGAACGGACTGTCTGCATTCCATTGCGGCCAGACGGTGCTGTCGCTCAACTGTTGACCAAGTTCATACAATGCCTGTGTGTCTTCCAGAATACCGGACAGGTCCCAGGCTGGATCGAACACGTCGTTCGGTGTGTGATAGCGATGCGCGGTGTAATCGGCTGCGGCTTGTTCACCGGCGGCACGGCCACCGTTGCGCAAGTCCAGACCGGAGCTGACCAGCATCGCCGGCACACCAGCCTTGGCAAAGCTGAAGTGATCAGAGCGGAAATAGAAGCCGTTCTCCGGTGTCGTCTCGCCAGAAATCACCCGGCCCTGCCGCTTCAGTACACGCGCCAACAACGTCTCCAATTGCGACTGGCCCTTGCCGATGACCGTCATGTCCCGTGCGCGGCCAATCACCGGCAACGCATCCGCGGCAATATCCGCCACGGTCTTGTCCAGCGGGAATACCGGCCTGGCAGCGTAGTACTGCGAGCCAAGCAATCCTGATTCTTCCAGCGTCGGCATGAAGAACACCACGCTGCGCTGCGGCGGCGTGGTCTGATGCGCAAACGCATTCGCGAGCTGCAGCAGCATGCTCAAGCCGGTGCCATTGTCGACCGCGCCGGCATACACCTTGTGCCCCGGCAGCGCGGGATCAGTGCCCAGATGATCCCAATGCGCGGTGTAGATAACTGCCTCGTCCGGCCGCTGGCTGCCCTTGACCATGGCGATCACGTTGTGCGACTCAACGTGCCCGATCTTGCTGTGCAGCTGCAGCGAGGCAGTGGCGTCCAGCGCGACCGCCTTGAATCCGGGTTTGGCCGCCGCCTTTTCCAGTTGCGCAAAGTCGCGGCCGGCAGCAGCGAACAACCGCGTAGCTGCATCGCGCGTGAGCCAGCCCGCGACTGGCAGGCGTGGCGCCGGATCGTCTTTCGCAGTCAAGCTCAATTGCGCGCCATGAGCGCCATTCCGCAGCACGCTCCACGGGTATCCGGCCGCCGCATCGCTGGTATGCACGATGAAACACGCGGCGGCGCCCTGCAACGCCGCCTCCGCATATTTGTACGGCCAGCGACCGTAGTAAGTCATCGCGCGGCCGTTGAACAGGCCGGCATCCCGCGTGGCGAAGCCCGGGTCGTTGACCAGCACGATCACCGTCTTGCCCTTCACGTCAACGTTGGCGTAATCGTTCCAGTGCCAGTTTGGTGCGTCCGCCCCATAGCCGACAAACACCACCGGAGAATGCCGCAGATCGACTTCGGGTTTGGCTTGCAACGTCTGCACCACCATGTCGGTGTGATTGGCAAACTTGTGCGTGCTGCCAGCGTCGGCGATGTCCAGCGTCACGTCAGTGTTCAACAACTCGGTGGAATCGGCCGGCACGGTCTGTACCCACGATCCATGGTTGCCTGGTTGCAGACCCATGCGCTGAAACTCGCCGACCAGCCAGTCGATCGTGCGTTTTTCGGCTGGCGTGGCTGGCTTGCGCCCGGCGAACGCATCGGAACTGAGCGTACGGTCGAAGCGGGCAAAATCGGCGGCGTTGATCTGTGCAGCCAACGCAACCGGCAACGCGGCTTTCGGCGTGGTTGCGGAATCAGCCCCCGCCGCAGTTGCCAGCGGCCCAGCGCCCAAAACACCCAGTGCAAGAAGAACAACCCCGGTGCCCATACGCATTGGCAAATCCTCGATATGCATGCCCGACTGTTGTAGCCACCACGCCCGCGGCTGTCCACACATTACGACACAAGCTGCGGCCACACCGCGCCTGACGCTCACTCACTGCAGCGTGTCAGGCGCTGCACAAACGCCGCGTGCGATCTCAGACTATCGCGTCGCTCTCCAACTGCTTCTGGTGTCGCAAGTGCACCACAAGGTTGTAGACCGACACGAATACCGGGAAGAAATTGGAAATGATGCCAATCGAGTCGTTCTTGCCGACCACGAAGTACGCCAGCAACATGGCGCTGCCCGCCACCGACAACCACCAGAACGCCAGTGGCATCACCACCCGCCCAAGCTTGCGCGTGTAGTACAACTGCACGAACCAGCGGCTCGTGAACAACAACGACCCCAGCAAGCCAACCATCTTCCATGGTGTCAACTCAAACTGCTGCAACGCGTGCAGGATGACGAAATACTGGTTGATGAGGTAATCCATGGTTGGCTGCCGCGGTCTCGGGGAGGTGCGCAAGTTTAGCAACCGCAGCCTTTGCACCACGCCACACCCGCCGGCACATTCATCACCACGGCGGCTCGATGTCCGGCGTGACCATTGACCGGTCACGAGCGCTCCTCTAAAATTGTGCGCTCGCAGTGG
>DATCWU010000400.1:0-4284 GCA_036566165.1 Rhodanobacter sp. | reverse complement strand
CACCACCGCATTGACCCGCACCGATACGTTGTCCAGCGAAATGACATCCTGCGGCGGCACGTCCATCACCGTGACCCGCAAGTCCACGCGGATCATGCGTTGCACAGCCGGCAGCAACAGCACCAGGCCCGGTCCCTTGGTTCCGGTATACCGGCCCAGGGTGAGGATCACGCCGCGCTCGTACTCGGGCAGGATCTTGACCGTGGCGAACAACAGCATGATGCCAATGATCACCAATACACCGACAAATCCAAACATGACACTCTCCCGTAGACCGCTTGACGACGCCGCTAGGCGTAATGCCTGCGGCTGCATTTGAAGTTACTCCATACTCTCATGCCATTTCTGCCCCGCGCAGCGCTACACACGCCGCTGCACGCGTCACACCGGCACCACCTGCAACAACAGCCCTTCACGCCGTACCACGCGCACTTTCGCGCCGGCGGGCAACGCGCTGGCGCAACGCACGCGCCAGCGTTCGCCACGCACCAGCACCCACGCCTCGCCACCGGCGCTGACCGGTTCGAGCAACTCGGCAATATCCGCCAGCATCCCTTCGTCGCCGGTCACCACCTGCGAACGTCGCGCCCGGAACACCAGCCACACGATCAGGCCCATCAACGCCGCCGCGCTCAAGGCAATGGCGGCGATCACGCCCATGTTCACGGCATAGCCCGGCACCCCGGTATTCATCAGCATCACCGACCCCACGACAAATGAAACCACGCCCCCGATGGCGAATGCGCCGATGGTGGGATTGACGGCTTCCGCCACCAACAAGCCGACACCCAACGCCATCAGCGCCAGCCCGGCGTAATTGACCGGCAACAACTGCAATGCATACAAGCCAACCAGCAGGCAGATGCCACCGACGATTCCCGGCAACATCGCGCCCGGATGCAACGCCTCCAGCCCGATGCCGAAAATGCCGGCCAGCAACAACAGGTAGGCGATTGTGGGATTGGTGATGATGCCCAGAAACCGGGTGCGGGCACCAGGCGCATAGGCGCGCACGGTCGCGCCCTTGAGGTGCAGGGTCAGCTGACGACCAGCGACCTCGACCGTGCGGCCATCCGCCTGCGCCAGCAAATCGGCGACATCGCGTGCGACAAAGTCGATCACATGCTTTTGCGCGGCTTCGCTGGCCGTCAACGTCGCCGCGCCACGTACCGCCTGCTCGGCCCACACCGTGTCACGTCCATGCAACTGTGCCAGCGAACGGATGTAAGCAATGGCATCGTTCAGCACCTTGCGCTCTTCGGCGTCTGCCGTGTCCGCCGGAGCCGGCTTCGCGGCCGATCCTGCGGCGGCTGGCTTGTCACCGGGCAATATTCCCGGCAACGGTGTACGTCCGCCCAGCTGCACCGGCGTCGCCGCGCCCAGATGGGTGGCCGGTGCCATTGCCGCGATCTGCGCCGCATACAGGATGTAGGTTCCGGCCGAGGCAGCGCGCGCGCCACCAGGCGCCACATACGCCAGCACCGGGACCTTGCTCGCGAGCATGCGCGAGATGATCTGGCGCATCGACTCGGACAAGCCGCCAGGCGTATCCAGGCGCAAGACGATCGCCACCGCACCATCGGCTTCGGCGCGTTGCGCCGCGTCGTCAAAATACTCTGCCGCCGCCGGGCCGATCGGGCCATCCAGCGCGATATGCGCCACCACGGGCGCTGCCGGGTGGTCCGACGCCACCGGCGGCGCAGCCACGGCCGGTACGTTGCCCGGCAACAGACCGAACATGACCAACCCTGCTGCCCAAAGCCAACGCGCCATCATCAACCTCCCGAACGCCGTGACCCTGCAAGCGGACACCGCCCACCGACTCCTGCTTGCAAGCACTGTAGCGCGAACCTTGTTCAGCGGTTGGCAACATCCACGCAATGGGGCCAAGGATCCCCATGCCAACCTGCCGCACGGCTCAGCGCAGCCAGCGCAATGTCACAACCCGGTGCCGGCGTGCCCCGGCATCCGCTCACGTGCAGCACGGAACGGACTGTCGGCATTCCATTGTGGCCATGCGGTGCTGTCGCTCAGCTTCTGGCCGAGTTCGTACACGGCCTGCGTGTCCTCCAGAATGCCGGACAGATCCCAGGCCGGATTGAACACGTCGTTTGGCGTGTGGTACCGATGTGCAGTGTAATCAGCCGCTGCGCGCTCCCCGGCAACACGGCCACCATCACGCAAATCCAGGCCGGAGCTGACCAGCATCGCCGGCACGCCCGCCTGGGCAAAGCTGAAGTGGTCGGAGCGGAAATAGAACCCGTTCTCCGGCGTCGTCTCGCCGGAAATCACCCGACCCTGCCGCTTCAGCACATCCGCCAGCAGTGTCTCCAGTTGCGATTGGCCCTTGCCGATGACCGTCATGTCCCGCGCGCGACCGATCACCGGCAGCGCATCCACGGCGATATCCGCCACGGTCTTGTCCAGCGGGAACACCGGCCTGGCCACGTAATACTGCGAACCGAGCAGCAACGATTCCTCCAGCGTCGGCATGAAGAACACCACACTGCGCTGCGGCGGCGTGGCTTGGTGCGCAAACGCATTGGCGATTTGCAGCAGCATGCTCAACCCGGTGCCGTTGTCGACCGCACCGGCATACACCTTGTGCCCCGGCAACGCGGGGTCGGTGCCCAGATGATCCCAATGCGCGGTGTAGATCACCGCTTCATCCGGCCGCTGGCTGCCCTTGACCATGGCGATCACGTTGTGCGATTCGACATGCCCGATCTTGCTGTGCAGCTGCAGCGACGCCGTCGCATCCAGTGCGACGGGCTTGAAACCCCGCTTGGCTGCGGCCTGTTCCAGTTGCGCAAAGTCGCGGCCAGCAGCGGCGAACAAGCGCGTGGCCGCCTCGCGGGTAAGCCAGCCCGCAACGGGCAGACGCGGCGCCGGGTCGTCCTTGGCGGTCAAGCTCAGTTGCGCGCCATGCGCGCCATTTTGCAGCACGCTCCACGGGTACCCGGTGGCCGCATCGCTGGTGTGCACGATGAAACACGCAGCTGCGCCCTGCAACGCCGCCTCCGCATATTTGTATGGCCAGCGACCGTAGTAAGTCATCGCACGGCCGTTGAACAACCCGGCATCCCGCGTGGCAAAACCCGGATCGTTGACCAGCACGATCACCGTCTTGCCCTTCACGTCCACGTTGGCGTAATCGTTCCAGTGCCAGTTTGGTGCGTCGGCACCGTAACCGACAAACACCACCGGGGAATGACGCAGGTCGACTTCGGCTTTGGCCTGCAACGTCCGCACCACCATGTCGGTGTGATAGGCAAACTTGTGCGTGCTGCCACCGGCGGCGACGTCCAGCGTCACGTCGGTGTTCAACAACTCCGTGGAATCGGCCGGCACGGTCTGCAACCACGATCCATGGTTGCCCGGTTGCAGGCCCATGTGCTGGAACTCACCGATCAACCAATCGATTGTGCGTTGCTCCGCCGGCGTGCCCGGCTTGCGCCCGGCAAACGCATCGGAGCTGAGCGTACGGTCGAAACGGGCAAAATCGGCGGCGTTGATCTGCGCTGCCAACGCGACTGGCGTCGTGGCCGCCCGCGTGGCTGCCGTATCGGCCGCGGCCGTTGCCAGCGGCACGGCGCCGAGAATCCCCAGCCCGAGAAGACAAAACCTGGCGGCGCTATACATTGGCAAATCCCCGGTATGCATGTTCGATTGTTGTAGCCGCCACGCGCACGGCTGTCCACCCATGATCGTGCAACTGTGCACCCGCTGTTCGGGCCACTGCCCGACCTGCCCCGCGTCGCACATGCAGCACTGTGTGCGATGTCACGTTGGCGCATTGCCCTGCGCCAGACGCTTGCGGTGGCGCAAGTGCACAGCCAGGTTGTACACCGACACAAACGCCGGAAAGAAGTTGGAAATAATGCCGATCGAGTCGTTCTTGCCGACCACGAAGTACGCCAGCAACATGGCGCTGCCCGCCACCGACAACCACCAAAACGACAGCGGCATCACCACTCGCCCAAGCTTGCGCGTGTAGTACAACTGCACGAACCAGCGGCTCGTGAACAACAACGACCCTAGCAGGCCAACCATCTTCCACGGTGTCAGTTCAAACTGCTGCAACGCGTGCAAGATGACGAAATACTGGTTGATGAGGTAATCCATGATCGGCTGCTGTGGTCCCGGGGAGGTGCGCAAGTTTAGCAACCGCAGCCTTTGCACCACGCCACACCCGCCGGCACATTCATCACCACGGCGGCTCGATGTCCGGCGTGACCATTGACCGGTCACGAGCGCTCCTCTAAAATTGTGCGCTCGCAGTGG
>DATCWU010000390.1:0-2178 GCA_036566165.1 Rhodanobacter sp. | reverse complement strand
TCGAGACCTATTTTTCGCTCTCGTGCCAGAACTGCCCCGACGTGGTGCAGGCGCTGAACCTGATGAGCGTGCTCAACCCGCGCATCACCCACACCGCGATCGACGGCGCGCTCTACCAGCAGGAAGTCGAGGCGCGGCAGGTGATGTCGGTGCCTTGCGTGTTTCTCAATGGCGAATTGTTCGATACCGGCCGCATGAGCCTGGAACAGATCCTCGCCAGGATCGACACCGGCGCCGCGCAGCGCGAAGCGGCCAAGCTGCAGGACAAGGAACCGTTCGAAGTGCTGATCGTCGGTGGCGGCCCGGCCGGCGCTGCCGCTGCCATCTACGCGGCACGCAAGGGTATCCGCACTGGTGTGGCGGCCGAGCGCTTCGGCGGCCAGGTGCTGGACACCATGGCGATCGAGAACTTTGTCTCGGTCATGGCTACCGACGGTCCCAGCATGGGCACTGCCCTGGTCCAGCACGTCAATGCCTATGACGTCGACATCATGAACCTGCAGCGCGCCGAGAAGCTGATCCCCGCCAGGGAGGCAGGTGGCCTGCATGCAGTGCAGTTGGCGAGCGGCGCCACCTTGAAATCACGCACGATCATCCTCTCCACCGGCGCCCGCTGGCGCCACATGAACGTGCCTGGCGAGGACGAGTATCGCAACAAGGGCGTGGCGTACTGCCCGCACTGTGACGGTCCGTTGTACAAGGGCAAGCGCGTCGCCGTGATCGGCGGGGGCAACTCCGGCGTGGAAGCGGCCATCGACCTGGCCGGCATCGTCGCCCACGTCACCCTGGTCGAGTTCGACAGCAAGCTGCGTGCTGACGAAGTGCTCCAGCACAAACTGCACAGCCTGCCGAATGTCGAGGTCATCCTCAGCGCACTCAGCACCGAGGTACTGGGCGACGGCCAGAAAGTCACCACCCTGGTCTACCGGGACCGCTTGACGGATGCCATGCACCAGATTGATCTGGACGGCATTTTCGTGCAGATCGGTTTGTTGCCGAACACCGAATGGCTGAAAGACACGGTGGCGTTGTCGCCGCGCGGCGAAATCATCATCGACGAACGCGGCCAGACCTCACTGCCCGGAGTATTTGCCGCCGGCGATGCGACTACCGTGCCGTACAAGCAGATCGTCATCGCCATGGGCGCCGGTTCTACCGCGGCACTCAGCGCGTTTGACTACCTGATCCGCGCCCCGGCTACCGCCGCCATCGAGGCGGTAGCTGCCTGAACTGTAGGAGCGCACCCTGTGCGCGAATGGCTCTTGGGCAATATCTATCCGCAAAGCCATTCGCGCACAGGGTGCGCTCCTACAAAAAAGTTGCGTCCCAGACAGCAACGGGCCGGCAAGAGCCGGCCCGTTGTTCAATGCAAACGACGCGTGACTTATTTCTTCGCGAACAAATGCTCGACGCTGGCGCGCTCTTCACGCAACTCCTTGCTCGACGCATCCATGCGTGCGCGCGAGAAATCGCTGATCGCCAAGCCCTGCACAATCTCGTACTTGCCGCCCTTGCAGGTGACCGGATACCCATAGATGACACCCGGCGCAATACCGTAGGAACCATCGGCCGGAATGCCCATCGACACCCAGTCGCCTTCGGCAGTGCCCAACGCCCAGGTGCGCATGTGGTCAATCGCCGCCGCTGCGGCAGACGCCGCAGATGAGGCGCCGCGCGCCTTGATGATCGCCGCGCCGCGCTTCTGCACGGTGGGAATGAACTCGTTCTCATACCACTGCTGATCCACCAGGCTCATGGCCGGCTTGCCGTCGACCGTCGCCTGCGACAGATCGGGATACTGGGTCGAACTGTGATTGCCCCAGATGATCATCTTCCGCACATCGGTATTGTGCTTGCCGGTCTTCTCGGCCAACTGCGCCTTGGCGCGGTTGTGGTCCAGACGCACCATCGCAGTGAAGCACTTCGGATCCAGATCCGGTGCGTTCTGCTGCGCAATCAGCGCATTGGTATTGGCCGGGTTGCCGACCACCAGCACTTTCACATCGCGCTTGGCATGTGCATTGATGGCCTTGCCCTGTGGGCCGAAGATCGCCCCGTTCGCCCCCAACAGGTCACTGCGCTCCATGCCGGGGCCACGCGGACGGGCGCCAACCAGCAAGGCGTAATCCACATCCTTGAAAGCAACATTCGCGTCGTCGGTGGCGACGATGCCAGCCA
>DATCWU010000358.1:0-2973 GCA_036566165.1 Rhodanobacter sp. | reverse complement strand
CTACTGGCAGTTGTTTTCCCCCAACCGGTTTTCCGGCGCCGACCGGCAAATGGACGCGAACAATCTCACGGCCGCGGTCACCTCGCGCCTGCTTGATGAAAACGGCGTCGAGCGGTTGTCGGCAAGCATTGGCCAGATTCGGTACTTCGCGCCGCAACGCGTGCTGGGTACCGACTGGTCAGGCTCCAGCTACGTGGCACAATTCAGCGCGCAACTCAGCGACCAATGGCGTTTGAACAGCGCCTACCAGTGGAGCCCAAACACGCACCGCAATGAAATGGGCACGCTGGAACTGCAGCGCCGGGTGGGCGACGACGGCATCGTCAACTTCGCTTATCGTTATCGTCGCAGCTTGCTGGAACAATACAGCGCATCGGCGGTCTATCCGCTGTCCGCACGCTGGCACCTGGTGGGTTCGGCAGCCTGGTCGGTACCCGATGGGCGCATGGTCGAGGCGCTGGCCGGCGTGCAATTCGACAGCTGCTGCGTCTCCTTGCGACTGGTGGCGCGCAGCTACGTCAACCAGGGCAACTACGGCTTTGGCCCGGCCGCGAACCAGGCTGGCCTCAATCAACGTGACAACGCCATCCTGTTTGAAGTCGTGTTCAAGGGACTGGGTTCCACCGGTGGCCAGATAGAGCCACTTTTGCACCGTGATATTCTGGGTTATCAATAACCGTACCCGCCCCGCCGATACAGGCTCTTTCTTGATGAAGCGATCCATCGCACTCTTTCTGATCGCTGGCGCGATCACCTTCTCCGCGCACGCGCAACTGCTGACTCCCGCCACCCCGGCCAACCAGCCGCTGGACCGCATCGTTGCGGTCGCGAACGACGATGTCATCCTGCAAAGCGAGCTGACTGACGCGGTGCACTCGGTACAGCAACAGTACGCCGGGCATCCGGAGCAGTTGCCACCGCCTGACGTTTTGCAAAAGCAGGTGCTCGACCGTCTGATCCTGATGCGCCTGCAGGTGCAAAAGGCCCTGGAGCAGGGTATTCACGTCTCCGACGCCGATGTCGACCAGGCCGTCAACGTCGTGGCCCAGCAGAACAAGATCACGCCGGAGCAGCTGCGCGCAGAAGTGGAGCGCACCGGCAGCTTTGCGGAATTCCGTCAGCAGCTGGCCGATCAGATTACCGTGCAGCGTCTGCACGAAAGTGTTGTCCACGACTCCGTGTCCGTGACCGACAGCGAGATCGACAACCTGTTGCAAAGTCCTACCTACAAGGCGGGTGAAGTCCACCTCGGACACATCCAGATCAGTATCCCCGGCGGGGCCGACGCGGCAGCGATCCAGGCCAGCCAGGCCAAGGCCGAGCAGGCCGAGACTGCCATCAAGGGTGGCATGGATTTCAACGCCGCGGCGATCCGCTACTCCGATGCACCGAACGCACTTGATGGCGGCGATCTCGGCTGGCGCCGTCTGGATGAGGTGCCACCGGCATTTGCCGATGCAGTTGCCAACATGCAAGCGGGCGACGTCAGTCCACCGCTGCGCGGCCCCACCGGCTTCCACATCCTCAAGCTGTTTGGACAGCGTCAGCCTGGCCGGCAGATGGTCACCGAGTTCCACGCGCGACAGATCCTGATCAAGCCCTCCGAACTGGTCACGCCGGCGCAAGCCGAGCAGAAAGCCAGGGATCTCTACGACCGGATCGTCAACAAGCACGAGGATTTCGCCAAGCTGGCAAAGGCAAATTCCAAGGACGACACCACGGCGAACGTTGGCGGCGACATGGACTGGTTCCAGCAGAATGCATGGGGCTCGGTCATCGGCAGGGCGCTGGTCGAGCTCAAGGACAACGAAGTCTCGCAACCGCTGCAGACCGAAGCCGGCTGGCACATCGTTCAACGCCTGGGTACGCGACAGAGTGACCTCACCGATGAGGTCACACGCAATCAGGCGCGCCAATCCATCGGCAACCGCAAGGCCGAACAGGCCTACGACGACTTCCTGCGCGACTTGCGCGCCAACGCCTATATCAAGGTTCTGTTGCCCGAATTGCAGGACGCAAGCAGGCAACCGGCCAGCGCCAGCGCGCCACAAACGGATTGAACGGCACGCCGCTGCCGCGACTGGCGATCACCGCCGGCGAGCCAGCCGGCGTGGGGCCTGAACTGTTGATCCGGCTGGCATGCACTGCGGTTGCGGCCGAGTTGATCGCAATCACTGACCGCACCTTGTTGCAGCGCGCCGCAGCGCGCTGTGGCGTCAGCGTGAACCTGGTTGACGACGACGGCACTGCCAGCAGTGAACGTGCGCCGGGGACGTTGCGCGTATGTCACGTCGCGTTGGCCACGCCGGAAACGCCCGGCCAGCCTGACCCGCGCAACGCGCGGCACGTGCTGGCGACGCTGGCAACGGCTGCCGACGGCTGCATGAGCGGACGCTACGCCGCCGTGGTCACCGCGCCGCTGCAGAAGGCCACCATCAACGACGCCGGTGTGCCCTTCAGTGGGCATACTGAGTTCTTTGCCAGCCGTGCCCATGCCGACGTTGTGATGATGCTGGCCAGCCCGACCCTGCGCGTGGCGCTGGCGACCACGCATCTGCCACTGGCCGCCGTGCCAGCCGCCATCACCACGAGCACGCTTACCCGGGTGCTGCGCATCGTGCACGCGGAGTTGCGCCGGAAATTCGGCTTCGCCGCGCCACGCATCGCCGTGCTCGGGCTCAACCCGCACGCCGGTGAAGGCGGTCACCTTGGCCGGGAAGAGATCGACATCATCATCCCCTGCCTCGATGCGTTGCGCGACGAAGGCATGCAGCTGCTGGGCCCGTTGCCAGCTGACACCGCATTCGTCCTGGCGCAACGCCAGCGCTACGACGCCGTGCTGGCGATGTACCATGACCAGGCCTTGCCCGTGTTGAAGAGCGAGGCGTTTGACTGCACCGTCAATCTCACCCTCGGCCTGCCGTTCATCCGCACCTCGGTGGATCACGGCACCGCGCTGGACCTGGCCGGCAG
>DATCWU010000357.1:0-16667 GCA_036566165.1 Rhodanobacter sp. | reverse complement strand
TGAAGCGTATGTCCCAACCGTAAAACTCATTGCTGTGTTTCTTTGGTTGGACGCTTGCATTGCTTTGGACCGGTCGCAACCGCTCCCACGCAAGGCGTCCACACAATTCACCTGTGCACACTGTCAAAGATCAATCGCTTGCCACCGGATTTCCCGATGACACCTCATGGCATTTCGCCCTGAGTGAGCCGCCCATTCTACATCGCTTTACCGGGCCGTCAACACACTCGTTACAGCTTTTTTTTCGAGGTGGGGACGACCGCGTACACGACACAATACGACGGCGGGGCGCGAATCATACGTCGTGTGGTTTTTAAATCAAGCGTTTCTTGCGGCCTGTTTCAGGAATACAACGCAACGCACTGGGCCGGCACGCAATTTCATTCCCGTTGCGCATCCCGGCAGGGCGTCGCCAAGTGCCTCTTGGTGCGCGTCAGGCGGGTACAAGCCGCACGCGGGCAAAGTTGCGTTTGCCAACTTGCAACACACCCTCGAAGCCGGGATGAAAGACCCGCTGGGCGTCCTCCACAACCTGCGCGTCAATGCGCACGGCACGCTCCTTCAACTTGCGGTTCGCCTCGGAGTTGCTCGCAGTCAAGCCTGCGGCGGTCAGCAACGCCGCCATGCGCAAGCCCCCGGCTGGTACCACGATATCTGCCTGCGGCAGCACCGAGGTATCGCCTTCACCCCGCACCACGGCATGCCAGCCAGCGATGGCGCGCTCAGCGGCGGCGGCATCGTGAAAACGGGTGGCGAGTTCGCGGGCGAGGCGAAGTTTCGCGTCGCGCGGGTTGAGCACGCCGGCGGCGACGTCACGTTTCATCCGCGCCAGCGCATCCAGTGACACGTCGAAACTGAGCAGTTCGAACCAACGCCACATCAACTCATCGCCAATCTTCATGGTCTTGGTCACCATGTCGATCGCCGGCTCGTTGATGCCAATGTAGTTGCCAAGCGACTTGGACATCTTGTTGACGCCGTCCAGGCCTTCCAGCAGCGGCATGGTCAGCACGATCTGCGGCGGCTGGCCGTAGTGTTCCTGCAGCGCCCGGCCCATCAGCAGATTGAACTTCTGGTCGGTGCCGCCTAGCTCGACGTCGCACTGCAGCGCCACCGAGTCGTAACCCTGCACCAGCGGATACAGGAATTCGTGGATCGCGATCGGCTGCTGTGCCGCGTAGCGTTTGGTGAAGTCGTCGCGCTCGAGCATGCGCGCCACGGTGTGCTGGGCGGCCAGCTTGATCATGTCGGCCGCGCTCATCTTGCCGAACCACTCGGAATTGAAGCGCAACTCGGTCTTCTCGCGGTCGAGGACCTTGTAGACCTGTTCGGCATAGGTCCCGGCATTGGCCAGCACGTCCTCACGGGTGAGCGGCTTGCGGGTGATGTTCTTGCCGGTAGGGTCGCCAATCATGCCGGTGAAGTCGCCGATCAGGAAGATTACCTGGTGCCCCAAATCCTGGAACTGACGCATCTTGTTGAGCAAGACGGTGTGGCCGATATGCAGGTCCGGCGCCGTGGGATCGAAACCCGCCTTGATACGCAACGGGCGACCCGTCCGCAGCCGTTCGACCAGCTCTTCACGCTTGATGATTTCGTCGGCGCCACGCGCGATCGTGGTCAGCGCCTGCTCAAGCTCGCTCATGTTCTCTCTCTGGATAATGGAAAGACGCGACAGTCCGCCGGACAGCGGACTGTGCGGAAGAAGTTAATTGTGCGTTAACCGGGGAACGCCTGCAAACCCTTGATCGAAAAGGCGTTGACGCCATTTACACATGGCCGTTATGGTACGCGATGTTTGTTACTTTGTACGCCGGGGTAGTCAGCGCATGACGGAAGGAAAGCGAGGGGCGTTTCGCGCGCGCAAGCGGGCCATTTGCCGCAAGGCGCAACGCCGGCACTCACTGTTCTACAAGCGCTGCTCCCACTGGTCCTTCAACCGCACGGGTGAAGTCGAACCGCTGCGCTGGCACCGCGAGCGTCTGGTGCTCGCCTGTACCGCCCTGCTGATCACGCTGCTCTCGGGCTTTCTCATGCCGGCATGGGCCAGCGCCATGCGCCCGGCGCCCATGCCCGAAGCCCACGCCCTGCTGGCTCTGCCGCTGCCGCGCGCGGCGTCGCTTCCCGCTGTGCCTACCGTCGACAACTGGCAGGTGGTACGCGTGCAACCCGGGCAGACGCTGTCGGACATCTTCAACGGCCGCGGTCTGAGCATGACCGACCTGCAAAACGTCATGGACGCTGCCGGCAGTGCGAAGTCCGCATTGCACAACATCCACCCTGGCCAGGAGTTCGATTTCCTGCTCGACAACGACGGCGCCCTCAAGGGCCTGCGGTTTGATCAGGACGAAGCCAACCGTGCCACGGTACGTTTCGATGGTGCGCAAGCCGCGGTGACCACCCAGAAACGCGACATGGACCTGCGCGAACAAGTGGCGCACGGCGTGATCCGCAGCAACCTGTACGCCGCCGGTGACCAGGCAGGCATGAACGCGGCGATGGTCGGCAAGCTGGCGGACCTGTTCAAGTACGACATCGACTTTGTGCAGGATCTGCGCACCGGCGACAGCTTTACCGTGATCTACGACGACATCTACCGCGACGGCATGCGCTATGGCGAGGGCGACATCACCGCTGCCGAGTTCATCAACCAGGGCAAGCGCTACACCGCCTACCGGTTCAAGAAGGCCAATGGCACCTACGGTTGGTTCAGCGAAGATGGCCGGCCGATCGAAAAGTCGTTTCTGCGCATCCCGGTCGACTTCACGCGCATCTCCTCACGCTTCAGTGCCGGTCGCATGCACCCGATCCTGGGCAGGATGCGCGCACACAAGGGCGTCGATTACGCGGCACCCAGCGGTACACCCATCCACGCGGCCGGCGACGGTGTGATCAAGTACCGTGGCTGGGAACGCGGCTACGGCAACTTCGTGGTGATCAAGCACAGCAACTCCATCAGCACGGCTTACGGACACATGTCGCGATTCGGCACCGAGAAGGTCGGCCAACATGTGCGACAGGGGCAGGTGATCGGCTACGTCGGGATGACTGGCCTGGCCACCGGTCCACACCTGCACTACGAGTTCCGCGTCAACGGTGTGCAGCGCAACCCGCAGACGGTGACGCTGCCCAAGCCGGAAATTCTGCCCGCCGCGCAACTGGCGCGCTTCAAGAGTGAAGTGGTCCGCCCGCAAATGGCACGCCTGACGGAGCTGGACCACCGCATGCAACTGGCCCGCAGCGCCGCCCCGGCCAACCACGACAACTGACCGTGCCCGCGGATGACGCCGACGCGTTGTATCTTGGCCTGATCTCTGGCACCAGCGCTGATGGCATTGACGTGGCGCTGGTCCACTTCGACAACGGCCGGCCACGGTTGCAGACCGGTTACGTACACCCATGGCCGGCGTCCTTGCGGACGCGCCTGTTGGCGTTGGCACAGCTTGAATCCGGCGTCGATCTGGATGTGTTCGGACGGCTCGATGTGGAAATCGGCGAGTGCTTCGCTAACGCTGCGCTGACTCTGCTGAAGCGCAACAACATTGCCGCGGCGACCATCCGCGCCATTGGTTCACACGGCCAGACCGTGCGCCATCGGCCCGGTGGCGACTACCCCTTCACCCTGCAAATCGGCGATCCCGCGGTGATCGCCGAACGCTGCGGCATCGACGTCGTGGCCGACTTCCGCCGCGCCGATATCGCCGCCGGCGGACAAGGCGCGCCACTGGTACCGGCGGTGCACGCGGCGCTGCTGTCCACGCCAGGGCAGACGCGCGTCGTACTCAACCTTGGCGGCATCGCCAACATCAGCGTGCTTGGCGCTGATGGTGGTGTGCTGGGCTTCGACACCGGGCCGGCCAATGCCCTCATGGACGCATGGTGTCTGCGCCAGCGGGGCGCAGCGTTCGATCGCGACGGCGCGTACGCGGCCAGCGGCCAGGTCGATGCCAAGCTGCTCAAGGCGCTACTCGCAGACGACTACTTCGCCCTGCCGCCCCCTAAAAGCAGCGGCCGCGAATACTTCCACCTGGCCTGGCTCACTGGTTACCCGCAGCTGCGCACTGTGGCCGCGCCCGACGTGCAAGCCACCCTGCTGGAACTGACCGCGCGCAGCGTGGCCCAGGCCATTCGCGAGCATGCCGCCGCCGCGAGCCAGGTACTGGCGTGCGGTGGCGGCGTGCGCAACGGTGTCCTGATGCATCGACTGCAGGAACTGCTGCACCCTATCGAGGTGACCAGCACCGCGAGCGTTGGCATCGACCCCGATTTTCTCGAAGCCACGGCGTTTGCATGGCTCGCGCGGCAACGTCTGCTTGGCCTGCCAGGCAACCTGCCAGCAGTGACTGGCGCGTGCGGGCCGCGGGTGCTCGGTGCGATCTACTCCGCGTCCGGGCCGGGTTCCTCGTAGCGGTTGCGTTCCGGTGCCAACTGGGTCGGACGGGTGTCTGCCAAAGCCCGCAACGCCTCCTGAAATACGCCGCGTTCGGCCGCCTCCCAGTGCCCGTCCAGCGCCCGCAACGAGCGCCGATCGCGCAGACTTTCGCTGGACTGCTGTTGCGCGGCGGACATGCCCAGCCCATGGCGCAAGGCCTCCAGCAGTACATCATTGACCGGGCATTGCCGCTGTCTGGCCAGCGCCTTGATGCGCTCCGCCAGCAGGCCATCGACGTGCTGCACGATCATGTCCGGCACCAGTGTCACTCCACGTTGCCATGCCACATCGTGGAAAATAGTTGCTTACCCTTCCTGAAGCTGCGCCGTGCGCCACGGATTTCGTGGTCGGCCTGGCCGTTGCATCGCACCCATCGTCTCGCGGCGCATGCATCGGGCTGACCCGGGCCAAAAGTCAGCTCGTCGCTGCGGCCGCCTCGCGTTCGCGTTCGAAGCCACGGAAACGCGACCACAGGCAGGCAAACAGCAACATCGCCGGCAATACCCCCAACACCGTGATGATGAAATAACCGCCGTAGCCGGTCGCCGTGGCAATGCCGCCGGCGAAAAAGCCGAGCAACTTGCCCGGCAGGTTGACCAGCGAACTCAGCAAGGCATATTGCGTGGCAGTGTGCTGGCGGTTGACCAGCGAGGACAGAAACGCCACGGTTGGCGGCCCCAGCATGCCCAGGGTGAGATTTTCACCGGAGATCACCAGGGTCAGCATGAGCAAGTTGCCCGGATGCGCGATCAGCAACAAGTACAGCAAGTTGCTGCAACCACACAGCACAATGGTGACGCCGAGCGGACGCCACGCGCCCCATCTGGCCACCGCGGCGCCACCAATGAACACGCCGACAATGCCGATCCAGATGCCGTAGATCTTGGTAATCGTGCCGATCTGGGTCTTGGTGAAATCCATGTCCCGATAAAACGGGCTCATGATGCCGCCGATGGTCGCCTGCTCGGGCATCTTGAACAACAGCAGGAACAACAGCGTCACGCCGGCCAGGGCCCAGCCATAACGCCGGAAGAAGTCGGCAAAGGGATCGAGCACGCTCTCGCGCATCACATCGCGCCAGCGCCCCGGCCGCACTTGCCAGACCGCGGGCTCCCGGGCCAGCAATGTGGCCGCGATGGGCACCAACATCACCGTCGCCATCACCACGTACACCACCGGCCACGCCACGTGATCGGCCATGATCAACGCCACTGCGCCCGCCACCAGCAGCCCGATCCGGTAGCCCAGCGAATAGGTCGCCACCAGTGCGCCCTGGTCCTCGATGGGCGCGATCTCGATGCGATACGCGTCCACCGCAATGTCCTGGGTGGCCCCAAAAAACGCCACGGCCAACGTCGCCACCACAAACCCCGCCAGCCGGGCTGGGGTGAGCAGCGCCATCGCCAGCAATCCGGCCACCACCGCGAGTTGCGCGAACAGCAGCCAGCCACGGCGCCGGCCGAGCCGGGCAAAACCGGGGATCCGCCCATGATCGAGCAAAGGCGCCCAGACAAACTTGAACGCGTACGTCATGCCGGCGCTGGCAATCATGGTGATGTCCGCCAGCTCGATGCTGTTCTCCTTCAACCAGTAGGCCAGCGTGCCCGCCACCAGCAGGAACGGCAGGCCCGAGGAGAAGCCGAAAAAGCACATCGTCCACGCCGCCGGCTGCGTGAATGACCGCCACACCGACGGCCGGGATGGTCGGCGCGCCAGCGCGTCAGTCGGCATAGTCGACGATATAGGGCGCATGGTCGGAAAAGCGCTGCTCACGATAGACCGAGCAGGTCTTCAGCCGCTCCCGCAGCGATGGCGTGCATACCTGGTAATCGATGCGCCATCCCACGTTGTTGGCGCGCGCCTGGCCGCGATTGGACCACCACGTGTATTCGACCGCGTCCGGTTTGATCGCGCGGAAACTGTCGACCCAGCCGCGGTCGTGAAACAGCAGATCCAGCCACGCGCGCTCCGCGGGCAGGCAACCGGAATTCTTCTGGTTCGACGTCCAGTTCTTGATGTCGCTCTTCGTGTGCACGATGTTCCAGTCGCCGCAAACGACATAGTCACGGCCACTCGCGAGCCACGCGTCAAAGATCGGCGTGAGCCATTCCATCGCCTTGAACTTGAACTGCTGGCGTTCGTCGCCGGAAGAGCCGGACGGCACATACAGCGAGACCACGGACAGGTTGCCGAACCGCGCTTCGACATAGCGGCCTTCGTTGTCGAATTCGTCCCAGCCAAGCTCGGTCAACACCGTATCGGGCTTGTGTCGCGCGTAGATCGCCACACCGCTGTAGCCTTTCTTGCTGCTGGCGTCACGATAGAAGCAGTGACGACCAGGCGGGCGGAACATCGCGTCGGCCAGTTGCGCCTCTTGCGCCTTGGTCTCCTGCAGACAGACCACGTCCGCGTCCTGGGCGTGCAACCACTCGAACACACCCTTGCTCGCGGCCGAGCGAATGCCATTGGCGTTCAGACTGATGATGCGCATGCGGTTTTCCGATGATGATGCGCGATCATAACAACCGCAGCACGTCACCACCGCCATCGGAATGCCCATGCCACCAGCCATCACCGTTCGCGTCATGCCGCAAGCTGTCGGCCCCGGCGCGGCGCTGCGCGAGCTGCGGGTGCTGCCGGCCCAGCGCGTCTGGGTGGGCATGATTGCCGACGCGCTGGCCGATCTCGCATGTTGTCCGGACAGCGACTCGATGGCGATATGGCGTGATGACATCCTCGTCGGTCATTACCGCATCGATCCGCACGGGCGCAGCATCGCCGGTCACGATTTCCCGCTACCCACGCTCGGCCTGCGCGCATTCTTCATCGACGCACGCTGGCAGGGCCAGGGGCTGGGCACCGCCGCCTTGCGCGCCATGTTCCCGGATCTTGTCGCACGCTACCCGGCCGCGCGCCAGCTGGCGCTCAGCGTGAGCACCGGCAACCAAGTCGCTATGCATCTGTACCTGCGCGCCGGTTTTGTGGACGGTGGCGAGCGGTACCATGGCGGCCGTTCCGGAGCACAGCAACTGCTGTTGCGCCCCTTGCCCTGAGCATTTCCATCAGCGAGACCACCGTGCACGATTATCAGCGCAATTTCATCGACCTCACGTTGCAGCGCGGCGTTTTGCGCTTCGGCGAGTTCACCCTGAAATCCGGCCGCAGCAGCCCGTATTTTTTCAACCTGGGCCGCCTGGATTCGGGCGCGGCGCTGGCGCAACTCGGTCGCGCCTACGCGCAGGCCCTGGTGAACTCCGGGCTGGCGGTGGACATGTTGTTTGGTCCGGCCTACAAAGGCATCGCGCTGGCCGCAGCCACCGCGATCGCCCTGGCCGACCAACACCAGCGCGACCTGCCGTGGGCGTACAACCGCAAGGAAGCCAAGGACCATGGCGAAGGCGGCACGCTGGTCGGCGCACCACTGGCCGGACGCGTGCTGATCGTGGATGACGTGATGACCGCCGGCACCGCCGTACGCGAATCGCTCGAGTTGATTCGCGCCCGGGGCGCGACGCCCGCTGGCGTCCTGATTGCGCTCGACCGCCAGGAGCGCGGCACGGGAACGCGGTCCGCGGCGCAGGAAATCGCGGCGGATTACGGCATCCCGGTGCTCGCAATTGCCAACCTCGCGGACGTCCTGGCCTACGCTGGCGACCGCGCCGAGCTGGCAACCGCGCACGCCGCGCTGGTCGCCTATCGCGTGCGCTACGGGGTCTAGCCCAGTTCAGCACGCCGCGGCCAAGCTTGCGTACGACATCAACCGGTTCGTGCCCATCCTGCCGCCGGCTATACTCGCTGCAAAGGGAACATCCATGCACAAATCACTGCCCCTGTTGGTTGCTGCCATCCTGTTCGCCAGCCAATTCGCGCTCGCCCAGGAGAGCAGCCATGTCCGTTACAAGTGGCAGGACGCCCAAGGCCTGATGCACTTCAGCGACAGCCTCAGCGCCGAGGCCCTGAAATACGGCTACTCGCTGGTCAACGACCAGGGCCTCGTGATTGGCCGCGTGCAGCGCCAGCTCACGCCTGATGAGCGCGCGGCGGCGAACAAGCTGGCTGCGCAACAAGCAGCGCAGCAACGCGCGGCCCGGGATCTGGCCAACAGGGAAGCACAGATGCTGAACGCCTATCCGGACGAGAGCATGTTTCGCATCTACCAGCAGCAAACCCTGGACGCCATCGATCAACAGATCCACACCACGCAGATCAACTTGCGCAGCCAGGAGAACGCGCTGACCGATCTCCTCGCGCGCGCCGCCGATCTTGAACGCAACAAGGAACCGGTACCGCCGTCTCTGGTCGACAGCATCGCCAAACAGCGCACGGTCGTTACCGGACAGCGCAGCGCCCTGACCCGCCAACAAGCGACGCGGGCAAGCACGGTGCAGGCGCAAAGCCAGCAACTGACGCGCTATCGCGAGTTGCGCACGGCGCAGCAGCGCAAGGCCGAACAGTAGCGCGCTTGCGGCAACCTTGCCCGCGCGCTGCAGACCGCGCCGTAGTCAGGCTCGACAACGCTTCCGGAGGCCGAAGCACCGCCGGCAGCGTGCCGCTCAAAACGGCAACTTCAGCTTGGTATCCACCGTCAGCAAGTGCTTGCGGAATATCTGCTGGATGCGTTTGAGCGCCGCAGCGTCATCCGCCTCAAAGCGCAGCACCAGCACCGGCGTGGTGTTGGAGGCCCGCACCAGTCCCCAGCCATCGGGCCAGTCGGCACGCACACCATCGATAGTGGTCAGCGTGGCATCCTCGAAATCCGCTTGCCGGCGAAATTTGTCCATGAACCGGTAGTGTTCACCCTCGGCCATCTCCACCTTCAGCTCCGGCGTGGAAACACTCCGTGGCAACGTCGCGAAGATCTCCTCCGGCGCGCGCCCCTGCAAATCCCCGGAAAGGATCTCCAGCAAGCGCGCGGCGGCATAGATACCGTCGTCAAAACCGTACCAGCGCTCCTTGAAAAAGAAGTGCCCGCTCATCTCGCCAGCCAGCTCCGCACCCGTCTCGCGCATCTTTGCCTTGATCAGCGAGTGGCCTGTACGCCACATCAACGGGCTGCCGCCGGAGTCGAGGATTTGCCCCTTGAGGTGGCTGGTACATTTGACGTCGTAGATCACCGTTGCCCCGGGCTGGCGCGACAGCACGTCGCGCGCGAACAACATCAACACCCGATCCGGATAAATGATTTCACCACTGCGACTGACCACGCCCAGCCGGTCGCCATCGCCATCAAACGCCATGCCCAGGTCCGCACCGGTTTTCTGGACCGATGTAATCAAGTCTCGCAGATTGGCCGGATCGGACGGGTCGGGATGATGGTTCGGAAAGCTGCCGTCGACCTCGCAATACAACGGGATCACATCGCACCCGACTCCTTCCAGCAGCGCTGGCGCGATGGTCCCGGCAATGCCGTTGCCGGCATCGACCACCACCTTCAAGCGGCGTTCGGCCAGCACATCGGAAACCACGCGCTCGGTGTAGTCCGGCGCCACATCCACTTCACGCAAACCACCATGACCACCGGCCGGCAAGGCACCGCTGGCGATGCGCCGATACAAATCCTGGATCCCTTCCTCGGCCAGCGTCTCGCCTCCCACCACGACCTTGAAGCCGTTGTAGTCCGGCGGGTTGTGACTGCCCGTGACTGCCACACCACAGCCGGTGTTGAAGCGAAAAGTGGCGTAGTAGACCACCGGCGTGGGTACCGCGCCGAGGTCGAACACATCGATTCCGGCAGCGCGCAACCCGCTGCACAGCCCCGCGACCAGCTCCCGCCCGGACAACCGGCCGTCACGGCCGACCACGATCTCGCGCAAACCCTTTTCCTGCATCAGGGCGCCGATGGCCCGGCCCAATGCCTGCGCGACGTCCTTGCTCAGCGTCCTGCCCACTACGCCACGAATGTCGTAGGCACGGAAAATACTCGGGTCCACCGCGACGGCCGCGTCCGGGGTCGGGGTCGGGTTCGGCGCCGGCGCCGGTGCGGGTGGTGCCGCAGCAGGCGCCGCCAGCGGCATGGTAGTGACCGGTGCAGCCGCGGGCGCTGCCTCTTCGCCAGCAGCCAAATCCGGTCGCACTGCACGCACCCGCAGATACAGCAAGAACGCCCCACTCGCCAACCCCAACAGCGCCAACAACGCTGCGAGCAACGCCGAGTGCGGCAAAACGATGAAGGCGTTGGGCAACCCGGCGCTCACATTGAACGTGCTGCCAGCCACCGGCGCTCCGGCAACTTCGGCAACGGCACCGGCGGCGCCATGGGACAGCAGACGCCCGACGCCATACTCGTCGCCCTGGCGCAAATCCAGCCGACCACCGCCGGTGGGAATCGCCTCGAAGCGCCGTCGCAATGGTGCAAACGGCAGTTCGATCCACGCCCACGCCTGCGCGCGCTGTGGTGGTCCCAACGGAATGACGAAACTCAGGCGGCGATCATTCCCGCCATGGGCGACGCTCTGCGCCAACGGCACACCGTCGACACCCTGTGCAGCCATCAGTTGCGCGGCCTTGGCGTAACCAAACTCGCGGTAATTGGCGTGCAGCACCTCATCCAGGTTACCGCTGTACAGCTCCAGTTGGATCGCCTGCGGCAACTGTTTGCGCAACGCGGCCGCAACGGCGGCCGGATCACTCATGACACCAGCCGGGTCCACCCGCGCCAGCACCCGCTCAATCTGCGCGCGCTCGCTGGCAATTTCCGCAGCAACCACCCGCGCCGCGTGATCACGCGCAGCATGCACCTGCTGGGCGACGGTACCTTCGCGCGCTATCAACCACGTCTGCCAGGCGCAGAACAGACCCAGCAACAGGGCCAGGGTACCCCCGGCCAGCGGCAGCAGGCGGCGCCAGTCCACCTGGGCACCGCGCCAGCGTTTACTCAAGCCGTCTCGTGCCATCTCACTCCCCGCAAGCCGCTCATGTCCGCTCCGCACCGCATGCCGGAGCGCCTCATGCTATTTGATTCCGGTGGAGCCAAACCCGCCATCGCCACGCTCGCTGGGGGCAAAGTCAGTCACCACCCGCAACGCTGCCTGCGCCACCGGCACCAGCAGCAGCTGCGCGATGCGATCACCAACGGCAATGGTGTAGGCCTGCGGTCCACGGTTCCAGCACGAGATCATCAACGGGCCCTGGTAATCAGCGTCGATCACGCCAACCAGATTACCCATGACCAGCCCATGTCTGTGCCCCAGTCCGGAGCGCGGCAAGATCAATGCGCACCACTGCGGGTCGGCAATGTGGATCGCGAAGCCCGTCGGTACCATGGCTGTATCCCCGGGTTGCAGCACCAGCGGAGCGTGCAATGCCGCGCGCAAATCCACTCCGGCGCTGCCGACCGTGGCCACGTGCGGCAAGGGAATGCTGTCCCCCATCCGCGGGTCGAGAATCTTCAGCGCAACGTCGACCGTCCGCACCCCATTCATTCGCGCACAGCTCGATAGCGCAGCGCAATTTGCGCGATCAACGCGCGGGCCAGGTTCTCCTTGGACGCCCGCGGCAAGGGTACGGAACCGCCAGGCCAGATCACGTTCAACGCGTTCTCGGCAACCTCGAAACCCAATCCGTCTCCCACTTGATTGGCAGCGATCATGTCCAGGCCCTTCCTTTGCAGTTTGTCCTGCGCGTATTCGGTGACCGCCTCGGTTTCCGCCGCAAAGCCGACCAGGAACGGATGCGCGACCTGCGCCGACAGGCTGGTCAGAATGTCCGGGGTTTCTTCCAGCGCCAGCGCAAGGCCGGTGCCGTCGTGCTTTTTCAATTTGTGCGCAAGTGGCTGGGCCGGGCGATAGTCGGCCACCGCCGCCGCACCCACATAGATGTCGGCGGCGGCAGCAGCGTCAAGCACCGCCGCGTGCATCTGTGCGGCACTGCGCACATCGACGCGCTGCGCCACGCCGGCGGGGGTCGCCAGCTGTACCGGACCGGCGACCAGGGTGACCGTGGCACCAGCTTCCACTGCCGCCTGCGCCACCGCAAAGCCCATGCGCCCGGAGCTGCGGTTGCCGATGAAGCGCACCGGGTCAATATCCTCATAGGTGGGCCCGGCGGCAACCAGCACCCGCACGCCCTGCAGCGCGCCGGCGGCAAATGACGCCACCAGCGCGTCACGCAATGCAGGGGGCTCCAACATGCGCCCGGCACCGACATCCCCGCAGGCCTGCTCGCCCGCATCCGGCCCGAGCAGATGCACCCCGCGCTGACGCAGCACGGCAAGATTGGCCTGCACCGCCGGATGCGCCCACATCTGCTGGTTCATCGCCGGCGCGACATACAGCGGCGCAGCGCTGGCCAGACACAGCGTGGTCAACAAGTCGTCGGCCAGCCCGTGCGCCAACCGCGCCAACAGATTGGCACTGGCCGGTGCAATCACGATGCGCTCGGCCCAGCGCGCCAATTCGATATGGCCCATCGCCGCTTCGGCCTGCGTATCCCACAGGCTGGTGCGCACGGCCTGTCCGGACAGGGCCTGGAAGGTTGTCGCGCCGACAAAATGCGTGGCGCTTGCCGTCATCACCACACGCACTTCCGCGCCGACTTCATGCAGCCGGCGCACCAGCTCGCAAGCTTTGTAGGCCGCGATCCCGCCGGATACGCCAAGCAGGATACGGCGATGGGCAAGACTCATGTAGGGACGGCCTGACAATCGCGCAGAGCACTAGCTTACCGGATTAAGCCGTGCACGCTGCTGACTTTGCCGCCCAGGGTCGGGCAACCTCGACGGCATGAGCATCCGCGACTGGCCCGCTGGCGAACGTCCCCGCGAAAAACTGCTGAGCCGCGGCAGTGGCGCGCTGTCCGATGCCGAGCTGTTGGCCGTGCTGCTGGGTAGCGGCAGCCGCGGCAAGGACGCACTGGCGCTCGGGCGTGAGCTGCTCGGCAATGCCGGCACCCTCGGCGCGCTGCTTGGTCGGCCGGAGCAACAAATCCGCGCGGGCGGGCTGGGGCCGGCCAAGCGCGCGCGCATTGCCGCCGCGCTCGAGTTGGCCCGACGCAGCCTGGCCGAACAATTGATGGCGCAACCCAGCCTCGGCAGCCCGCGCGATAGCGGTGACTACCTGCGCGCGCAACTGCGTCATCTGCCTTACGAGGTGTTTGCCTGTCTGTATCTGGACAACCGACACCGCGTGCTCGCGTTCGAAGAGCTGTTTCGTGGCACCGTCGACGGCGCCAGCGTGCATCCGCGTGAAGTGGTACGCGCCTGCCTGCAGCACAACGCCTGCGCCGTGATCTTTGCGCACAACCATCCATCCGGCGTGGCCGAACCCAGTGCCGCTGATCGCGCGATCACGCACGAGTTGCGCGATGCACTGCAATTGGTCGGCGTCCGCGTGCTGGATCACCTGGTGATCGGTCGCGGGGAGCCGGTGTCCATGGCAGCGCGCGGGCTGCTCTGAGCCAGGCCACGTTAGCGACGACTCCGCCAATCACTTGCCACGACGGCACAACTCATGCGCCGATGGCGCTCCTCCCGTCGCGCCGCACTCGCGTGTACCCCCCGCCAGCGCTGTCGCTACGGAAGGGCCCAGCGGGCCGCTGATCCAGAAGCGGACAGCGCCCGGCGTACCCCTCGCCCGGCCTCCATCAGGCGCGAGACCGACCAGCGGTCGATCGACGTCTGCAGCCCGGCCGCGCCACCACCGGTGCCGGTAAGGGGGTGGAACTTATGCACAATTCCATGCAACGCCACCTGCGCGCCCCATCTTCACCAAACCATCAGGATGGTTATCCAATAAATTGATTTGAATCGATAATTTCATTACTCTGCGGTCTCCTGCCGGTCTCAAGTTCATGCTTTCGTCACATTGAGCAATGTTCCCCACAGACTTATCCACAGCTTGCACGCAGCTTCCGGGCGATTGCAGGGACACGCTCGCGAGCGCGCATCGAGCACGGTGGTCGGTCTCGCCAAACCCACGTGTCTGTTAGCATTGCGAGTTCCATGACGAGCGCGGCGTTACCGTGAAAGCACAGCTTCAAGCCTTGATCGCACAGGCGATCCGGACCCTGCAGGACCACGCCGATTTACCTGCCGACCTGACACCTCCGGCGTTTGTCATCGAGCGGGCACGCAGCCGTGAACACGGCGACTTCGCCAGCAATGTGGCCATGTTGCTGGCCAAGCCAGCCCACGCCAAGCCACGCGAACTGGCCCAGAAACTCGTCGCCGCACTGCCAGCCAACATACTGGTGGAGAAAGTCGACATTGCCGGCCCCGGCTTCATCAACTTTTTTCTTGCCACCGACGCGGCGCAGGCACAGGTGCGGCGCATCCTGGACGAAGGCGACGTCTACGGTCACAACAAAAACGGCGCGGGCAAGACGGTCGGCGTGGAGTTTGTGTCGGCCAACCCGACGGGCCCATTGCACGTCGGGCACGGCCGCAACGCCGTCATCGGCGACTGCCTGAGCCGGCTGTTCACGGCTACCGGCTGGAACGTCAAGCGCGAGTATTACTACAACGACGCCGGCGTACAGATCGCCAACCTGGCGGTCTCGGTGCAGGCGCGCGCGCGCGGCATTACCCCCGAAGACAGCGCGTGGCCGGAGAATGGCTACCGCGGTGACTACATTGCGGAAGTGGCGCGCGCTTATCTGGATCGGGTCGCCGTGGTGGCTGATGGCATCACGGTGAGCGCCAGCGGTGACGTCGAGGATCTGGAGGCGATCCGCCGCTTTGCCGTCGCCAGCCTGCGCCACGAGCAGGATCTGGACCTGAAAGCGTTTGGCGTCAGCTTTGACGTGTACTTCCTCGAGTCCTCGCTGTACGCCGACGGCAAGGTCGAGGAAACCGTGCATGAGCTGATTGCCCACGGTCACACCTACGAGGAAGGCGGCGCCCTGTGGTTGCGCACCACCACGTTCGGCGACGACAAAGACCGTGTGATGCGCAAGTCCGACGGTACCTACACGTATTTCGTGCCGGATGTGGCCTACCACCTGAGCAAATGGCAGCGCGGCTACGAGCGTGCGGTAACGGTGCTGGGCTCTGATCACCACGGCTCGCTGGCGCGGGTGAAAGCTGGCCTGCAAGCGCTGAACTGCGGCATCCCCAAGGGCTGGCCCGACTACATGCTGTACCAGATGGTGACGGTGATGCGCGGTGGCGAAGAGGTGAAAATCTCCAAGCGCGCCGGCTCCTACGTGACCTTGCGCGACTTGATGGACGAGGTCGGGCGTGACGCCACGCGCTACTTCCTGATCGCCCGCAAGTCCGATTCGCAATTGGTATTCGACGTCGATCTGGCGCGCTCGCAAAGCAACGACAACCCGGTGTATTACATCCAGTACGCGCATGCCCGCGTATGCAGCGTGTTGCGGCAAGCCGCGGAGAAAGGCTTCACGTTCGATCAGCAGGATGGCCTGGCCAACCTGACGCGGCTGGATACCGAGCACGAACAGATTCTGTTGACTGAATTGGCCAAATATCCCGAGCTGGTGGACACCGCGGCCACCCACCTGGAGCCACATCTGCTGGCTATCGGCCTGCGCGAACTGGCAAACGCATTTCACACCTACTACAACTCGTACCAATTCCTGGTGGACGATGCGCCTTTGCGCAACGCACGCCTGGCACTTGTGGTGGCGACGCAGCAAGTATTGAAAAATGGCCTGGGCCTGTTGGGCCTGGACGCTCCGGAGAAGATGTAATGGCAACACGCAACGGCCGCGGCCGCCAGGCAATACGCAACCGGAAGGGCGGGTTTCCCGGCTGGGGCTACGCCGTCATCGCCTTCATCGTCGGCGCCCTGCTCATGGCCGTAGTGCTGCGCGGCAACCTGTTGCGCGGCATGGCCAAGAGCGACGGGCCGCAAGCCAACCCACTGGCCACGGCACAGCGGGGCAGCGAACCTGGCGTCGCCGATGCATCCAGCAGTGAGAACGCACCGAAGAAACCGCAATACGATTTCTACTCGGTGCTGTCGGAAAAGGAAGTGCGTATCCCCGACGCCGAGATCAGTGCGCAGGCGCGGGCCGAACAACAGCAGAAACAGCTGGCGGCGCAGCAACAGGCACAAGCCGCCGCCGCGGCCACGGCGGTTACCAGCCAACCTGGCGCCGTGCCTGCCAATCCGACCCATGCTGTCCAGGAAACCGTTACCGCGGCGCCCGCGGCCGCCGTGCCCGTGCCGGCGGCCGGCAGTGGTTACCTGCTGCAGGTTGGTGCGTTCCCGAATCCCGCAGATGCGGAAACCCTCAAGGCCAAGCTGGCCTTGCAGGGTTTTGTCGCGAACGTGCA
>DATCWU010000353.1:0-2909 GCA_036566165.1 Rhodanobacter sp. | reverse complement strand
CACCACGATGCGCAAAGCGACATGGCGACCAAAGGCAAGGCTGTTGAGCACGTAACCTCTCCGCACGGCTTGACACCAGGCGGCACCGACTGCGCTACGGGCCACGATCCAATCTGTAAAAGTATATCAGCGCGCTCGGCCGAGCCACAACCAGCGCGGCCTGCGACATAGCGTCCCGGGCGAGACGCACAAGCCGTCGGAGGTGACGTTGAGCATGCGCATTACCCGTCTGCTGGCCGCAGTCGACCAGTCGACGTGGCCACGTCTCGCCTGGCGCTGGCCCGCGCCAATCACAAAAAGGCCGGGCATATACCCGGCCTGTTCTGCATCACGTTGCCGTGGCAACGCGCGCACGTCGCTTACTTGGACGAGGCTTTCTTGCTGCTGGTCACGATCGGCGCGGCAACCGCGTCGTTGGCGGCCTGACGCTGTTCCTGCACGAGCGCATTCAGCGACTCGGCGGTCTTCTGCGTGATGGCCAGGACCTCCTGCGAAACGGCTACGGCTTGCTCGGCGTTGCTGCGGCTCAGGCTGGTGCCCTTCTCCCACAACGCACGCAAACCGTCGACGTCACGCGTCTCCATCGCTTCGCCGATGAAACCGGCGGAAACAGCGGCCTGCTGTTCCAGAGCCTTGAGCTGCAGCTCGGCGACCGCTTCGAGACCCTTCAGGGCCACCGACTGCGCCTTGAACGCGCTGTCCGTGAACTGCTTGGTGAAAGCAAAAAGCTGGTTGTTGAATTGCTGTGCCATGGTGTCTTCCTCACAAAGGGTGGGTTGGTGAGAGCCACTCTAGCAAGGTTTATTGTGCAACGCAACATATTTTGTCCGCAACACGCCATCGTTTAGAAAATATTCACGAAAAACACGGAGGTAGGGACGCAAAATTACTATTGCGGTGCCGCACAAACCACGCATCTGCCAGCCTGAGCCACGATGCCGGGGCGGCCAAAACCCGCAGTCGCCGGCGGTCACGCGCCGCGATAGCGACATCCTGAGGTGCACGTCTCCCGCACCACGACTTCCGTCAGCTGCGGCAACGCCGGCTTCAGCCGATCCCACAGCCACACCGCCAGGCGTTCGCTGGTCGGATTTTCCAAGCCCGCGACATCATTGAGATAGTGATGATCCAGCACCTCGTGCAGCGGCTGGAAGGCGGCCTTGAGGTCCGCAAAATCCATCACCCAACCCGTGTCTGCACCAGGCTCGCCGTCAACATGAATTTCCACCCCGAACGAGTGCCCGTGCAGGCGCCCACACTTGTGCCCGGCCGGTACATGCGGCAACCGATGTGCCGCCTCAAACGTGAAGGTCTTGAAGATGTCCATGCCCTGCATGGTACAGCCCACCGCGACCTGCCACTGCAGTGGCGCCGGCGTGGCAGCATCCGGATCATTCGCCACCCGGGGTTATCGCAGTCCGGACAGCACAAGGCAGCGGCGACCAGATCACGGTCGCCACTGTCTTGCCTCACCTTGCACAGGTGCTTGCAGACTCGACCTACAGCGACTTCACGTACTCCGCGACATCGCTGACCTCGGCGCTGGTCAAGCCAAGCGACTGTTTCGCGTTGTACTTGTTCACCACATCCACCAAGGTGGCTGCGGAACCGTTGTGGAAATACGGCGGATGCTGCCATACCCCCTTCAACGGAGCCGTGCGATACATCTTGGTCGCCGTGCGCGACGCATAGCTCGGCACACCAGCAGCCTCGGGCTCACTCGCTACTTCGCTCGGCGCGTGCAAACGCTCATTGGCATCGGTGAACTCCGGGCCACTGTGACAGCTGGCGCAACCTGCCTTGGCCTCGAACAGCACCTTGCCGCGGGTTGCGGCGGCCGCGTCAAAACTGCCGGCCGGTGCGGGCGGCGCTGCGATCGACAGTTGATAGGCCTGCAATGCTGGCAGCTTGGCGGTCACCAGGTCGTCGGTGCCGTTGGTGATGTTGACGCCACCAGGTATGCGAGCATCGGTGAAGTTGCCGTGCCCACCCATCTGGGTCACGCCGACGTACCGGTTCCAGTACGCCAGGTCATCGCCATCGCCGGTCGCAATGATTTTGTGGATGTTCTGCAAGCCATACGCTGGCGAAATCACCTGCGGACCATTCAAGCCGTCAATGTTGTAACGGGGATCGTACAGGCCCGGACCCCACGAGTTGTAGACGGCCTTTTGTGCCGTCGTCAACGCCGGTGACAAGGCGATGATGGCACCCGGGTTGAGATCGCGATTCGGCCAGCCGTCGAGGCGCTTGCCGATACCTTTTGCAAACGAATCGTCGACCGTGGAGTGACACAACGCGCAAGTGATGCCGACTCGCGTCAGCGTCATCGTGCCGTCGGCAGCCTTGGTCACCGTGCCCTTGACGCCCACCACCGCGTTGAGGCTGATCAGGGCCAATGTGGTTTGCGGATCGGTCAGGCTGATGCTCTTGTCCACGATGCCATCCACAACACTTTGCGGCAACGCCTCGGCATCCACCTTGAGGCCGACCGACAACGCCGTAACCGGATCAACGGCGGCCTGGATGACCTCGTTCATTTTCAGCGTATCGGTCCACGTCGTCTCATCGCCGAACGTATCGAAACGGAAGATATTCCTGCCCTCATCGAGGAACGCCGTGTCCGTCACGGTCGAGAAAGTCCAGGCGAAATCCTTGGCCAAGGTGGAACCATTGGTACCCTTGATGCCCGCCTTGACTATCCCCGTGCATTTGACATCCGCCGGCATCGGCTCGGCCACTTCGGACTGTGGCAGGTTGGTTGGCTTGTCCGTAATGCGCACGAAGGTGGCGGTCTTCTTGGCGTCGTCATAAGTGACGGAGCCAAAGGGCTCGGCCCCGATCGGACAAGTCACGCTGAAACTCGTGCTGTCCAGCGTCGCTGGATCGATTGCCTGGTCGAACGTGAC
>DATCWU010000337.1:0-1686 GCA_036566165.1 Rhodanobacter sp. | reverse complement strand
TGTGCAGATTGCCGTCGCCAATGTGGCCAAACCAAACCACCTCGATCTGCGGGTATTCACGCGTCAGCAACGCCTGCATGTCACGCATGAAAGCGGGCACCACGCTGACGCGCACGGACACATCGTTCTTGTACGGTTGGTATGGCGCAAGCGATTCGGTGATGCCTTCGCGCAGGCGCCACAACGCCGCCGCCTGCGCATCACTGCGGGCCAGCACGCCGTCGCTGACCCAGCCTTGCTCCAGCGCATGGGTGAATGCAGCCAGCGCCACCTCCTGCGCACGTTCGTCAACCGCATCGAACTCGGTCACGACGTAATACGGATGGTCGCCAGCGAACGCCCGCTGCGCACCATGCGCCAGCACATGCACCAGCGCGCGATCAGAAAAAAACTCGAACGCTTGCAGCGTGAGGCGCGCACGAAACAAAGCAAACACGCGCATCAGCGCATCCATGTCCGGCAACGCCAGCAGCATCACCTGCGATGCCGGTGCCGGATCCGTCAGCTTCAGTATCGCCTCCACGACGATGCCCAGCGTACCTTCCGCGCCGATCAGCAGCTGGCGGAAATCGTAGCCACTGGAATTCTTGACCAGGCCACGATTAAGATCCAGCAATTCGCCCGCACCCGTCACGACCTTCAGGCCGGCAATCCATTCACGCGTATTGCCATGGCGGATGACGCGGATGCCGCCGGCATTGGTAGCGATATTGCCGCCGATCGAACACGACCCGCGCGCGGCAAGATCCACCGGATAGGCCAGCGCGTGCTCACGTGCCACGTCGTGCACCGCCTGCAAGGTGATGCCCGACTGCACCGTCAGCGTGCGATCCACCGCGTCGAAATCCAGCACGCGGTTCATTCGCTCCAGACTCAGCACGAGCTCGCCATCGGCTGCCACCGCACCACCGGACAACCCCGTGCGCCCCCCAGAGGGCACGATCGCCACCCGCTGTTCGTTGGCCCACTGCACGATGGCCTGCACTTCCTCCACGCTGGTCGGCAAAGCGATGGCAAGTGGTGCCGGCAGCCAACGCCGAGTCCAGTCGCGGCCGTAGTGCTCCAGCTCATTCGGCGCCGTGAGCACTCGCAGCCCCGGCAGGCGGAGAACCAGTTCAGCAAGGCGGGCATCGGGCATGTTTGACTCCAGAAGACGCGCCCAGCCTGCCATTCCCGCCACGATGCGTCCAGTGTTGCGGCGCCGCAAACCGGCGCGGATTCTGGCATAGTCGCCAACAAGCTCACGCCAAGGCCGATGCATGCATACGTCCTACCCCAAACAAGATATCAAGGTGTTACTGCTGGAAGGCGTCAGTGCCAGTGCCGTGGAAAGTTTCCATCGCGCCGGCTACAGCCAAGTCGAGCTGCACACCGCGTCGCTGCCCGACGCCGAGCTCAAGGAGCACATCGCCGACGCGCACATCATCGGCATCCGTTCACGCACGCAGCTGACGGCGGACGTGCTGGAGCGTGCACGGCGCCTGATCGCCGTCGGCTGTTTCTGCATCGGCACCAACCAGGTGGACCTGGATGCGGCGCGCAAAGTCGGCGTGCCGGTGTTCAACGCGCCGTATTCCAACACGCGCAGCGTCGCCGAACTGGTCATTGCCGAAGCCATCATGTTGCTGCGTGGCATCCCGCAGAAAAACGCCGCATGTCACCGCGGTGGCTGGGCCAAGTCGGCCA
>DATCWU010000329.1:0-8567 GCA_036566165.1 Rhodanobacter sp. | reverse complement strand
TAGGTCGAGCCGTAACCGGTCGCACCGAAACCGCCCTTCTCTGTCTGGCTGAGCTGGGTAAACTCGAAAATATTGTTTTCGTCGATGTTCCAGTCGATCTTCCCGTACCAATTGGTGCTGTGGTACTGCTCATCACTGACGTTCCCGGTATCCACCACACTCACGTTGGTCCGGGCGCGCTCAGCTTGTTCGGCAGCGACGTAGAAGAACAGCTTGTCCTCGATCAGCGGGCCGCCAACGTACGCCGAGTAGCGCGTGACCCACTGCTTGTTGTCCTTGCGATAACGGTACAAGTCACCAGGCTCGTGGTCGCTGACAAACTTATCTCCGGCCTGCAACTCGACGTTGGGGTACCTCCAGTTGTCAGGGTCGGCCCCCAGCGAACGCGGTTCCCACAGCGCCTGGCCCCCGGCATGCCATTCGTTGGTGCCACGCTGGCCGACCTGGTTGATCACGCCGCCATCGGACCGACCAAACTTGGCGTCATAGCCGCCAATGATGGTTTCCTGCTGGGCGATGGTGTTGTACGGCAACTGATAGGCGGAACCGGTGTAGGAATACAGCTCAGTGGTGTTGTACCCGTTGACGTAATAAGCGTTCTCGGTGGCACCGGCGCCGGCCACGGTGACTATGTTGCCGAAGTAGCTGCTGCCCGAAACCACACCGGGCGACAGCAGGGCAATGGACTCGGCGTTCTGACCGAGCGGCAATCGCTTGAGTTCCGCGGCTCCAATGGTGTAAGACGACGCGACGCTCTTCACGTCAATTGATGGCAGGGCGCTGGCACTGACCGTCACTGTGGCCAGTTCAGTGGCACCCGCTGCGCCGAAATCAACTTCGGAACCGCCGCCCGGGGTGACGGTGATAGCGCGGGTGGATACCACCGCGCCGTCCTTGAGCAAGGACACGGTGTAGCTGCCAACTGGCAGGTTACGAAACGCGTAGCTGCCATCCGTACCGATGGTGGCCGTGCGCATGGTTCCCGCTTCGCTCTTGACCTGGACGGTCTGACCTGAATCGGCCGATGCTTGACCAAAAATCTGGCCGCTGGTGGCTTGGCCGAAGGCCACGCCACCGCCCAAGCCCAAGCCGACGGCCAAAGCCACGGCGAGGGCACTACGACGGATCACGGCAGTGCCCGTCTTCGTAAATTTATGCGTCACAATGATCTCCCTGAATTTGCTCAAAACGGTCTCGAGCGGCCGCCGTACCAACAACAACCTGGCCGCAACCGCCCCCGTTACCGGCACACAGCAAGCCACCCGCTTGCGGGCCAATCGAACCAAATCGAATCCCCAATGTCGCCGTCGCACTTCTTGCCACCGCAAAGCAGAGCCGCAGAAAAAGGCGGCAAATAAACACGGATTAGTGACGGCAACCACACGAAACTACGTCTGGCGTAATAACGTGTCAACACTCGCTTGGCTTTTTCGCTTCGTCTGGCGCGGCGCACTTTCGCGAAATTTCACGCACGAGATGGCAAATCGCGCGGCATTCACGGATGGCCTTTGAGCCGGGCCAGAACGAGCTGCTTGCGATCAACGGGAATGCTTTGAACGACGTTCGCGGGCCCGCATGAAGCGGGACAAATCCTGGATTCAGGCGCATTTGCGTCGCACAAACCAGCCCACGCGAGGCAGATGCCGTGCAAACAAGCGTTGCCGCGTCTGCCCAGCATTGGACGGGTTGTCACGTACCGCTTCGTTTAGTGCACATGACAGCCCCGAGGAACGCCGAACATGTATCCCGGTGAGAACAGCAAATCGCAAGCACAGCCCGTGCAACCAAGGGGTAGCTGGCCCACCCGCACTTGAAGTGACTGCAAGCCGACATGCAGATTGCCGCCGGTAACGGAGCGGGAAACGGCGATTACATTCTTTTCCACCAAGTCAAACTGGCGCCGTAGCGATGCAACGTGGACTTGTCATGTGCGGTGGAAGCTCTCGACTCCACTCATCGATCGAGGCGCCGCACGCGTTAGGCGCAGGCCCTGCATTCCGAAAGCTCGAGACGACCGACGCTTCCCCTCTGCCTTGAGCCGAGCTCCCAGAAGTACTCCACTGACGCGAAGACGATGATAGCGGTCTTCGCCAACCCCGCTCTTGCTCAGAAGCCGTAATTGAGAAAGCCGCCATCCACTGCCAGGACCTGGCCGGTGATGTAACTGGCTGCAGGCAGGCACAAAAAGGCCACCGCTGCGGCAACTTCTTCCGGTTCACCAATGCGCTTGAGTGGCGTGCGCTCCAGCACCTCGTCCAGGTAATCCGCGTCCGCCAGCGCCGGCTCGGAGCGCTGGGTGCGGATATACCACGGTGCCACCGCGTTGACGCGGATTCCATCCACCGCCCACTCGGCAGCGAGATTGCGGGTGAGTTGATGCAGCGCGGCCTTGCTCATGCCATACGCCGAGCCGGTGCGCACATGCGTGATGCCGGCCACCGACCCCACGTTGACGATCGCCGCATGCGCGTGCTGCACCAACTGCGGATGCGCGAGCCGGCACAACTCGAACGCGCTGAACAGGTTCTGCTCGAAGATGCTGTGCACGTCTTCTTCGGCGTAATCCAGCGTGGCTGCGGGCTGGTTGCCGCCGACGTTGTTGACCAGCAGCGACAGCGGCGTACCCAGATCGTTGATCCAGTCAAACACTGCCAGGCGCTCTTCGGCTTCGGTCAGATCGGCCCCAAACGCCAGGATCTGGCCGGGACTGAAATCGTCAGCCAGCTCCACGCGCACCTGTTCCAGCCGATCTGCATCGCGCGCCACCAGCAACAAGTTGGCTCCAAGCGCTGCCAACTCACGTGCCGTGGCGTAACCAATACCCCGGCTGGCGCCAGTAACCAGAGCGGTGTGGCCGTGCAGCTGCCAGGCGTCGATGCGGCTGTTCATGCGCCGAGCTTAAGCCGGAACGCCACCATGCGCATAGCGGGAACGGTGGCAACCGTCCGGGTACAGCCTGCTACAGCTGCATGACCGGTCAGGTCGGCACGCAGCGCCTTCGCACCTGCGCGGAACCGTCGGGTCAGCTCCGCTTCCGCCAGGGCCGCAACGCCAACGGCTCGGGCAACAGTCGCTTCAGTGGATGGCGGCTGCACACTCAGTGACTTGCCGGGCCCGGCGTGGCGCCGCACACTCGCATCCACCGGATCGCACGTGAGACGCTCATGAAATGTCTGTCGCTGCTGTTGTGCGCGTGTGCCCTCGGGGCCTGCTCAGCCAAGCCACCACCGACCGAACCGAAACCGCCGACGCCGATCAGTACCCCATTTGACACGTTGCGCGCCACCGAGCAGCGCGCGCGCGATGTGCAGCAAGTGGTGAACAAGGCAGCCGCGCAACAGCGCCAGCAGATCGACGCCGCGTCGCAGTAAACCAAGCTGCCGGGGCAACGCCACCGGGCATCAACGCGGCCTGCACAAACAATCGGCATAGATGTTCGGGGTACCCGCACGCGCGGTGCGCAGCCACTGCAATTGCGGCACCAATTCCGGCACCTGGGCAATCCAGCCGGGCAGGCGCAGGCCCCACGCGCGCAGCACATGCACGCTGACATTCTGGTTGAGATTGATCACCATGCGCTCGAATGCGCCCAGCGGTGCCTCGTGGTAACGCACCGGGTAATCCTTGCCCAACTTGGCCAGCTCGGCGGCGTAGGCAGTCGCCGCCTGCAGACTGCCCAGCTGATCGACCAAACCACGCTCCAGCGCTTGTTGCCCGGTCCACACCCGCCCCTGGGCTATCGCGTCGACCGCGGCAAAACTCTGCCCACGCGCCTTGGCCACCTTGCCGACAAAATCACGGTAACCCTTGTTGATGGTGGCCTGGATCAGCGCACCTACATTCGGGTCGAGCGGCCGGGTGGCGTCAAACGCGCCAGCCATTGGTCCGGTGGCGACGCCATCGCTGTGGATGCCAAGCTTGGCGAGCGTGTCCGGCACCGTGTAGAACAGGCCGAAAATGCCGATGGACCCGGTGATGGTGTTCGGCTCGGCAAAGATGCGATTGGCGTCCATCGAGATCCAGTAGCCACCGCTGGCCGCCACGTCCCCCATCGACACCACCACGGGAATTCCAGCAGCCCGGGTCAGCGCCACTTCGCGGCGGATCTGCTCGGCGGCGTACGCTTCCCCACCGGGCGAGTTGACGCGCAGCACCAGCGCCTTGGTCTTGCGATCCTCACGCGCAGTGCGGATCAACTGGGCGGTGGATTCGCCGCCAATCGCACCTGGCGCCTGCTTGCCGGCGCTGATCTCGCCCTCGGCAACCACCACCGTCACCCCGGGCGCAAACGGATCGCTGGCTTTCCTCTGGCGCGCGGCGTACTGCGCCAAACCCACTTGCCGGAAGCTGTGCCCCTTCTTGTCTGCCGGTACGCCAGCGGCGCGCATCATGGCAATCAACTCGGCCCGCGTCGCCACGCCGTCAGCCAGGTGTTCGTTGATGGCCAGCTGGGCCAGATCGCCCTGCGTGCTGGCAATGTGTTGCGGCAGATTGTCGATGTCGTCGCGCAACGTCGCCGGATCGAGCTTGCGCAGTTTGCCGACCTCGGCCAGATAGGTGTCCCACAGCCCGCCCATCCAGAAACTGTCGGCCTGCTTGGATTCATCCGAGGCGTGATTGAGGATATACGGCTCGGCTGCGCTCTTGAACTCACCCACGCGGAACAGGTGCACGTCGACGCCAAGCTTGGCCAGCAGGTCCTTGTAGAACAACCGGTAGTTGGCCAGCCCGGTAAGCATCACACCGCCTTGCGGGTCAAGCAGCAGGCGATCGGCATGCGCGGCCAGGTAATATTGGCCCTGATCCAGATTCACCGCCCACGCAATCACCGGTTTGCCGGCATCGCGGAAGCGATCCAGCGCGGCACCGACCTCACGCAGCGCGGCGAACCCGCCACCGCGCAAATCACCCGGCAACAGCAGGATGCGGGTGATCCGCGTGTCCGTGGCGGCCGCATCAATGGCACCGATCAGGTCGCGCAGCTGTACCTGTCTGGGCTCCTCACCGGACAAACCGGTCAGTGCCCGCTGCACCGGATCGATGCTGTATTGCTCGACCAGTTCGCCCTGTGGCTTGAGCACCAGCACGCTGTCGCTTTGCACCGCGCGTTCGCTGCGGCTGCCGACAATGCCGGCGGTCAGCAACAGCAACACCACGAACAGCACGCTGAAAAACACCAGGTTGATGATCACCAACCGGGTGACGTTGAGACCGTGTCCCACGCCCCGCAAAAACCCGGAAAAGCCGCGCCGACGCGGTGGGAGAGGTGGTGTCATGCGGCAACGTCCAGAGTGATTGGGGTCAAGCGTACCCGGTCTTGGCCGCCGCGGTCATTGGCAGCGCCCGCCAACGCTGCTTCCAGGCGCTGCGCCAGAAACGCGTAAACAGCATGACCGCCGCCACTGACAGACCGGCGATCAAACCCATCCACATGCCACGCGCGCCCATGCCGTGATGGAACGCCAGCCACCAGCCCACCGGCATGCCGACGATCCAGTACGCGAACAGCGTGATCGCCATCGGCACGCGCGTGTCCTTCAGGCCGCGCAACGCGCCATTGGACGCCACCTGGATACCATCGGAAAACTGGAACAGACCCGCCAGCATGATCAACTGCGCGGCAAGCGTGATGACTGCTGGATCACGCGTATACAGCGCCGCGATGAAGTGCGGCAGGCTGAGCATCAAGCCCGCGGAAACCATTTGCGTCACCAGCGTCAGGCCGATGCCGCAGAACCCCGCGTAACGTACGCCACGTTCGTCGCCACGCCCTACCGCGTTGCCGACACGTACCGTGATGGCCATCGCCAGCCCAAGCGGAATCATGAAGAACAGCGAGGCGATGTTGATCGCCACCTGATGGCTGGCAACCACCTCTTCGCCCAACGTGCTGATGATCAACGCCGCGGCCACGAACAGACCGGCCTCCGCCAGCAACGTCACCGCCATCGGCATGCCGATATGCACCAGTGCGCCAATGCGGCCCAGATCCGGCCACTCGAAGCGGTCAAACAACCCGAGTCCGCGATAGTTGCGATGGCGCCACACATAGATGCCGAACCCACCTGCCTCCAACCACAACGCCAGCGCCGTGGCCATGCCGCAACCGTGTGCGCCCTGCGGGGGAATGCCGAACTTGCCAAACATCAGCACATAACCCAGCGGCACGAGCACCAGCAAGCCGCCGAGACTGAAATACATCGACGGCCGCGTCAGCGACAGCCCTTCGGACAGGCCGCGCAGGGCGAAATAACTGGTGAGCGCCGGCGCACCCCAGCTGATGGCAAACAAAAAGCGCTGCACGTCGTGCCGCAGGCTTGGTGTCACCCCGATCAGGTCGATCAGCGGCGCGGCGTGGCGCACCGCAAACCACAGCAGCACCCCCATGCCCAGCGCCAGCCACAACGCCTGGCGAAACACCGCACCCACTGCCGGACGCCGGCCGGCGCCATCGAGCTGCGCCACCGAAGGCGGCACGGCCATCATCATGCCGATGCCGGTAACGATGGCCAGTGACCAGATGCTGGCGCCCACCGCGACCGCGCCCAGCACATGCGCGCTGACATGCCCGGCCAGCACCGCATCGACCACGTTGCTGCCCATCGCCGCCAGTTGCGCACAGATCAGGGGCAGTGCGAGGCGCACAGTGGCACCCACTTCATGGACGAAGCGCACGCGCTCGGGATGGCGGAAATTCATGGGCTGCAGCAGACTCCGAAGCCGGTCATTCTACCCGAGCGGCGGCCCACACCTGCATACCGGTGCTGTCGTCATCGAGCCTGGCGTGGCCAGCCAGGAGCGGAGGGGCCGATCTTCGACGCAGACGCAAGTCGACACAGCTGCAAGCAGACGTACCAATAGCAAGACCGGCCCCTGGTACGCACCAAGGGTGGCACCACTTCGCACGCCGCCAAACCCATGCCCCCGGTCGGGCGTGAACCGGGCAGGCCGGTGGGCCCGGTTCGCCTACCCGGCGCAACAACCGTCGACATCACAGCGCAAGACTCGCCAACCACCACCGCACCGGGCCAAGGGGGCGTATCCGCCTACCACCGCTCCATGCAAGCAACGGCGTGGAAACGAGCTGCGCAGGCATTCCCAGGCCACCTGGAAATGCGGTTTTGCACAGCACCAATGATCTGTCAAGAGGAGCATCGCCATCCTGTCGGTGCCATGAATGCATACTTAGCGACATTTACAAGTATTTGATATATAAAGAATTATTAGTGTGACGAAAACATCATCAAGCCGTCGAGAAGCGCGCCACAGCGGGCTTTGCAGGCTGCCATCCTCGTTGCGTCCACAGACTTATCCACAGCTGCTGTGGATAAGCGCAAAACCCGGCCAAACTGAGCCACTTACTCCGCACTTCTCGACTCCCGGGCAGCAGAGGGCTGTCACTGGCGTTGCACCGCGATGACGACAACAACGGCGAGAAAAACCGGGGCGGGTACACTGACCAATCTCGAGGTAAGCATGCCTGTCGTCCTGCGCGTTGCCCTACCAGTACCCCTGCCGCATCCGTTTGACTATCTGCCGCCGGCCAGCGGCACGGCCAGCGTCGGGGCGCGTATCGTGGTGCCATTCGGTCGTGGCCAACTGGTCGGCGTGGTCGTGGCGATCAATGCCGAGGCCACCGTCGCCGGTCACCGCTTGAAACAGGCGCTACGCCTGCCCGATCCCGATGCGCTGCTGGATGCCGAACTGATGCAGACGTTGGCGTGGGCCGCCGATTACTGGTTCTGCGCCCCGGGGGAAGTCTATGCCAACGCGTTGCCGTTGGCGCTACGCGGGACACGTGCGCTGCCGGCGATCGGCGAGGAATACTGGGCACTCGGCGACGCCGGGCGCCGTGCGCTGGACACCGGCAGTCGACGTGGTGGAAGCCACGCGTTGCTTGCAGCATTGGCGCCGGGTGCACTCAGCGCGCGCGAATTGACCCTCCGTATGCCTGCGTGGCGGGCTGCCGCGCGCCGCCTGGTGGCCGCCGGCCTGATCGAGCGCAGCGAACGACCCGCGCTCCATCACCCGCTGCCAGCCACCTCAGCACCGGTGCTGAGCGACGAACAGCAACAGGCGGTTGCTGCGATCGGCGCAAGCCTGGGTCGATACCAGCCGTTCTTGCTGGACGGTGTCACCGGCAGCGGTAAGACCGAGGTGTATCTGGCGCTGATTGAACAGGTATTGGCCCGGGGCCAACAAGCGTTGTTGCTGGTACCGGAAATCGGTCTGGCGCCGCAGACTGTGGCGCGCCTGCGCTTACGCCTTGGCGTGAACGTGGAGGTGCTGCACTCCAACCTGTCCGAGGGTGATCGCGCGCGCGCGTGGTTGCGGGCACGGGCTGGCAGCGCAGCGGTGATGCTGGGTACGCGCTCGGCGGTATTCACGCCGCTGCCACACGCCGGGCTGATCATCGTCGACGAAGAGCATGACAGCGCCTACAAGCAACAGGACGGATTTCGTTATCACGCACGCGACCTTGCCTTGGTGCGGGCGCGCGCGCTGGGCATACCCGTGGTGCTCGGCTCGGGCACGCCGTCGCTCGAATCGCTGGCGAACGTCGAGGC
>DATCWU010000324.1:0-2277 GCA_036566165.1 Rhodanobacter sp. | reverse complement strand
GTCCTGATCCAGGGCAACCCGGCAACCAATATCAAGGACATCGAAAACGTCGTGCTGGTGTTCAAGGACGGTGTGGGTTATGACCCGGCCAAATTGGTCAAGGCCGCGAACGGGACAGTGGGACTGCGCTGAGCGCCAGCGAAGATCCGGGTGGCCACAGCCCAGGCACGATGCAGGGCCGCAGACGGGTTGCAGTTTCAAAGAACATGCAACCCGACGCGTTGCACTGATCCCTTTGCGAATGGCCCCAAACCTTCACCCGCCGGGGCAACGGTCAGCGGGCCGCTGATTCCACGGTTTTGCCTGTTGTTCGAAGGGCAAACGGGCGCGAGGGGACAAGCCCATCGCGCCCATTGCAGTTCACGTCGCCGTGCGACGACTCAGGGTGTGACGTTCGAGATACGCGTGGCCCAGTTGCCGAGGGCGCCACGGGTTCCGCCACACTGCCCGAATGGCGTCAACTCGTACTCGACCTCCGTGCACGTCTGCGCAATGTATTCCGAAGCGAGCCATACCGAGTTTCCATCGACCACCGCGGCGCCGTAATCGCCCCAGCGTGGCCTGCCGCCGCCGAGGTACGGGATCCCGGTGAAGCCGTCCCACGGGCCCACGCCCGCCGCGGCGACGTGCACGTCGTCGGCACCGGCGTTGGCGTCCAGTCCGGCGTAACCGGCGCTCGGGTAGTCGTTCGGGCCGACCACGGTGAAGGCGATGACACCGCGTCCACTATTGGTGACTGCGACGGCCGGATAGGTCAGATTGGCATCCGGCAACGCCAGCGTGTCGTTGGCAAAAATTACACCGGAGCCCGGGTTGATGACGAAGTAATTGACGCCCGAGCCGTGATCGCCGCCCTCAAGCATGACATCCGTGTCCAGCGCGCCCCAGAGCTTGCCGTTGGCATAGGCGACCTGCTGCATGCGCGAGTCGTTGACCCCCAGGCGGCGGGGCGTCGAGTAGACAATGGTCGGGTAACCGAGATAGACCGCGCCGCAGGTGGGATCGGCAAAGCAATCGCGCAATGGCGTGTTGCCAGGCTTCTGCTCAGCCAGGCTGCTTGGCACGGCGTAGGGCTGCACGGTCAGCGGGAACACGTTCAGGGTCAGCGCCTGCGGCGCCCGGTCGATCTTCGATGTATTGCTCACCGACCATACCCACAGCGTGTTCGAGGTACCCGATTCATAGAACACCGCGTCGGAACTGAGGAAGTACTCGGTGCCACCTCGGGTAGTCGCATATTGCCCCGCGGGCGAGACCGCGGGCCACACGGTGAACGCCGGTGCCGGTACGCTGGGGTCGCCAGCGTTGAACAGCACCACGTTCGGTGACGCCGCGCCAGACGCGAGCCCACGCTTCGAGATCGCGTAGATTTGCGCGCCGTAGAAGCCGGGGCCGAACAGCGAAAACTCGTTGGTGGTCAGAAAGATCGCGTTGGCATCGGCACCGATATGCGGGTAGTCGCCCAGGCAGTAGCCTTCGCTGCAGCCGTGGTCGGGCGTGCCCTCGGTGCCGTTGTTTTGCACCGGCAGACGATAAATATTCCACGCCCCGGTGGGATCAGCGGTCTGGCTGACTGCGATGTCCAGGTGGTTCGTGCCGGCCAGTTCCGATGTCGTACCGACACGGTCGAGCGTCAGCGCGATCTGGAACCAGCGTTGCGTGTCGGCGTCGTAGTAGCACGACGGGTCGGTGATACTGGGCCCGTACGCACCAGTGGTGCGGTTGATCGCCGCTGCGTAGCCATAGAAGGTGTTGAGATCCACCGGGCCGACGAGCTGGTTGCCGGAGCGATCGTAGATCGCCAGCACGTCATTGACGCTTTCCATGACGAACCCATTGCCGGCGCACAACCCCTGGTCGGGCGGTTCCACCGAGAACTGGTTGCCGCCGTTCGCATACCGCTGGTCGTGGAAATTCAAACCGTCGAAACCCCGGAAGAGTTGAGGATTCGACTTGGCCTGCCGGGCATGGCCGGACCTCGAACTGCCCACGTGCCCGCGGGCGATCGTGCGGTTCACCACGGGCGGTGGCCCCAACTCGCCACCGTCGCCTGCATCGGCGTCGCCGGAGGTCATGGCGGGATCCAGTTCCAAAGCAGTCAGCGAGTCGCCGCCAACCGGGCTGGTACGGGGCACGGTGGTGCCTCCCCTTTGCAACGTGAGTGTGGTCTGCGCCGTCCCGGCAAAGCTTGCGCCGAACGCTATGGTCGCAATTGCAACGAGCAATCGATTCTTCATATCGGCTTCCTCTTCGTTTGATCGGTGACCTTGGTCCCCC
>DATCWU010000312.1:0-5134 GCA_036566165.1 Rhodanobacter sp. | reverse complement strand
CGGCTGGTGCGCGTTGCGCGGGGTCGCTGCCGAGCAACGCGCCCAGCCAGTGCGTGCTGCAGGTTGCCAGTGCCTCGTCCATGTCGGTGCGGGTCTGCATCGCGGTCGCGTACGGTGTGGCGGCGGCGAACAGTTGCGTGGCCGCGTCGCCATCGGCCAGCTGGGTGGCCAAGGCGAAGGCGCCATCGCGGCTATCGGCCACGCGGGTCCACAGCAGCAGCGTCACGCTCTCGCGCGGTGCCAGCGTGAAGTGCTGGCGCAGGCTGAACACGGGGTCGAGCACGCAGCCGGTGGTGTTGCTCAGCTTCGCGCCGGGCAGCAGCGCCTGCGCGTCGCGCAGGGTGCGATTGCGACCGAGCCAGCGCGCGCGATCGGTCTCGTAACTGCAGCCATCGTCGACCGGCCGCCCCAGTACCTGGAGCGCGTGCGCGGCCCAGATTTGCGCCTCGTTGTCGTCGCGCCGCCGCCGGGTGGCCAGCAACAACGCGTGGGTGGCGTCCCATTCGGTCTGCACGAACATCTTGGAGAAAGCCGGGTGTGCGTTGTCTGGGCCGATCGGGCCGAGTACCAGTTCGGTGTAGGTGGTCAGCGACAGCGTGCGCGTATGGTCGCCGTGATTGCTCACGGTGAGCCGGCGCAATTCCACGTCGGCATCTGCGGCCACGGCAATTTCCAGCACGCTGTGCACGCTGTGGTGACGCCGGCTGAAGCGGGCCCGGCCGGGTGAAAAATCCACCGCGTCGTCCGGCGTGCGCGTACCAAATGGCTGCTGGGTCGCGGCCCACACGGCGCTGCTTTCCTCATCACGCAGCAGCAGGTAAGTGCCCCATGGATTGCTCGTGGGGTCTTCGCGCCACCGTGTCACCGCCAGGTCACGCCAGCGGCTGAATCCCGCACCGCTGGCGTCAAGCATCACGCTGTAGCTGCCGTTGGAGAGCAGACAGTGCTGCTGTGCATCAATGGTGTGCGCGCTACTGAATGCCATGAACGAGACTCGATATGCAAAGACGCAAGTTTCAGCATGCGCCGATTCGGGCATGTGTGGCGTCAAGGGCGTTGCGCGCGGCCGGTGGAACGGCGTCCACCCAGGTTGACCTGCGTTCCCGCAAGTGGCGGCGTAGGATGGCCGGAGCACCGGGTGGTGCGGCAGTGCATGGGCATGGGCCTGCGCCGCGGATGACCCGGCGCGCCAGTGAGCGCTGCGGAGAAGATGCATGCACCCGGACGACCACGATGAAGCTTGATGTCACGCGTGCCCGCCCCGCGGTCGAGGCCGCCGCCACGCTGCATGCCACGTCCCGTTCCGGCGCGGCGCGGCGCGGCAGCAACTCCCGCGTGGGCGTGGTCGGTGCCAGTCCCTCGCCGTCAGCGGCTGAGTGCCGGTGACGGCCTTGCGCGACGTCGCTCAGCCAGACGCTGCGCAGAATTCCGCGCTCAGCGACGATGCCTTGCTTGATCATCTGCAGCGCGCGGCGTTTGGCTATTTCCTGCGCGTGTTCAATCCGGCCAACGGGTTGATCGCGGACACGACGCGTGAAGGTTCGCCATGCAGCATCGCCGTGGTCGGTTTCGCATTGTCGGTGTATCCGGTCGCGGTGGAACGCGGCTGGATGACGCGGGCCGAGGCGGTGACGCGCAGTCTCGCCGCGTTGCGCTTCTTTCGCGACAGCGATCAGACCGGCGCCCCCCAGGCTACCGGCTACAAGGGTTTCTACTATCACTTTCTGGACATGCGCAGCGGTGCGCGCGTGTGGCAGTCCGAGTTGTCGATGATCGACAGCGCATTGCTGTTGGCCGGCGCATTCACGGCGGCCAGTTACTTCACCGGCAACGACGCCGACGAAATGGCGCTGCGTGAGGTGGTCGAGGTCCTGTATCGGCGGGTCGACTGGTGCTGGGCGCAAGGCGGCGAGCCGACGTTGCGCCAGGGCTGGAAGCCGGAATGCGGATTCCTCAATTATGGTTGGGACGGCTACAACGAAGGCCTGGTGTTGTACGTGCTCGCGCTGGGTTCGCCGACGCATCCGATTCAACGCGACCATTACGCGGCATGGACGGCGACCTATCAATGGGAAAACCTGTACGACATCGATTTCCTGTACGCCGGGCCGTTGTTCATCCATCAGTTTTCACACGCCTGGATCGACTTTCGTGGCATCCGCGATGAGTTCATGCGCCAGAAGCACTGCGACTATTTTGAAAACAGCCGGCGCGCCACCGCGGTGCAGCGCGAATACGCCCGGCGCAACCCGCACGGTTTCCGTGGCTACGCCGAAGATTGCTGGGGCTTGACCGCATGCGATGGCCCGAACCAGGCGCCGCCGGCGCTGGCTGACCAGCATCGGCGCCTGTTTGGTTATGCCGCACGCGGTGTGCCCTACGGTCCGGACGACGGCACGCTCAGCGGTTGGGCGGCGTTGGCGTCGCTACCTTTTGCGCCTGACCTGAGCTTGCCCGCTGTACGGCACATGCTGCAGCGTTATCCGGAGATGTTGCCGGCCGAGCAGTACGCCAGCAGCTTCAACCCCGGCCTCACCGTGGACGCCGCCCCGGCGTGGATTTCGCCTGGCCACTTCGGGCTGGATCAAGGCATCGTGGTGATGATGATCGAGAACTATCGCAGCGAGTTGATCTGGCGTCTGCTGCGCGGGTGCCCGGTGATACGTAGTGGCTTGCAGCGCGCCGGTTTTCGCGGCGGGTGGTTGTAGCGCATGGCCAGCATGCCGCCCGCTCCGCCGCTGCCAGAGCGTCAGCGCGTGCCATCGACCGCCCCGGACGACGCCGCCGACCGCGCGCGACTCAGCCAGGTGCGGCCACCGGACTGGCGCAATCCGGCGCCGGCGGCACGCTACGACCTGGTGATCGTCGGCGGTGGCACCACCGGGGTGGTGGCCGCGCAAGCGGCCGCGGCGCTGGGCAAAAAAGTGGCGCTGGTCGAGCGTTACCTGCTTGGCGGCAACTGCCTGCATATCGGTTGCATACCGTCCAAGGCGCTTATCCGCACCTCGCGGCTGTACGCGGAAATGCGCGGCGCCGAGCGTTACGGCGCGCAGGTGCCGGCAGGCATTCGCGTCGACTTTGCCGCACTGATGGAACGCATGCGCACGATTCGCGCACGGCTCAGCCGCAGTTGCTCGGCGCCTGAGCTGGCCGCCATGGGCATCGATGTGTTCTTTGGCCTTGGCCGCTTTGTCAGCCCCGCAGCGGTGCAAGTGGGGGAGGCGACACTGCGCTTTGGCAAGGCGCTGATCGCCACCGGCGCGCGGCCGGACACGCCGCCGATCCCCGGCCTCGTGGCCGCCGGCTATTACACCAACGCCAGCGTATTCGATCTGACCGCGTTGCCGCCGCGCCTGCTGGTGATTGGCGGTGGCCCGCTTGGCTGCGAAATGGCGCAGGCGTTTTGTCGCTTTGGCGCGCAGACCACGATCGCCCAGCACTGGCCGCTGTTCCTGCCGCGCGAGGAGCGCGATGCGGCGCAGATCCTGTCCGACGCGTTTGCCCGCGACGGCATTGCCGTGCGTCTGAACACGGAAGTTGTCGGCGTGCGTGTGGAGCACGGCCAGAAACTCGTGGATCTGGTCAGCGCCGATTACCACAACACCATTGCCACCGATGCCATCCTGGCCGGTACCGGCCGCGTGCCGAGCGTCGAGGGGCTCGGGCTGGACGCGGCCGGTGTGGCGTATGACCGCCACCGCGGCGTCCACGTCGACGACTTCTTGCGCACGAGCAACCGTCACATCCATGCCGCTGGCGACGTCTGTCTGGACGAAAAATTCAACGACACCGCCGATGCCAGCGCGCACCTCGCCGTGCGCAACGCGCTGGCTCACGGCCACGAGCGCTTCAGCGCGCTGACCATACCGTGGTGCACCTACACCGACCCGGAGATTGCCCACGTCGGCTTGTATGTACGCCAGGCGCGCGAGCGCAAGATCCCGGTGAAGACCTTCACCATCCTGATGCACGATGTCGATCGCGCGGTAGCCGACAGTGAAGAAGCCGGCTTCGTGAAGATCCATGTGCGCGAAGGTACCGATCGCATCCTTGGGGCCACCATTGTCGCGCGCCACGCCGGTGAGATGATCAGCGAGATCACCCTGGCGATGGTCGCCGATGCCGGCTTGCGTACGTTGAGTCGCGTGATGCACCCGTATCCCACCCAGGCCGAGGCCATCACCAAGGCTGCCGCGGCCTACCTGCGCACGCTGCGGCCGCGCACCGTCACGTCGCGACGGCGAGGCGGGTTCCAATCTTGAACAGCATTTGAGGACATTGACATGAAACTTGGCATGATCGGTTTGGGCAAGATGGGCGCGAACATGGCCGAGCGCTTGCTGCGCGGCGGCCATCAAGTGGCCGGCTTCGATCCGAGCGCGGACGCGCGCCAGGCGCTGGAAGACAAGGGTGGTACCGCGGCCGAGACCTTGCCGGCGCTGGTCAAGTCGCTGTCCACGCCGCGCGTGCTGTGGATGATGGTGCCCGCGGGCAAGGTCACCGACGACACGGTCAACACGCTGTTGCCGTTGTTGAGCAAAGGCGACACCGTGATTGACGGTGGCAACTCCAATTACCAGGACACCTTGCGCCGCGCCAAACTCTACGCCGCGCACGACCTCGGTTACGTCGACTGCGGTACCAGCGGCGGCGTGTGGGGTCTGCAAGAGGGCTACAGCATGATGGTCGGCGGCGATGCCAAGCTGGTCGACACGTTGCGGCCCATCTTCGAAACGCTGGCGCCAGGCAAGGACCAGGGCTGGGGCCGCGTGGGCCCGGTCGGCTCCGGCCACTTCACCAAGATGGTACACAACGGTATTGAATACGGCTTGATGCAGGCTTACGCCGAAGGCTTCTCCATCCTGCAGCACAAACAGGAATTCCAGCTGGATCTGCACCAGGTCGGCGAAATCTGGCGCTACGGCAGTGTGGTGCGCTCGTGGTTGCTCGACCTGACCACCGACGCACTTGGCAAGAACCCGACGATGGACGGCGTGGCGCCATACGTCGTCGATTCCGGCGAAGGCCGCTGGACCGTCGCCGCCGCGCTTGAGCTGGACGTGCCGGCACCGATCATCACCGCGTCACTGATCGAACGCCTGCGCTCGCGCGACAGCGATTCGTTCACCGACAA
>DATCWU010000308.1:0-4024 GCA_036566165.1 Rhodanobacter sp. | reverse complement strand
GCTCACAGCAGCCGCAGCAGCTCCTTCATCAGCGGCAGGCGACGCACGCGCACGGCGCTGACGCGGAACACGGCGTTGGCCAGGGCCGGCGCGGCGCTGGGCATGGCCAGGAAGCTGGCGCCGGCGGGTGGGCGATCGCCGGGGACGGTGATGACTTCCACGGCGTTGGGCAGTTGGGCCATGTTGGCCAGCGGGTAGTCCTTGAGCTTGCGCTGCTGGATCTGCCCGTCCTTGAAGGTGATCGCCAGGTTGAGCGCGGTGGACAACGCGTCGAGCGTGGCGCCGGCGACCTGGCCTTCCAGTCCGGTCGGGTTGATGACGCGTCCGACATCCACGGCACACACCACGCGCTGGATGATCAACCGCTCGCCGTCCAGCGCGGCCTCGATCGCATGCGCGACATAGGCGCCGTTGATGTGCCAGCAGGCGATGCCGAGGCCGTTGAAACTGCGCAACCAGTTTTTCCATTCGATACGCTCGGCCACCAGTTGCAGCACGTTGCGCAAGCGTCCGGTGTCGAGCGTGGTGTCGCCGCCCAGGGCCAGTTGCCGGTCGTCGCCAAGCAGGCGCAGGCGCGTCACCAGCGGGTCCTCTTTCATGCTGTGGGCAATTTCGTCGATGAAACTTTCCACCGCAAACGCGTTGGCGGTATCCGGCATGCTGCGCATGGGACCGCGCGGGATGGCGCAGGTTTGCGCGTACCAGTCGCTGCGATAGTTCGGCACGAGCCCGGCAGGTAACTGGTCGGCACGCAGTTCGGAGGTCCACAACCGGTCGTCGGGCACGCCGCGCCGGGCAAACGCGGAGGCGCTGACCATGCGCTGGTTCCACGCCGTCACCTCGCGCTTGTGGCCGATGATGGCGCTGAGCTGGTGCACGCAGCCGGAGTGGTAAAAATCGTGAGTCAGGTCTTGCTCGCGCGTCCACCACAGGCTGACGGGTTTGTCGACTGCCTTGGCCAGCATCACGGCTTCGGCGACGTAATCGTGATCCAGCCGGCGTCCGTAACCGCCGCCCACGCGCGGCACGCGCACCTCGATCTGGGCCGGGCTGAGGCCGGTCAGCCGCTGCACCACGGCCCAGGCTTTTTGTGGGGCCTGCGTGGGGACGATGAGGGTGGCGCGGTCCTTGTCCAGGCGCACCGTGCAGTTCATCGGTTCGGCGGTGGCGTGCGCCAGCCATGGCTGGAAGTAGGTCGCCTGCAGGCGACGCGCGGCCTTCTTGCCGGCGGCGGCCAGATCGCCGTTGTTGCGCACGCGCATGGTGGGATCGGTGGTGCCGGCCAGCAACGCAGCCGCCTGTTGCTCCAGCGTATTGCTGTTGTCGCTGCCGCTGGGGCCCGGTTTCCAGGTCAGCTTGAGTTTGTTCCGGCCCTGCAGTGCCGACCAGGTGTCTTTGGCGAGTACGGCAACGGCCGGTGCCATGGCGGTTTCGCCTGGCGCCACGCCCGGCTCGGGTTTGATCATCAGCACCTTGACCACGCCATCGACGGCCAGCGCGGCACTGCTGTCGAGTTGCTCCAATGTGCCGTCCGCCCATGGGCAGTGCGCGAGCACGGCTACCAGGGTGTCGCCAAAACGCTGGTCCAGCGCAAAGCGCGTTTGCCCGGTGACCATTTCGCGCGCATCGACGTCACCGGCCCCTTGCCCGATCAGCCGATAGCGATTGGGCGCTTTCAGCGGTGGTGCCGTGGTCGGCAGGGGAATCTTGCTGGCGTCGCCAGCCAGGCTGCCGTAGGTGAAACGGCGACCATCCGGGGCGATGACGGTGCCGGAGTCGCAACGCAAACGCGCTGCCGGCATGCCCAGTCGCTTGGCCGCCGCCTGCAGCAGCAACCAGCGGGCGAGCGCGCCCACCGGGCGCAAGTCGGCCCAGGCCGCGGGGATGGACGTGCCGGTGCCGCCGATCTGGCGCCCGTAGGTCCAGCGCGGCTGGCCGTTGTTGTCGGTCACGTCCAGGCCAAGCGGCACCACACTGACGCGGTTCCAGTCCGCATCCAGCTCGTCGGCGATGATGCGCGGCAACGCGGTGGCCACGCCGGTGCCGGTGTCCGGATCCCGCGCGCCGATCAGTACGTTGCCGTCGGCGTCGATGCGCACGAACGCGCCCAGGTCGTGGAACGTGTCCCCGAGCAAGCCCGGTGACAGCGGCGGCTGCGCCGCGCCGGTGGTGCTGATGCCGACCAGCAGCACGCCGGCGCCGCTGCTCAGTACCTGCAGGAAACGTCGGCGCGACAGCCCGATACGCGCCGGGGTGCGGGATAGGGCGCTCATGCCTGGCCCGCCTTGCCGGCGGCCACACGTTTGATCGCGCGCCGTACGCGGGTCTGGCAGCCGCAGCGGCACAGGTTGGGTAATTGGTCGATGTCGGCATCCGTAGGTTGCGGCTTGCGGGTCAGCAGGTCGACGCCGGAGATCAGCCAGCCGGGCGTGCAGTACCCGCAGCCGATCGCGTCCTCGTCGATGAACGCCTGTTGCAGCGGATGCAGCGTGCCGTCATTGCCGGCAAGGCCTTCGACCGTGGTCACCCTGCGGCCGGCCAGCTGCGTGATCGAGACACTGCCGGCGGGCACGGCCTTGCCGTCCAGCAACACCATGTCCGCCCCGGTGCCGTCGTGCTCGCCGGCAACCTTGGTCCCGGTCAGGCGCAGCACGTCGCGCAGGTACCACAGCAGCGGCATGTCCGGATCGCCGGTGTGGCGGTAAGACTCGCCGTTGATCTGCAGATCGATGCCGTCGCGCAGCTTGTCCGCAACAATCACACTCTCCGTGCTGGTCGGCAGGACCTGGGCTTGCGCGGGCACCATCTACGTCTCCTTGGAATCAGTCTGGGCATTGTCGCATTGCCGCCACGGTGCTGGGTATGCGTGCGGCTGAACGGGCGGTGGCCGGGTACGCGTTATCGGCGCACGCTGCGATCGGCATCGGTACTGCGCGACCAGCGCTGGGTTCAGGGCACGTCGGCCAGGCGCAGCTCTCCCGTCAGGCCGATGCAGCAGGCACCGCCAATGCTGATGGCGCCCGTGTCGGCATCGACGCTCACCTCGACGTAGCCATCGCGACCCACTTCACGTCCCTGGCTGACGCGATACTGCTGGCCGTAGGCAGGCAAGGTACCGGTAGTCTGCAGGTAAGCGGCGATCGCCGCGTTGGCGCTGCCGGTCACCGGATCCTCGGGAATGCCGTCGGCCGGACAGAATGCGCGCACGGCCATGGCTGCCGTGCCGTCGTGTTCGTGGCCAAAAACGCAGGCGCCGATGACGGCGAACTCCGTGCACAGCGCGGCCAGCGCCGACATGTCCGGGCGCAGCGCCCGCACGCTGCCGGCGTGGCCCAGATCGCACACCAGCCAGCGCGGGCCGTTGTCCACTTCACCCAGGTTGCGCGCGCCGAGCCGCACCTGCAGCGCGGCTGACAAGCGTCCGGCAACTTCGTTGCCGCAGGGTCTGACACTGGCAGCCGGCGCTTGTACATGGATGCTGCGCCCGGGTCCGTCACCGACCACGCGCACGGGCAGCAAACCGGCGGCACATTCCTGCACCAGCCGGGTCTGGTCTGCACGCACCATGCCGCTGGCCAGGGCGACATAGGCGCTGCCAACGCTGGGATGGCCGGCAAACGGCAGTTCCTGGCGCGGGGTGAAAATGCGCACGCGGTAATCCGCCTTGGCCCGTGTCGGCGGCAGCAGGAACGCGGTTTCGGACAGGTTGGTCCAACGCGCAATGCGCTGCATCCGGGTGGCGTCCAGCGCCTCGGCAGCAAACACCACGGCCAAAGGATTGCCGGCAAACAGGTGCGCGGAAAATACGTCCAGCTGCAGCCAACGGAATCGCAGCGACATGGATAATGCCCTGACGGGAACGATGCACCACCGTGACACCAGCGTGCCGCTGCGTGCAAGCGTTCCGCCATCCCGACTGTCCCGGGATGGCGGATGCCGCGCCGCAGGTGGGAGCCAGTAACAGCGTTAGCGGTGATGCGTGCGAAAGCTGTGCCATGTTTGGACGTCCAAACGCTTGGCAGCT
>DATCWU010000301.1:0-1172 GCA_036566165.1 Rhodanobacter sp. | reverse complement strand
GGTGCAGGCGCTGCGTCAGTTGCCGTTGGTAGCACCGAGTGGTGCGCAACTGGTGCTGAGCCAAGTCGCCGACGTGCGGACGGACATCGGTCCCAGCATGCTCAAGAGCGAAAATGGCAGTCTGGCCACGTATGTCTACGTCGATACCGCCGGCCGCTCGCTTGGTGCGGTGGTGGCCGATTTGCAAAGGGCCGTTGCGGCGCAGGTCACTTTGCCCGCAGGTTACACGCTGGACTGGTCGGGGCAGTTCGAATTCCTCGCGCGGGCCATGAGCCGACTGGAATTGGTGGTGCCGGTGACCCTGGTGATCATCTTCGTGCTGATCTACGGCGTGTTTCGCCGCCTGGATGAAGCGGCGTTGATCATGGCCAGCTTGCCATTCGCGCTGGTCGGCGGCCTGTGGTTGATCTGGCTGATGGGGCAGGCCGTGTCGGTGGCAACAGTGATTGGCTTCATTGCACTGGGTGGCGTCGCGGCGGAGTTCGGTGTGGTGATGTTGCTCTACCTGCGGCATGCGTGGGACCGACGCCTGCAATTGGATCCGCAAGCGGGCGTGGATGCGCTGGACGACGCCATTCGCGAAGGTGCGGTGCAACGCGTACGTCCCAAGGCCATGACCGTAGCCGTCATCCTCGCTGGCCTGTTCCCGATTCTCGTCGGCCAGGGTGCCGGTCACGAAGTCATGCAGCGGGTTGCTGCGCCCATGGTGGGCGGTATGATCACCGCGCCATTGTTGTCCATGTTGATCGTGCCTGCGGCGTTTCGTCTGCTGGCATTGCGGCGCCTGCGCAGGACCCGACGGGCGCACGCGACATTGCCTTCCATTCAACCCGACCTGTAAGGAAACTGACCAATGAAGAATGCCCCCGCGCTCCTGGCCATCGCCAGCGTACTGCTCGCCATTTCAGCGTTTGCCACCGCGCAGCAAGCAAGTCCGAAGATGGCCGGCATGGCCGACATGCAGCACGAGGTCAACGTCACCGATGCGCACAGTGTCGGCGTGGTCAAGGCGGTCGATGCCGCCACGGGCAGCATTACCTTGCAGCACGAAGCCATAACGTCGATTGGCTGGCCAGCGATGACCATGGCGTTCAAGGTGGCTGCGCCCGAATTGCTCAGGGCGGCGAAGGTTGGTGACAAGGTGCAGTTCACGCTTCATCCGGACGGCATGA